>JAVVEF010000042.1:0-22881 GCA_032251275.1 Lutibacter sp.
ACTTTTAACTTTTAACTTTTAACTTTTAACTTTTAACTTTTAACTTTTAACTTTTTTTACGGAACCGGATCGTGCCCATGGCCACCCCAAGGATTGCAGCTCACAATTCTTTTAACGGACAGCCAGCCTCCTTTAACAATTCCATGCTTTTTTAGCGCTTCCACTGTATATTGCGAACATGTTGGCGAATATCGGCAACTCGAAGGCAAATAGGGCGAAATTGCCGCTTGATAAAACCGCACCAGCCAAATAAATGGAACCGCCAATATTTTAGTGATTTCCTTCAATTAATTTATAGAGAATGTTGTTCCTTCTTTTCCGTCCTTTAACTGGATTCCCAACATGGCAAGTTCATCGCGAATTTTGTCGGAAAGTGCCCAATCCCTGTTGTCACGTGCTTCTTTTCGCATCTTGATCAGCATTTCAACAACGCCGTTTAATTTTTCTGAAGCGTTTTCTTCCAACTCATTTTTCAAACCCAAAATATCAAAAACAAAAGTATTCATCGTGTTTTTAAGTGCCTCAAAGTCGGCCGCAGAAATGGTTTCCTTTTTTTCAAGCAATAAATTAATGTATTTCACCGCTTCAAATAAATTGGCAATCAACACCGGACTGTTAAAATCATCGTTCATGGCGTCGTAACATTTTTGTTTCCAGTCTCCAATATTGATGGATGATGTTTTTCCCGTTTCAATCTTATTGAAGTTGTTTAAAGCTTCCATCAGCTTTATATAGCCTTTTTCGGCAGCTTCCAAGGCATCATTCGAAAAATCCAACACGCTGCGGTAATGCGCCTGCATCATAAAAAATCGGGTGGCGCTTGGAGAAAAAGCCTTGCTTAAAATCTTGTTTTCGCCCGTAAAAATTTCATTGGGCAAAATATAATTCCCTGTCGATTTTGCCATTTTCTGGCCATTCAAAATCAGCATATTTGCGTGCATCCAATAATTCACCGGATTTACTTGATTTTTCACTTTCGATTGCGCTATTTCACATTCGTGATGCGGAAATTTTAAGTCCATTCCGCCACCGTGAATATCGAATGTTTCACCCAAATATTTTGTGCTCATGGCGGTACATTCCAAATGCCAGCCGGGAAAACCTTCTCCCCAGGGCGATGGCCAGCGCATAATATGTTTTTCTTCGGCTCTTTTCCAAAGCGCAAAATCCTGTGGGTTTTTCTTTTCCGATTGCCCGTCCAGTTCCCTCGTATTGTGAATGGAATCTTCTATATTTCTGCCGGAAAGAATTCCGTAATGTTCTGTTTCATTGTATTTTAACACATCAAAATACACCGACCCATTTATTTCATAGGCCATTCCTTTCTGCAAAATATCTTTAATAATTTCAATTTGCTCTACGATATGTCCGGTTGCCGTAGGCTCAATGCTTGGCGGCAAGTTGTTTATTTTTTGCAATGTTTCATGAAAATCGACCGTATAGCGCTGCACCACTTCCATCGGCTCAATTTTTTCCAGCCTTGCTTTTTTGGCAATCCGGTCTTCGCCTTCATCTGCATCATTTTCCAAATGTCCGGCATCGGTGATATTGCGCACGTAACGCACTTTATAGCCCAGCTGTTTCAAATAACGGAACACCAAATCAAACGACATAAAAGTTCGCACATTTCCCAAATGCACATTGCTGTAAACCGTTGGTCCGCATACATACATCCCAACATTTCCTTCAACAATCGGTTTAAAAATTTCTTTAGATTTGCTTAAAGAATTGTATATTTTGAGCTGATTTGTTTTGTATAATTCCATTAAAATTCCCTTAATTTAAAAGCGTAAATATACTAAAAATCCTGAACGCAAATTGAATGGATGATGAATATTGGCTAAATTCCAATTTGAACCGCAAATAAAATAATCACTATTTTGGCATTACCGCAAGGGTCAGGCTTTCCGCTCCAATCCGTCATTGCGAGCGAAGCGTGGCAATCTGTTGAACATATTGCTGAATAAGCTCGCAAAGCCGGGATTTCCACTTCAATCCTTAATGCAATAGGCAACACTCATCATAATTTAGCCAAACAATTAAGTAAAACATTATTTAGCGCGAAATCATTTTATCTTAATAAATAAATTAAATTTACGGCGAATATAGATTTCAACAGTTAAAGATTTCAACTAAGCAGAACGCCTTCATGTACAATTTGTCCACCGTAAAAAATAATGTTTGCATCATCATTCCCTGCTATAATGAAGAAAAAGGCTTGGCTGTGCAGGAATACAGCCATTTTATTGAAGAAAATCCGACTATTTTAGTCTGTTTTGTCAACGATGGCTCTTCAGACAATACGCTGTCGATTCTTGAAGGCCTGAAATCTCGTTTTCCAAATCAGGTAATTGTGCATTCCTACATTAAAAATATGGGGAAAGCTGAAGCCATCAGAAGCGGCTTTCACTTTTGTAATTACCATCACAATTTCGACTATATTGCCTATCTGGATGCCGATTTGGCAACTTCACTGGAAGAATGTCTGGCGATGACCTGTTTTTTAAATGAAAAAATATCATTTGTTTTTGGCTCTAGAATAAAAAGAATCGGCGCCGTGATTGAAAGAAGTCACTACCGGTTTTTTATCGGCAGAATTATCGCGACCATTATTTCTTATATTTTAAAATTAAACGTTTACGACACCCAATGCGGCTGCAAAGTTTTCTCCAAAGAACTGGCTGAAGCTGTTTTTAAGGATGCTTTTGTTTCCAAATGGCTGTTTGATGTGGAGATTTTTGACAGAATCATCAAATTTTACGGAGGCGACAAAGTGTTGGAAAAAATGCTGGAAGTGCCTTTGTTACGATGGGTAGACAGAGGAGATTCAAAAGTAAAAGCAAGCTATTTTATAAAATTATGGATTGATTTGTACAGAATCCATAAAATTGTCAATTCAAAAAAATAATTCACAAAACCAACAAACGCTTCTAAAATGGACTTAAAAAACTATAAAAACACCTCTTTTTATCTGTTTATTTCTGTGCTTATCATTGTAATTTTCCGTCTTATTCTTACGGCTGCAATTCCTTTATTGGACAAAACCGAGTCGCGCTATGGCGAAATTGCCAGAATCATGTACGAAACCAAAAACTGGGTGGTCCTGCAAATTGATTACGGTATTCCTTTTTGGGCAAAACCACCATTGTCAACCTGGCTTTCCGCCTTAAGTTTTGAAACTTTCGGCGTTAGTGAAATGGCCGCGCGGTTTCCCTCTTATTTGTTGGCTTTGGTTTTATTGATCATTTTAGGAAAACTTGCAAAAACAAATGGCGTTTCCTTTTATTTACCGGCATTTATTTTGCTAACTATGCCCGAATTTTTGATTCATACAGGCGTTGTTTCAACCGATAGCGCGCTGTCTTTTTGTATTGCGCTGATTATGATTTCATTTTGGAAAGCGATGCAGAACGAAAAATATTCATTTTGGAATTACTTGTTTTTTATTGCACTCGGACTCGGATTTTTGTCCAAAGGACCAATCATTTTAGTGCTGACGGTTCCTCCTATTTTCGTATGGATTCTAATTCAAAAAACATCAATTAAAACACTCTATTTAAAATTACCCTGGTTTACCGGATTGCTGCTTACCGCAATCATTTCAATTCCATGGTACGTACTTGCAGAGCAACGGTCGCCCGGATTTTTGGATTATTTTATTGTAGGCGAACATTTTAAACGATTTTTAGAACCGGGTTGGAAAGGCGATTTGTACGGCAGCGGGCACTCGCAGCCGCTGGGGATGATTTGGGTATTTTTATTCGCTTTTGCATTTCCATGGATACAAATTGTGCTGTATAAAATTTGGAAAGAAAGAAAAACTATTTTTAAGGACAACTATGTTTCCTATCTAGTTTTTTGGTTGCTTTGGACGCCGCTCTTTTTTACGATTTCTAAAAACATTTTACACACCTACATCCTTCCCGTAACCATTCCTATTGCTTTATTAATGATTCATTGGTGGAAAAATTATGAAAAGAAAAAATTAATGTTAATTGTTGGATCTGTTTTTCCAGCATTGGTGATACTTGTATTTTTTGGGGCATTTTTAACTGGTAAATTGAATTTTTATATGAATTCAGATAAATATTTGATTGAAAACCAACAGATTGATTTCAACAAAAATGAAGCCCTGTATTATTGGAAAGACAAATCCTATTCCGGACAGTTTTATTCCAACGGGAAAGCAAAAACAATAGCTGACACCAAGGAAATGGATTCAATTTTAAATAGTGGCAATAAGTTGTTTTTTATTCTTTCAAACAAAAAAAAGAAAGACATTCCAGCAGAATATCAAGCAAAAATGACGCTTCTGGATTCCAATTACAAAAGTTCCATTTATTTGCTGAAAGAAGAATAAACATCAATTACCGACTTAAAATCGCAAAAAATTACATAATTTTATTTGAATTATTTTTTCCGATTAAATATTTTAAATTTGCCAACCACATTGAACTATCAATAAATGCGTAAAAAAAAGTCATCAGAATCTGCCTTGCATGAGGTTGAAGGCGTTAAATCACCTTCTTCTGTTAGTGACAATTCCATAAAACAAATGAAGCTCAAAAGAAGTGAACAGCCTTCAGAAACTGTTTTTGTCGAAAAAATATTGGCAGGCGACATTTCGCATTTAAGTCGCGCAATTACCTTAATAGAAAGCACAAACCCAAAACACAAAGAAAAAGCCAACGCCATTATTGAGCATTGTTTGCCCTTTGCAAATAAATCGGTAAGGATTGGAATTACGGGCGTTCCAGGTGTCGGAAAAAGCACTTTTATTGAAGCTTTTGGGAAATATTTTACACAAAAAGGAAATAAGATTGCCGTTTTCATTGACCCAAGCAGTTCTATCAACAAAGGAAGTATTTTGGGCGACAAGACCCGAATGAAAGAATTGGTGAAAGACCCAAATGCTTATATCCGTCCTTCCCCAAGTGGTGAATCTTTGGGCGGAGTGGCGCAAAAAACCAGGGAAACGATTATTTTATGTGAAGCCGCAGGATTTGACACCATCATTATTGAAACCGTGGGTGTCGGACAAAGTGAAATTGCCGTGCATTCCATGGTCGATTTCTTTTTATTATTAAAATTGGCCGGAGCCGGTGATGAATTGCAGGGGATTAAACGTGGAATTATTGAAATGGCCGATGCTATTGTGATTAACAAAGCCGACCGGAACAATGTAAAAAACGCCAATTTGGCAAAAGCGGAATTTTCCAGAGCCTTGCATTTGTATCCGCCAAAAGAAAGCAGTTGGCAGCCAAAAGTAACAACTTGCAACGCTTTTTATAATGAAGGTATTGACGCCGTTTATGAAATAATTCAGGAATATTTGAGTTTAACAAAGTCGAATGGCTATTTTGAAAAAAGAAGAAATGAACAAAACAAGTATTGGCTGCTGGAAACCATCAACCAACAATTAAAAAATAATTTTTACAACAAACCTGCAGTGAAAGAAGCCTTAAAAAAATACTTGGAAGACATCCAAAAATTAAAAACAACACCGTTTAAAGCTGCCGAAGAATTACTAAAATTGGCTCAAAAATAATGAAATACGAATTTACCATTATTGTTCCTGTTTACAATGAAGAGGACAATTTAAAACGCGTGGAACTAGAGCTCTCCAACTATCTGAAAATTGCCTCAAAAAAAACCAGTATCCTTTTTGTGAATGACGGAAGCAAAGACAACAGCCAGTTATTGATAGAAGAAATTTGTGACAGCAGCCCTGATTTCTCCTATATTTCATTTGAACAAAACCAGGGATTGAGCGCTGCCATTGCAGCCGGATTTAAACATGTGGATGCAGCATTGGTTGGATATATCGATTCTGATCTGCAAACGGCGCCGGAAGATTTTAATTTATTGCTGAAAGAAATTGGCGAGTATGATTTGGTCACTGGTGTTAGAACCGGCAGAAAAGATTCCTTTGTAAAAAATATGTCATCCACAATTGCAAATGGCATCAGGCGTGCTTTTACTGATGATGGAATGGACGATACCGGCTGTCCGTTAAAAGTAATTAAAACAGAATTTGCCAAAAATATCCCTATGTTTAATGGCTTGCATCGATTTTTACCGGCAATGATTTTATTGCAAAACGGCAAAATAAAACAAATCCCAGTACAGCATTTCCCAAGAATTGCGGGTGTGGCAAAATATGGCTTATGGAACCGATTGATCGGTCCGCTTATCGATTGCTTTGCCTATGTATGGATGAAGAAAAAATACTTAAATTATAAAATAGCTAAAAAAGGGTAATGAGCAATTGGATCATTTACAGTATCGGTTTTTTGGCGCAGCTGTTATTTTCCGTAAGGCTCATTTTGCAATGGATTTTATCAGAAAAAAGCAAAAAGGTGTTAACGCCTGCCATTTTTTGGAAAATAAGCCTGTTTGCCTCCTTTCTTTTATTTGTTTATGGCTATTTGCGTGAGGATTTTTCCATTATGTTGGGCCAGTCACTCACCTATTTTATTTATATCCGGAACTTGCAATTGCAGGGCGAGTGGAAAAAAGCGCCAAAATATGTGCGTATTTTCCTGTGGATTTTTCCATTGCTCATTGTTATTTACTATTTCAACAACAACACTTACGATATGACCAAGTTGCTAAAAAATGAGGATATTCCGAAATGGTTATTAATTATGGGCATTTTTGCGCAAACCATTTTTGCGCTTCGGTTTGTGTACCAATGGATCTATTCCGAAAAAAACAAAGAATCTTTATTGCCTTACGGATTTTGGCTGTTGAGTTTCATTGGCTCCGTTATGATTTTAATTTATGCGATTTTAAGAAAAGATCCGGTGCTGTTGCTTGGTCACTTGATGGGTTCCTTAATTTATTTCAGAAATCTAATTTTATCAAAAAGGGAAAATATGAGTACCATTCTAAAGACAATTTCAGATGATTAAAATCTTCGAAAAATATCCATTAGCCCTATTGTCAGGTGTTGTTTTATTAATGCTCTTGATTCACCTGGAAGTTCCAAACATCACCATTATGGAAGCCCGAAATTTTATTACGGCACGTGAAATGGTGCAGGACGATAACTGGTTATTAACCACAATGAATGGCGAAGCCCGTTACCAAAAACCACCATTACCAACTTGGTTAACAGCTGTCTCAGGAATATTAATTGGCATCAACAATGTTTGGGCTTTAAGGCTTCCGGCAGCATTGATGGTGTTGTTTGCAGGAATTTGCATTTATTATTTATCGTTAAAATTAAAGCTGCCAAAAATTCAAAGTCTGAATAACAGTTTAATTTTGGTCACTTCTTTTTATATTTTCGCCATCATTATTGAAGCGCCCTGGGATATTTTTGCGCACGGTTTTATGCTTGCCGGACTCTATTTTTTGTTTCTCTTCTTTGAAGAAAAAAGCGCCCTCTGGAAAAACGCTTTATTGGCTGCATTTTTTGTCGGATTTTCAATAATGAGCAAAGGCCCGGTATCGCTATATGTCTTGTTTTTGCCTTTTTTGATTTCCTATGGCATTGTATTTAAATTTAAAAACCTAAAGCCGAGAATACTTCCATTGCTCGCTTTCCTCATTTTATTTATGGTGATTGGCGGCTGGTGGTTTTTGTTTGTAAGACTAGCCGATCCAAAAGCGTTTTTAGAAATTGCCACAAAAGAAACAGATAATTGGAGCAGCTACAACATAAAACCATTTTATTACTATTGGAACTTTTTTATCCAGTCCGGTTTGTGGGCAATTCCGGCATTTATCAGTTTGCTGTATCCTTATTTGATAAAACGTGTTACAAATAAAAAAGCTTATCAATTTTCATTTTGGTGGACGATTATTGCGGTAATTTTATTGTCGTTGATTCCCGAGAAAAAAGCACGGTATTTGGTTCCTGCATTGATTCCGCTGGCCATAAATACCGGATTTTATATCCATTATTTAATTTTCAATTTTTCCAATTTAAAACGAAATAAAGAAACAATTCCGGTTTATTTTAATTTCGGACTGATTGCTTTCATATGCCTTTCCGTTCCGTTCGCTTTGTTTATTTTATTGAAAGACGGATTCCAAAATCACCCAATAAGCTATCTATTAACTTCCTTGTCTGCATTTTTAATCGGAATCCTGCTTATCAGAAATTTGTATCGCAAAAAGTTTTCAAAGGTCTTTTATTTAACCATTTTGTTCGTTGTTTCTTTGGCTGGTTTCGGATTGCCATTGTCGAACAATTTAAATAAAAACCCAGAATTTAAATCAATTCATTCTTTGCATCAATTTGAAAAAAGCAAGGGCATAAGCAGTTATTCCATTGGTGAAATCGCTCCGGAACTGCTTTGGGATTATAACGGCATTCTAAAAGATATTTATAAAAATGAGATATTAGAAATTCCTTCTGAACAAAATTTTGGACTGTTGGTAACAAAGGTAGATAAAGAAATTATCAAATCTAAATTAAGCCAAGATTACAATTTAGAACGCATTGAAACTTATAATTTGAATGTTGGTTCAAAAAGCAAAGATCGATTGATCAGAGAATATTATTTAATATCAAAAAAATAGTACTTTTAAAAAATAAAATGAGCTCCAAAAAATACTTGGGAAACATTGATTAAATTTGGGAGAATTCCTAATGAATAAAAAATCAAACAAAATTTTTATATGAAAACACTTACTTATATTGATAAAGTAGCCTATTTATTTTTAATCGTGATATTCGGATTGGGAATTTACTTTGCAAACACCGACCTTACTTATTTTGATGAAGTTTATACCAAAGAAGATGGTTTTATCGAATTTGCATCTGCAACTTTTCTGTTGATTTCGAGTTTGCTTTTATCGGTGCGATTTTTTAAACTTTTCAAGCACAAAGATTTGTTTTGGAAAATTGGAATTTTAGCGATGGCAATTGTTTTCTTTTTTGGTGCCGGTGAAGAGATTTCCTGGGGACAACGCATTTTTAATGTGGAATCTTCCCAATATTTTATAGAAAATAATGCACAAGGAGAATCCAATTTACACAATTTGGTTATTGAGGACACCAAAATAAATAAGTTAATTTTTAGCCAGCTTTTGACCGTTGTTTTGGTTATTTATTTATTTATAACACCCATCTTATACAGAAAGTTTGATTGGGTTAAAAATTTGGCGAACAAATTTGCGGTGCCAATTGTGCAATGGCATCATACCATTGCGTTTTTAACCGGTACTGTTTTACTGGTATTTATTTCATCAAACAGAAAATGGGAAATTTATGAATTGGCTTTCAGCGTCATTTTTTTGCTGATATTCCTAAAACCTTTTAACAAAGAAATTTATTCATCTAAAGCATAAATTTTTTCAAAAAGATTTTAAAAAACGCATAAAACAGCATCGTATAAATAAGCCCAAACAACATTCCCGTCAACACATCCAAAGGAAAATGTACGCCCAAATAAATACGGCTATACGAAACCGATATTGCCCATAAAATAAGAATGGGAAATAGATAGTTTTGTTTACTTCTCAACAGCAACCCAAAAAATACGGCAATCGCCATAGAATTGGCTGCGTGTGCCGAAAAATAGCCATACAATCCGCCACAACGATTGCCCACCAACCGAATTAAATGGGAAATATTTTCATTGTGGCAAGGTCGCAATCTTTTAAAACCGTATTTAAATAAATTGCTAGATTGATCTGATAAAGCAATCAATAAAAGAACGAAAAATATTGCAACAACAGTTTTTTTTAATCCGAATTGTTTGTAAGTGAAATATAACAAAAGCAAATACAATGGAATGGCGCTGAACTTATTTGACAAAAACAGCCAAAAACCATCCCAGTTTGTTGTTCCTAAATTGTTTAGGTAAATAAGCAATTCAATGTCTTTATCAATAAGTTGGTCTATCATCGGATTGCGTTAATTATTTATAAGTTAATTTGAAATTTCAACCAATTCCAATTCAAATATCAAATCGGTATTAGGCGGAATCACATTGCCGGCGCCCTGCTCACCATAACCCAAATGAGAAGGTATAAATAACATCGCTTTATCGCCAATTTTCATTTTTTGCAAACCCTCCTTAAAACCACCTATCAATCGGGCGTCCGGACCATAAATGGTGGTGAATGGCGCATAACCATTTTGTTTGTCTCGAGCTTCATCATAGGTTCCGTATGCCATTGCAACTTCCTTATAACTGGTGTCAAACAATCTTCCATCCGTAAAATAGCCTGCATAATTCACTTTTACATTGCTGCCTTTAGGTGGAAACGCTCCGTTTTTTGATTCTGTAATTACCAATTTCAATCCGGATGGCAAGGGTTTCGCTTCATCCAAATATTGACTTATTTTTGCCAAAGTTGCTACTTTGGCCTGTTGCATTTTTTCTTGTTTCTCTTTTAAAAATTTTTGATTCTTTTCATAGTAAGAAGAAAACTCCTTTTGGGCATCAAATTTCTTGGCAACTTTTCCAATGGTGATGATATCAATATTTCTGATGGTGTCATTTTGCCTAATGGAATCTACCACCGCCTGGCCTTCAACCACATTTCCAAAAACAGTATGTTTGCCGTCCAGCCAGGAAGTTTCCTTATGTGTGATAAAAAACTGGCTTCCGTTTGTGGCAGGACCGGAATTTGCCATCGATAAAATACCGGGTTTGTCGTGTTTCAATAAAAGGTTTCCCAAACTGTCTTTAGGGAATTCATCGTCAAATTTATATCCCGGATCACCTTCTCCCGTGCCCAACGGATCGCCGCTTTGAATCATAAAATCTTTGATAACTCTATGAAAAATAATGCCATTATAATACTTTTTTCCTTTTTTTGCGCCAACAACATAGGGATTTGTGCCTGTTGCCAAAGAAACGAAATTGGCCACCGTTACAGGTGTTTTTTCAAATTCAAGCTTCAAAAGAATGACTCCTTTGTTGGTTTCCATATTTGCGTACAAACCATCATCCAAATTGGTATATTTTGTTGGTTTACAAGAAAATACAAGTAATAAAAATACGGTTGTAATTAGTTGAGCTTTCATTTTTTTAGTCTAATTTATTTGGTTATACAAGCACACTATATATGGTTTTTTGTTAAAAATCCGCAAGGTGTAATCGGCATTTACAGCCTGTTTTCTGTTTTTCGTTTTAAATGTAAATATAATTTGTTTGGATAAACAATCACCAAATAAATTTTATAAATTACAACAGGTTGGCTGCAATTCACAAAAATACCCTTTTAAATATCTCATTTAAAAGGGCATTTTATCAATTTATTGTTTTACAAATCAACAATGTAAAACGGGTAAACAATTATTTTTTAATTTCTAACAATTCAACTTCAAAAATTAAAGCTGCAAATGGTTTAATTGGCCCTCCTTCGCGAGGAAAAGCACCATAAGCCAATTCTTGGGGAATAAAAAACTTGAATTTTGAACCAACATTCATTAATTGAAGTCCTTCTGTCCACCCTTTAATTACCCTGTTAACAGCAAACGTTGCCGGTTCTTTTCTGTCAACTGAGCTGTCAAATACAGTACCGTCAATTAAAGTTCCGTGATAATGCACTTTTACGGTTGAAGTCTCAAAAGGTTTATCTCCTTTTCCTTCTTTTAAAATGATATATTGCAAACCGCTTGCAGTAACCTGAACGCCATTAGCTGTTTTATTTGCTTCCAAAAACTTAAGACCTTCTTCTTTTACATCAGCAAATTCAGTTTCCATTTGTTTTGTTCTCTCTTCAATTTGTTTTTTTTGGTTTTCTTCCTGTCTTTTTTGAAAAAATTCTCTTAAAATTACGGCAGTATTTTCTTCAGTTATCAAAATATTTGTAGAATCCAATCCATTCATAACACCCTGAATGAAAAGATCTTTGTCAATTTCCGTGAAATTGGCTTTTAATTTACCTGAAATATCTATGCCCAATGAATAGCTCACTGAGTCCACTTCGGTTTTTAGTGATTTTTGTGCGGCACCTTTATTGTTGCAGGACATCATCATTGAAATTACTGTAATTACTCCTAAAATTTTAATTGCTTTCATTTTTTTCTATTGATTTTAATTATTTGAACTTTGTATATTAATGGTTGATTTATTTCAATTTTATTGTCGTCGCCTGTGTATCCGTAAACTTTGTGCGAAGGAAACAGAAAAGTAGCCTCATCGCCTTCAGCCATCAATTTTAATCCGTTTCTAAGGCCTTCAATAATTTCTTGTTTATCAATAATATAGGTTTGCTCCCCTATTTCTTCGGCACTATATATTAATGTATTGTCAATATCATACACTGCAAAAGTATAAAAAACCTGGTCTCCAAATTGAGGCAAATAGGAATTAGATTTTTTTTGATTAAATGTAAACCAAAATCCATTTGGTGAAGCGATATATTGGGTAAGCGAATCTTTTTCCATGAAGGCGGCAAAAGCCTTTTCTTCATTTTCGTTCATCGTTTTATTAAATTTGACAGATTCATTTAAAAAAGTGCCCGTTTTTCTTAAAATAGGCTTACGCGGAACAGGGTTTCCGCAGGAAACCATCAAAAATATAAAAATATAAAGAAAATAATTATTCTTCATAAGAAGCAAGTAACTCGTTTTGATAAGTTGGCAGCAATTTTAAAAATTTTTCGACAGTTTTACCCAATGATATTTTGGATTTTCCTCCGGCAGCATTGTCGTGCCCACCGCCTTCAAAATGTTCCCGGGCAAATTTATTTACTGAAAAGCTTCCTTTTGACCTAAAGGAAATTTTTATAATTTTTTGTTCAATATCTTCAATAAAAATAGCGGCAAAAATAACGCCTTCAACCGACAATCCGTAATTCACAATTCCTTCCGTATCACCTTTTTGAAAATCAAATTCGTCCAATTCTGCTTGCGACAAGGTAATAAAAGCCGTTTTTAGTTCGGGTTTAACTACTAAATTTGTTAGTGCGCGTCCCAAAAGTTGTAAACTGCCATACGAATTGGTGTCGTAAACATTGTTGTAAATTTTGGAATTGTCAGCACCTTTATCAATTAAATCGGCAACAATTCTGTGTGTTTCACTTGTGGTTGAAGGAAATCGAAACGATCCCGTATCGGTCATAATTCCGGTATAAATACAGGTTGCAATATCGGCATCAATTACTTCAACATCATTAAATTTTTCCAAATAATGATATACCATCTGGCAGGTTGAGCAAATAGAAGTATCTGAAAATAAGTATTTTGCAAAATCTTCAGGCTGTTGATGATGGTCAATCACCATAAAAATACCTTTAAATTTCTGTAAAGTATTTTGCATATCATCACCCACCCTGTTTAAGGTATTAAAATCCAATATAAAAATAACGGATGCTTCTTCTATCGCTTTTTTTGATTGCCGGTTCTGCATATCAAATTTCAGGGCATCTTTTGAGCCCGGCAGCCATTTTAAAAAATCAGGATAATCATTTGGGGCAACCACCGTTGGATGATGTCCCTGTTTTTTTAGATAATGATACATAGCCAGACTTGCCCCAATAGCATCACCATCGGGATTTTTATGAGGCACAATAACCACATTTTGAGGTGTAGAAAACAACTCTTCTATTTCCTTAATATCAGTTTTATTCATAAGAGTGCAAATATACAAAAATATAGTATATTTTTTTTCAACAACAATTGTACATTTGTTAAAATTACATTTAAACAGATTTAAATGATGTGCATATCCTATCTTGACAGTTAATATATACTCAACAATCAGTAAAACAGTTGATTAAAAATTCAATAAAAATATAAGTTTAATGATACCTTTTATTATTAGCATACAAAAATGAACCATATCAAATCTCTCTTCATCCTTTTTTTACTCATTTCTTCCTGCAAAACCAATGAGCATCCAAAAAATATTCCACTGGTTTTAAAGGAAACCACTGCTGATTTTGTTATTGCATTTGGGTCATGCAACAACCAGACATTGGCCAATCCGCTGTGGACATCCATTGAAAAAAACAAGCCAAATGTTTGGATTTGGGGCGGTGATGTCATCTATACTGACACTTATGATATGACGTATATGGCCGAAAATTACCAAAAACAAAAAAACAATGCTGATTATGCCGCTTTTACTAAAAAAGTGGAAGTGCTTGGCACTTGGGACGATCACGATTATGGTTTAAACGATGGCGGCGTTGAATATCCCAAAAAAGCGGAAGCCCAACAATTGTTTTTAGACTTTTTGGATGTTGCCAAAAATGATGTCCGCAGAAAACAAGAAGGCGTTTATTTTTCCAAAGATTATAGCGTGAACAACAAGATAATTAAGATTATTCTGTTGGATACCCGCTATTTCAGAACGGCGTTAACTGCGGATCAAGAAACCAAAAAAAGGTTCAAGCCAAATGTGTATGGCGAAGGAACGATGTTGGGCAAAATGCAGTGGGAGTGGCTGAAAGATAAACTCCAAAACTCAAAAGCAAACTATAACATCATTGTGAGCAGCATTCAGTTTTTATCGGGTGAACACGGATTTGAAACTTGGGCAAATATGCCGCACGAAGTTGATAAATTAGAGAACCTCATTAAATCGAGCGGCGCAAAAAATGCCATCATACTTTCCGGAGACCGGCATATTTCTGAAATTTCAAAAAAGGAAATCGACGGATTACCGTATCCGCTTATAGATTTTACTTCGAGCGGACTTACGCATTCCTACAGCGATTTTAAAGGAGAATCAAACAAATACCGATTGGGAAATGTGGTTTCAAAAAAGAGTTTTGGGATTTTAAATTTCAATTTTAAAACCAACACGGTCACGATGGAAATTAAGGGCGAAAACAATGAGGTATTTGAAACCCACACGCAAAATTATCAGTAATTTGGCAAGTTTATTAAGAAAATAGTATCTTTGTACCGATAATTTAAAATAAAAGACAATTAATAATGGCAACAAACAGAACGTTTACAATGTTGAAACCTGATTCCGTAAAAAATGGATATGTTGGGGCAATATTGGAAAAAATTAATGCTGCAGGATTTAGGATTGCAGCTATGAAAATGACACAAATGACCGTCGCCGATGCGAAAGCATTTTATGCAGTTCACAGCGAACGTCCATTTTTTGGAGAATTGGTTGAATTTATGTCGAGCGGACCAATTGTAGCCGCTATTTTAGAAAAAAACAACGCTGTTGAAGATTTTCGCGTATTGATTGGCGCTACAAATCCAGCCGATGCCGCTGAAGGCACCATCCGTAAATTGTACGCTTCTTCAATGGGAGAAAATGCAGTTCACGGTTCTGACAGTGATGAAAATGCAGCCATTGAAGGCGCTTTTCATTTTGCCGGAAGAGAAATATTTTAAGTATATTCCTATCCCCGGCCCTTTCCGAAGGAAAGGGAGTTTAATTTGAAATTATACTAAAATTCGCAAAAAACTTTAGGCTTTTAACTTTTAACTAAAAAAATCCATTGTTAAAAAACAATGGGTTTTTTTATCAGCTCAATATTAATTTAGAAATCAATTCTTCCCCCAGCTCCTCGTTCATCATTTTGATGATTTTTTCTTTTCCGTAGCTCAATTCTTCGCGCAATACGGAAGATTTCAGTTTCACCACCAATGTTTTTCCATTTAAATCCACTTTACTGGTATAGGAAACAACGCCATTTCCCATCAATTTTGCCCAGGCTTCTTCTACGGAAATCTGGTTCATTCCTTTGGTCAGTTTATTTTCTTTGATCACATCTTTCATCAAATCTTCCATTGATTGAAATTCATTGAAACGTTTGGCCATTATAGTTGAAATATTTTATAAGGTTGATTTGTTTTTTTTACCACATCTTCTGTGCGTTGTTTGTGCGTATCGCTGATAAATAGCTGTCCGAACTCATCATTGTTCACCAATTTAATCAATTGTTCTACGCGTAAATCATCCAGTTTATCAAAAATATCGTCCAACAGTAAAATTGGTTTTATGTTAGACTGTGATTTTATAAAATCGAACTGCGCCAGTTTTAAGGCAATTAAATATGATTTCTGCTGTCCTTGCGACCCGAATTTTTTAATTGGGTAGCCGTCAATTTCAAAGGCCAAATCATCTTTGTGAATTCCCGTGCTTGTGTACTGGAGCACTCGGTCACGCTCCACATTTTGCGCAAACAATTCCATAAAACTTCCTTCATCCAACTGCGTTTTATAAAGCAAATTTACTTGTTCTTTGCTTGAGGAAATTGCCGCGTATCGTTCCCTTAAAATCGGAATAAACGCTTCCAAAAATTCGGTTCTTTTTTTATAAATGATTGTTCCGTACGATTCCAGTTGCTCGTTATACACTTTTAAATTGAGCGCATCAAATGTGCGGTTTGCCGCAAAATATTTTAACAAAGAATTTCGTTGTGTAAGTACTTTGTTGTATTTAATAACGGACTGCAAATAGAATTTATCGGATTGTGAAATCACATTGTCCATAAATTTACGCCGCGTATCGCTTCCTTCAACAATTAAATCGCTGTCGCCCGGAGAAATGATTACCAACGGCAAATAGCCAATATGCTCAGAAAATTTCTCATACGCTTTGCCATTTCGTTTCACCACTTTCTTATTTCCCCTTTTCAAGCTGCATACAACATTTTCACTTTTATCGTTAATATGATAGGCGCCATCAATCATAAAGAATTCTTCAGAATGCCTAATATTTTGCGTCGCCGCCGGATTGAAGTAACTTTTGGCAAAAGACAGGTAATAAATTGCATCCAAAACAGTTGTTTTCCCAACACCGTTATTCCCCACAAAACAATTAATTTTTTCCTGAAAATCAAAGGTTTGAGAGGCGAAATTTTTGAAATTTACCAGTGTTATTTTTTGTAAATACATCTATATTTTTTGAAAGTTTAAAATTATTGAAAATAAATGAAAATTTAGGCACAATTGCATTTTTACTTTCCAATTAAAAATTCTATTTTTGCGCCTACAAATTTCTAAGAAATGGCAACATACAAAAAGACAGGAAGTAAAGTTAAAGATGCTCAAAAAAATATTGAAGACAATTCAACCACGGCTGAAGTTTTTAATACTTTAGACCAAACTGCTTCGAAATCGGAGCAATTTATACAAAAAAATCAAAACATCATTTTTATTATTTTAGGCCTTATTGTCGCTTCAATTTTAGGTTATTTGGCTTATCAAAAATACGTAAAAGCGCCTAAAGAAAAAGAAGCTGCCAATGAATTGGCTTTTCCTAAAGCTTATTTCGAAAACGCCATTAACAACACTGTAGCGGCAGACTCATTATTTACGCTGGCGCTAAATGGAGCAGACGGAAAATATGGTTTTGTGGATATTGCAGATGAATATAGCGGCACAAAAGCAGGAAATTTAGCTAATTATTACGCTGGAATTTCTTACTTGAGATTAAAAAAATATAAAGAAGCTATTGACTATTTGGAAGATTTTTCTTCAAAAGATGAATTGTTAGGGCCTGTTGCAAAAGGTGCTATTGGTGATGCTTTCGCCGATATCAATCAGCCACAAGATGCTTTTGACTATTATATAAAAGCGGCTGAATTAAAAGACAACAATTTTTCAACGCCGTTATTCCTTTTCAAAGCAGGAAATACAGCGATGGAAATGGAAAACTATTCGAAAGCTCAAGAATTGTTCGAAAGAATTAAAAATGATTATCCAAATGCTACCGAGGCTCAAAACATTGACATTTATATTAATAAAGCAGCCTTTGCATCAAAAAAATAGGGTAAATGGCTACAACTAATTTATCTGATTACGATAAAACAACAATTCCAAACGCGAAGGACTTTCGGTTTGGGATTATTGTTTCTGAATGGAATCCTGACATTACAGAAAACTTGTATTTGGGTGCCGAACAAGCCTTACTGGAAAACGGAACGCTGATAGAAAACATTGTTCGTTATAACGTTCCCGGAAGTTTTGAGCTTATTTTCGGCTGCAAATATATGCTGGAAACTGAAGAAGTAAATGCCGTAATTGCCATTGGAAATGTCATTCAGGGGGCAACTAAACATTTCGATTTTGTTTGTGAAGGCGTTACGCAAGGCATTAAAGATCTAAATATTAAATACAACGTTCCTGTTATTTTTTGTGTGCTGACCGACAATAACAAGCAACAATCTATTGACCGTTCTGGCGGAAAACATGGCAACAAAGGTGTAGAATGTGCCATTGCTGCCATAAAAATGGCCGCATTAACAGCGTTTTAACACGCTAATTATCCACAAAACTTGACCACAACTTTTTAATTCAGTAATTTTGATAATTACTGTTAATTTAATTTTATGTTTGGTAGCTTATTTAAACCAAGATCACATTACGTTTTTAATTATAAGCCTCGTTATTATGATGAGCGTAAGGAACGCATACGAAATTTAGAAAAGAAATATCACAATCCCGACGGAAGCGATACCGAATTTGCTAAAATTAGTCTGACTAAAAATAATTTAAGAAACGATTGGGTAAAAAATAAAAGAAGTGCCACAGACCGGTCAACAAATTTAAGATTGGCCTTAATTATCGCTATTTTAGTGGGCATTGCCGCCTATATTTTAGGATTACATACCTTATTTTAATGCCCGATATCATACAGTTATTACCCGATCACGTTGCAAATCAAATTGCGGCAGGTGAAGTTGTTCAAAGACCCGCATCTGTTGTAAAAGAGTTGATGGAAAACGCCATTGATGCAGAATCTACCAGCATAAAACTGATTGTGAGGGAAGCCGGAAAAACGCTTATACAGGTGATAGACAACGGCAAAGGCATGAGCCAAACCGATGCACGCCTGAGTTTTGAACGCCACGCTACATCAAAAATAAAAAAGGCGGAAGATTTATTCAATTTGCACACAAAAGGGTTTCGGGGCGAAGCCCTGGCTTCCATCGCCGCCATTGCTCATGTGGAATTACGGACAAAACAGGAAAACCAGCAGTTGGGTTCTTGTTTAAAAATTGAGGGAAGCACTTTGGTTTCACAGGAAAATATTTCAACGCCCACAGGAACTTCCGTTGCCGTTAAAAATTTATTTTACAACATTCCAGCACGAAGAAATTTTTTAAAATCGAATACCATTGAAACGCGTCATATTGTAAACGAGTTTCAGCGTGTGGCCCTAGCGCATCCAAATATTGCATTTTCATTTTACCACAATGAAAATGAAGTCTACAATTTATCCACCGGCAATTTACGCCAGCGTATTGTGGCCATTTTGGGAAAAAAAACAAATGAAAAATTGGTGCCGATTCACGAAATCACCGATTTGGTTGAAATTAAAGGTTTTGTTACCAAACCAGAATTTGCCAAAAGAAAAAGAGACGAGCAATTCTTTTTTGTGAACAACCGTTTCATAAAAAACGCCTATTTAAATCACGCCGTTTCAAGTGCTTTTGAAAATTTACTGTCGGGCGGTCATTATCCTACCTATTTTTTGTACTTAACTGTGCCAACAAGCAGCATCGACATCAATATTCATCCCACCAAAACGGAAATAAAATTTGATGACGAGAAAACGCTGTATGCCATATTGCGTTCATCGGTAAAACATAGTCTGGGACAATACAATGTTGGCCCTATCCTCGATTTTGACCGTGACGCAACGCTTGACACGCCGTACAATTTAAAAGATAAAAATTTGCCAAATCCAAGGGTGACGGTAAATCACGATTTTAATCCGTTTAAATCTGAAGAACAAAAATCCATTCAATTTCCATATCACAGAGAAAAAAACAGGGAATGGGAAAGTTTGTATAACGGACTTGACAGCACCAACATCGATTTTAAATCGGAAACCATTGATTCCGGTTTGTTTTCAGAAGAAAAATCGAACAGCAAAACCTATCAGGTTCATAAAAAATACATCGTCAGCAGCATCAAATCGGGCATTGTTTACATCAATCAGCAATTGGCGCACCAGCGGATTTTATATGAAGAATTTTTAGGAAATATCACCGTTAAAGACGCTATGAGTCAGCAATTGTTGTTTCCTTTGGAATTGTCGTTCAACACCTCAGATATCACCTTGATCAAAGAAATAAAAGACGAATTGGAAAGCATCGGATTTTTGTTTGGAGATATTTCAAACGACACCCTAATAGTAATGGGAATGCCCGTGAACATTATTGAAAGCCAGATAAACGCCATTATTGAAAACTTACTGGAAGACATTAAAAATGACATTCCCAACACAAGTTTTAGCCAGGTGGACATTATGGCAAAAAGTCTGTCTAAAAGTTTGGCGATTAAAACAGGCACAAAACTTGACCTAAAAGAGCAAGAAGATATTGTAAATAAACTATTTTTGTGCAAACAACCGGATAGTTCCCCTTTTGGGAAAAGGACGTTTGTAACAATGAATATTGATGAAATTGATAAAAAATTTAGCAACTAACCGTTGTTAGCGAGATACTTATGGGAAGAATGACCGAAGCCGTTAAACATATAATCATTTTAAATATTATATTATTTATTGCGCCGCAATTAATGCCAAATTTAAATTTGCAAAACTTATTTGCCTTGTATTTCCCCGAAAACGAAAAATTCGGGTTTTGGCAATATTTAACGCATATGTTTATGCACGGCGGATTTGCCCACATCTTATTTAATATGTATGGTTTATGGGCATTTGGAACTCCGCTAGAGCAAATGTGGGGAAGAAACAAATTTATATTCTTTTATCTTTCGGCCGGTTTGGGAGCTGGCGCCATTTACACGTTGGTGAATTATTACCAATTCAATTCCGTTTATGACCAATTGGTCAGCATCGGTTTAACGGGTGCTGATATCCAGAATATTTTGAATACAGGAAGTTACAATCCTCTAATTTTGGAAACCATTTCAGGTGATACACTTTCCCAGTTTTATGCAACGTACCACACACCTGCCGTTGGCGCATCTGGCGCGGTTTACGGAATTTTGGTGGCATTTGGCATGGCATTCCCAAATGCCAAACTGGCATTGATATTTTTCCCGGTGCCCATCGCTGCAAAATATTTTATACCGGTAATCATTTTGGGAGATTTATTCTTCGGAATCACGAAATATTCTGTTGGAAATGTGGCGCATTTCGCCCACGTAGGCGGTGCTTTGATCGGATTTATAATCGCTTGGTATTGGAAACAAAACCAATTTAAACAGTGGAACTAAATTGGGTATTATAAACGACATAAAACAAGCTTTTAACAAAGCCAATATTGTTGAAAGAATAATATACATCAATGTATTTTTATTTTTAATAACGGCCTTGTTCCAAAATTTCATCATTAATTGGTTGGCACTGCCGGCAGGTTTAGATGAATTCTTAAGCAAACCATGGACGTTGGTTTCCTACGCGTTTATACATCAGGGATTGTTTCATGTGTTATCAAACTTGTTGGTTTTATATTACCTCGGAAACTTATTTTTGGATTTTTTTACCAAAAAACAACTGCTGAATTGTTACTTTTCAGGAGCTGTTTTTGGAGGAATCGTTTTTTTGGGATACTATTATTTTATTGATAAAATTGAAGCCGGTGCTTTGGCAGGCGCCTCTGCGGCCGTAACATCCATTTTTATCGCTGTTGCAACAAGAATACCGCGTTATGCACTTCAATTGCGCTTCATTGGCAGCGTTGAATTATGGGTGATGGCAGCAATTTGGGTTGTGTTAAGCATTTTGCAAATTGCAAGTCCGGAAAAAGGAAGTGCCATTGCACATTTAAGCGGTGCTGTTTTTGGCTTTATGTATGCAAAGCAACTGGAGAATGGAATTGATATCGGAAAATGGTTTGAAAGTCTGGTTGATTTCTTCACAAATGCCTTCAGAACAAAAAAATCGGGACCGTTAAAAACTGTTTATAAATCGGGTAAAAAAAGTACTTCGGAAGAGGTTTCAAAAACAAAACAACGAAAAATAAATGATATCTTAGACAAAATCAGCAAATCTGGTTACGAAAGTTTGTCACAGGAAGAAAAAGACTTTTTATTTAGATCAGGAAAAGAATAAACAGATGAAAAATTTAGCACTAATCGATAAATTTATTTTTATCCTGAATTCGCTTTTTGCCACCTTGTTGCTTTTATCGTACCTAAATTATTATGTTTCCCCTGTTACCATTTCATTTTTTGCCTTGATAAGCCTGATAATTCCTGTATTAATTGTCGTAAACATCATTTTTGCGA
Organism: Lutibacter sp.; assembly: GCA_032251275.1. Classification (GTDB taxonomy): domain Bacteria; phylum Bacteroidota; class Bacteroidia; order Flavobacteriales; family Flavobacteriaceae; genus Lutibacter. The sequence continues at coordinate 22,094 of JAVVEF010000042.1, forward strand.
TTTATTGGCTCATCCGGTTAAAAAAACAAATATTTCTATCTATTTTCGTTTTAGCAATTGGCTATCAATATCTTACAAAATTTTACGCTTTTAAGGAAAAAGAAATCATGCTGACCACTGACGTGAAGATTATGAGCTATAACGTTAGAATGTTCAACCTTTACAAATGGATTGACGAAAAAAATGTGGATGGGAAAATATATGAATTCATCAATGCCAAAGAACCGGATATTTTATGCATTCAGGAATTCCATCCATCCCTAAAAAAGGGGTTGAAATATCCATATGAGTACATAAAAATAAGCAATGAGAATAACCATTTTGGCCATGCTATTTTTTCAAAATTTAAAATCGTCAATTCGGGTTCCCTCAATTTTTCCAATTCCGGAAACAATGCCATTTTTGCTGATATTATCAGAAACCGAGATACCGTTCGCGTTTATAATATTCATTTGGAATCGCTAAAACTAAATCCAAATGATGATTATTTCACCCAGGAAAATTCAGAAAAATTTAAAAGAAGGGTTGAAAAAGCTTTTAAAATTCAGGCCAATCAGGTTTCCTTAATTATGGCCCATCAGGAAAAAACAACCCACAAATCCATTATTTGCGGAGATTTTAACAATACCGCTTTTTCATATGTTTATCATCAATTAAGAAAAGGAAAAAATGATGCTTTTGAAGTTGCCGGCAAAGGATTCGGACAAACCTACGACCATAAACTGCCTGTCCGCATCGATTATATTTTAGTCGATAAACGAATAGAAGTCAATAATTTCAAGACTTAC
>JAVVEF010000043.1:0-22247 GCA_032251275.1 Lutibacter sp.
AGCGCTTAACCCCATATTTTTAAGGGAATTTTACTTTTTTAGCAAGCCCTATTTAATGCAACACCCAATGGTTCTTTCAAAAATCCTTGGGCAAAAAGAGTCGGATTTGCAAGCAAAAACAGTTTTGAAAATATGGGATTTAACGAATTTATTTCAAACCGGTTTGCTGCAATTCATATCAAACACTCATTAAAACCATTTTCATTCGGGCCAAAATTTAAACCGCAGTTAATTTTTGCGACAAGTGCTGCCATCGGCGACATAGACAACCCAATGTGCCATAACGGATTGGTGTTTAAAAGTTTAAAAAACGGGTATCTGGAAAGCGGGCTTGAGTTAAAAAGTTTGTTTAAGGGTTTCGGAATAAGCACATTCTACAGGTATGGAGCCAACAGCAATGCAGAATGGAGCGATAATTTAGCAGTAAAATTGAGCTATAAAATTAGTCTGGGATTTAATTAATCAAATCAATTTAGCAAAATCTATTTTTATACCTTTGCAGAAATTTTTTTGAATGGATTTTTGGACAAGGCTTACGCGGTTTATTTTAAAAAGAAGGTATCTAATCCTAGTTATAATTGCCGGTTTCACCTACTTTATGGCTACGCAAATGCAATATATACGCATTTCTTCCACAGAAGCCAATTTACTTCCTGAAAACCACAAAGTCAACATCCAATACAATAAATTTCTAAAGCTTTTTGGTGAAGAGGGCAATCTAATCATTTTAGCAGTAGAAGATGCCAAACTTTTCACTCCAAAGAATTTTAACGACTGGAATCACTTAACAAAAAAGTTGAACGATTTTACTGAAGTTGACTTTACCGTTGCCATTGGCGATATTAAAGAGCTGAAAAAAAACCAGGATGAAGAAAAATTCGATTTTGTCCCGCTCTACACAGATGAACCAAAAACTCAGGAAGAAATTCTAAAAATAAAAACTGAACTTTTTGAAAATCTTCCCTTTTACGATAATATCCTATTCAATAAAAAAACAGGAACCATCAGGTCTGTTATTTATCTAAAGAAAGATATTGTAAACACACCTGCCCGTAAAGAATTTATTTTCAATGTTTTAAATCCTGCTATTGAAAAATTTGAAGCAGAAAGCAACATAGATGTCCGGGTTTCGGGAATGCCTTATATCCGCACCATGAATTCCCAAAATATCATTGATGAAATTGGGTTGTTTGTTGGTTTGGCTTTGGCCGTAACATCCTTAATCTTCTTTTTCTTTTTCCGCTCCATCAGGGCAACAATGATCACGCTTTTGGTGGTAACCATCGGTGTTATTTGGGCCTTCGGATTTATAGGATTGTTCCGCTATGAGATTTCCGTTTTAATGGCTTTAATTCCGCCTTTAATTATTGTAATTGGTGTGCCAAATGCCATATTTCTGATAAACAAATATCAGCAGGAAGTAAAAAAACACGGAAATCAGGCAAAATCTTTGCAACGGGTCATTTCGAAAGTCGGGAACGCCACGTTAATGACCAATGTTACCACCGCTTCCGGCTTTGCAACATTTATTTTTACCAAAAGTCAACTTTTAAGAGAGTTTGGTATTATCGCTTCCATTAACATTTTAGGCATCTTTTTAATCGCATTATTTGTAATTCCAATTGTGTATAGTTTTATGCCTTTACCAAAAGAAAAGCATTTAAAACATTTGGAACGAAAATGGATTGATGCTTTTGTAAAATGGATGGAATCTATCGTGAGAAATCATAGAATTGCCGTTTATGCAACAACAATTTTATTAATTATAGCGAGCATGATTGGAATTTTTATGATAAGAGTTTCAGGAAGTTTAATTGAAGATATGCCAAAAGGCGAACAATTTTTTAAGGATATTGTGTTTTTTGAAGAAGAATTTGGCGGCATAATGCCTTTAGAAATAATTATTGACACCAAAAAAGAAAAAGGTGTGATGAATTTGGGTACGCTGAAGCGAATGAATGAATTGGAAGAAACGATTGAAGAAATTCCCCAGCTCTCAAAATCGATTTCCGTTCTGAATATTGTAAAATACTCAAAACAGGCTTTTTACGGAGGAAATCCGAAATTTTATCAACTGCCGACTAACCAGGAAAAAAACTGGATTTTATCATACGCCAAAAATGCAACTTCAAACACCAATTTACTTGACAGTTATGTAGATTCTACAGGAAGATATGCCAGAATCACAACTTTTATGAAGGACATTGGCACCGATAAAATGGAAGTTATTGAAGAGCGTCTGCAACAAAAAATAGATAAAGAATTTCCGAAAGAAAATTATAATGTTTCTATGACAGGCAAAGCGTTGGTGTTTTTAAAAGGAACCAACTATTTAGTTCATAATTTAGTGATTTCACTTTCGCTGGCCATTTTTCTGATAGCTGTTTTTATGGCGTTTCTGTTTCGCTCTTTCAAAATGATTTTAATTTCGTTAATTCCAAACATTTTTCCGCTCTTAATAACTGCCGGTTTAATGGGCTATTTGGGAATTCCAATAAAACCGTCAACTATTTTGGTATTTAGCATTGCCTTTGGAATTTCGGTCGACGATACCATTCACTTTTTGGCAAAATACCGTCAGGAATTAAAAGTTAACAATTGGCGCATAAAACAATCCGTTTACAATGCCCTGCGCGAAACTGGCGTAAGTATGCTGTATACCTCTATTGTCTTATTTTTCGGATTTTTGGTATTCACCGCTTCAAGTTTTGGAGGCACCATCGCCTTGGGTGGTTTGGTTTCCGTAACCTTATTGTTTGCCATGGTTTCTAACTTATTGTTGTTGCCTTCATTATTGCTTTCATTAGAAAAAAACATTGCAAACAAAGAGGATTTTAAAGAGCCAACCATTGCCATTCTTGATTCTGAAGATGAAAATGGCGATAAATAACAAAGCCCCCTAACCCCCGAAGGGGGAACATTTAGTTTTTAATTGGTCATTTAGATTTTTACCAACTGAAATAAAATAAGCTTCGAATAAATTTGTTGTAAAATACACAAATTTTCAACTTATGTTTTCCTCAGGTAATAGTGGGCATTTTAGCTTTTAATTTATCAACTGAAACCGTATCTTTGCAGCGCTAAAAATTTAGAATATGACAAGAAGCACAGTGGCTGAACTATTAAATTCAACCAATTTTTCACAAGAAGTAAACCTTAAAGGTTGGGTTAGAACATTTAGGGCAAATCGTTTTATTGCTTTAAATGACGGGTCAACCATTAATACCATTCAATGCATTGTTGATTTTGAAAATACAGATGAACGCATTTTGAAACGCATTACAACCGGTGCAGCAATAGCCATAAAAGGAATATTGACAGAAAGCTTAGGAAAAGGACAAAATGTTGAAATTCAAATTTCAGAAATTGAAATTTTAGGCGACTCAAATCCTGAAGAATATCCTATACAACCCAAAAAACACAGTTTCGAATTTTTACGCGAAAATGCACATTTACGCATAAGAACAAATACTTTTAGCGCGGTTATGCGCGTTCGATCGGCATTGAGTTTTGCAGTGCATAAATATTTTATCAAAAATGGCTTTTACAATTTCCATGCACCGATAATTACAGGATCAGATGCTGAAGGCGCAGGAGAAATGTTCAATGTCACCACGCTAGAAGCCAACAATCCGCCACGAAATGAAGCTGGAAAAATTGATTATTCAAAAGATTTCTTCGGAAAACTGACGAATTTAACCGTGTCTGGTCAATTGGAAGCCGAAACTTATGCGATGGCTTTGGGGAAAGTTTATACTTTCGGACCGACATTTAGGGCGGAAAACTCAAACACAACGCGTCATTTGGCTGAATTTTGGATGATTGAACCGGAAGTGGCTTTCAACAATTTAGATGACAATATGGATTTGGCAGAAGATTTTATAAAATCGGTCATTTCCTATGTTTTAAAAAACTGTAAGGACGATTTGGCATTTTTAAATGATAGGCTGGCTGATGAAGATAAGTTGAAACCAGCATTGGAACGCAATGAAATGAGCCTTATTGAAAAACTGAATTTCATTGTTGAAAATAATTTTATACGCGTCAGTTATACTGAAGCCATCGATATTTTAAAAAATTCAACGCCAAACAAAAAGAAAAAATTCCAGTATTTAATTGAAGAATGGGGTACAGATCTTCAAAGTGAACACGAACGTTTTTTAGTTGAAAAACACTTTAAATGTCCGGTAATTTTATATGATTATCCAGCCAAAATAAAGGCTTTTTATATGCGTTTAAATGATGACGGAAAAACCGTAAGAGCCATGGATGTTTTATTCCCGGGAATTGGCGAAATTGTCGGCGGAAGTCAACGCGAAGAACGTTTAGATGTGCTACAAGAAAAAATGAAGGATCTTGGTATTGACGAGAAAGAATTGTGGTGGTATTTGGATACCCGAAAATTTGGAACGGCGGTTCATAGCGGTTTCGGATTAGGTTTTGAACGTTTGGTGCAGTTTACTACCGGAATGGGCAATATACGTGATGTAATCCCTTATCCAAGAACACCGCAAAATGCAGAATTCTGATAAATTTTTGTCAAAAAAGACTTCATTTAGTAAATGGTGTAATTTTTTCGTATTTTTATAAAAAGCAATTTTAATTTATGCTTAAACAAGGTTTACAGTTCAAATTATCGCAGAAATTATCTCCGCAACAGATTCAACTCATGAAGTTGATTCAATTGCCTACGCTTGAATTTGAACAACGCCTAAAACAAGAAATAGAAGAGAATCCGGCATTAGAAATTCAAGATGAAAATGCGGAAGACTATGACAATTCGCAGTTAAGCGATTCTTATGATGAATATGACGACACAGGTAATGAAAGCATCAATACAGAAGACATCAATATTGATGAATATTTAAGTGATGATGAAATACCGAATTACAAAACGCAATCCAACAATTATGCTGCAGATGATGAAGAAAAGGAAATTCCCTTTGCATCAGGTCCTTCATTTACACAACATTTAAAAAATCAAATAAATACCTGTCGTTTAACCGAAGCAGAAGAAATTATCACTGATTTTTTAATTGGAAGCATTGACGACAGCGGTTATATTCGCCGAGATTTGGTCGATATTTTGGATGATTTGGCCTTCACGGAAAATATTTTTACCACCAAAGAAGAATTGGAGCGTTTGTTAAAAATGGTTCAGCAGCTAGATCCCGCCGGCGTTGGAGCGCGTGATTTAAAAGAATGCTTAATCATACAGCTAAAACGTAAGGAAGAAAAACCATCCGTAAAGCTGGCTATTGACATCTTGGAAAACGGCTTTGAACATTTTGTTAAAAAACACTATAACAAATTATTGCAAAAATTCCATGTTTCTGAAACAGAATTAAAAGATGCCATCAAACAAATTGAAAAACTAAATCCGAAACCTGGCGGTTCTTTTGTTGGCAACAGTAAAATAACGGAACAAATTGTACCCGATTTTACCATCAGAATTGTTGATGGCGAGTTGGAACTTACCCTAAATTCCAGAAATGCGCCAGAGTTGCATATTTCAAATGAATATAACAACTTAATGCATGGATATAAGGATTCCAGCGAAAAATCGAAATCACAAAAGGAAGCTGTTATGTTTATCAAGCACAAATTAGATGCCGCAAAATGGTTTATTGATGCCATAAAACAGCGCCAACAAACCCTGCTTTTAAATATGAACGCCATCATGCAGCATCAAAAAGAGTATTTTTTAACGGGTGATGAACGCAAATTAAAACCGATGATCTTAAAAGATATAGCGGATGTGATTGATATGGATGTTTCAACGGTTTCCCGTGTTGCGAGCAGTAAGTATGTATCTACGCCTTATGGCACCAAATTAATTAAAGAGTTTTTCTCCGAATCGATGAAAAATGATCAAGGGGAAGATGTTTCAACAAGAGAAATAAAAAACATCTTAGAAACTGTCATAAAAAAAGAAGATAAAAAGAAACCTTTAACCGATGATAAACTGGCCTTGATTTTAAAGGAAAAAGGCTATCCCATTGCACGTAGAACAATAGCAAAATACAGGGAACAGTTAGATATTCCCGTTGCTCGTTTAAGAAAAATATTTTAGCAAATTGCCTAAAAATGACTATGAAATTTTCAAAATTTATTTCCTATTTCTTTCATCCAATAAATTTCCCCATCATTGGAACCATTTTATTCTTTCTTTTTATTCCGAAGTTTATTTTTAAACCTCAGGAATATATCATCATAACTGTTGTTTTTATTGGTACATATATATTTCCGATATTGTTATTATGGCTTTTAAAACGGTTTGAAATGATCAAAAGTTACCATATGGTAACCATTGAAGAACGAAAATTCCCGCTATTGCTATTTATTTCTATCGCATTTATTATAGGACATTGGCTTTATAAATCAGCAATCGTTAATTTATTGTCGCTCTTCTTTTTTGGATATGGTTTGGGTTTGATATGTATTTCCCTTTTCTTATACTTAAAGATTAAAATAAGTTTGCATACAATGGCCATTTCCGGCCTTATTGGATTTTTAATTTATTATAGTTACTTCTATAAAATAAATTTATTGGGCATTATGGCTGTCTTATTTGTTTTGACGGGTTTGGTGGGATCAGCAAGGCTAAGATTGCGATCACATCAGTTAAATGAAGTGTTATTGGGGGCTGTTGTTGGTTTAGGCACGCAGTTTCTTGTTTACTATATCTACATGATATAAAATTTCAAGCCTATTTTAATGTCTTTTAAATCAATATTCTTTTCATTAAAAACAGCATCTTTGAATAGAGGGCTAAGGCCATAATAAAAGTAAAGATTCCAATTCCCGTAACCAACGGCTATTGTGGCGCCATATTGAATCTTATTCAACTCTGGAATATTTTTAGTGGTTAAAACAACATCTGAATCAACGAATTTTGTTTTTGAAGATGTTATATAGGCAAATCTCATACCTGTATAAACACGCCAAAAATTATATTTTTCGGGTGTTGATGTTCTCCATCTGAATTCGATAGGCATTTCAATGGAATTAATCCCCAATCTGTTCGTTTTATAATCTTCCGCCAATTCAAAAACGGTAATTTGATTTTCTCTGGAAATTTTTAAATTTTGAACATACACATTATAGGCGTATCCCACTCCAATTCCAAAACCGATATTCCGTTGCTCGTTTAGGGGAATGTCCTTTATAAATCCAAATGAAAATCCGCCAGAAAATCCGTTCTGCGAAATTGTGGCCGGTTTGTTGTTTAAAATTGTGTATGTTAATGAAAGGTATAATTGATCTTCTAAATATTTTAAATCAATGATTGAATCATTACTTACCTGAGCCCGTGGTTTCACAAAGCTTAACAGACAAAAAATTATTAACAAATACTTTCCCATAAATCAAAGGTACTCCATAAAAATAAAAAAGGCAATCAAATATTAGTTGATTGCCTTTTAATTTTTAATAGCGTTATAATTTCTAATAATACTATTTATAGTTAATGCTTAAATCGTTCCCTTTTGCAGTTGAGAAACTGATTTTCAATGCATTTATGTCTCTTAACTGTTCCTTAATGTCCAGAATTGTACCCACACTGGCTTCCTTATCTGCTTTAATGGAAGTGGTCATAAACTTAACCTCATCTTCTTTTCTTAAAGCTCTTTCAGAAAAGATAAAACTTGGTATGTCTTTAACCTCAACTATTTTATCATTTACCTGTATTTTGTCTCCAGAAATTCTGGTATCTTTCGATTTACCCACGTAAATGGTGCTTACCAAACTCTTAAGTTCCAATTTTTTCACTTCACTGGCCACAGGAAGCACCGGCTTTTTAATTAATAAATCCGTTTCGCGCATCGTGGTAGATACCATGAAAAAGAACAATAACATAAACACGATATCAGGTAAAGATGCCGTAGAAATTGCAGGTAAACCTTTTTTCTTCTTTTTAAATTTACTCATAGTATGCTATTATTTTATCGGTTCTGGTTCAGTAATAATTTGAGGATATTTATCTTTCAAATTGTCAATTTTCTCTTGTAAACTTTTTGAAGGATTGTCCTTGTAATCACCAAGTAATTCATCGTAAGACCTGCCGTATAACTTTTTTGCAAGCTGATTTCTCAACTCATTATAAGCTGCTTCAATTTCATTTTGGATGGAGATATACATACCGTAAGTGGTACCTCTATCACTTTGCAAAGATATAATCGCTTTTGTTGGATGATCGGAAGAATTTGGATCTCTCTCACCTCCACAATAATCGCAAGGCTCACCCGGTTTATCATCGATAGGAGTTCCTAATCCGCCTCCGTTATCAATAAACTTCATTGCCAAACGCTTAACATCGGTTACTTTTACATATTCATTTTCAACTAACAACTGGTTGTTTCTGTTGACAACAATATCCAAAACGTTTTTTTCTTTTACAATTACGTCCGGTTGAACATCTGTTTTTTCAGGCAATTTACGCGCAATACCTGAATCAACATCCATCGTAGTAGTCACTAAGAAAAATATTAAAAGCAAGAACGCAATGTCTGCCATTGAACCAGCGTTTATTTCTGCATTTTCTCTTCTTGCCATAATGGTTTAATTTTTTACAAGTGATCTTACAAAGTCGAATAAAAAGAATCCTAAACCAATAGCACCTAATATAAAACTATAATTAATTAATGTACTTACCCATTGGGAAACAGTTCCTGCTTCCCCATCTGGCAATACTTTACCCATTGCATCTGTTACGGCTTCATCACTGGCAAAGACATAAGCCAAAACCAATAAAAGACCCATAGCGCCAACACCCAGTAAAGTTCTTTTTAAAACCTCAGGATGCTTGGTGAGATTGAGCAATGAAAAAATTATTGCAATCAACGCTGAAGCAATCAATAAAAAAATAGAAAAAGAAATGAATGGAGATAAAATACTTGCTTGCAAGGCTCCATCTTCCTTAATTGCGTCATCACCTTCCATAACAATTCTAATGAAAAAGTAGAAACCTACCAATCCAATAAAACCAGTAACAAAAGTTAATATTTTTGATGTTTTCGTATTCATAATTATTATTTTTTGTGTCTAACCAAAAGGTCAACTAGTGAAATTGAAGCATCTTCCATATTGTTTACAATACTATCTACCTTAGAGATAATGTAATTATAAAAAACTTGAAGAATAATTGCCACAACTAAACCAAACACTGTTGTTAACAAAGCCACTTTAATACCACCCGCAACAACTGTTGGAGAAATATCCCCTGCAGCCTGAATAGAGTCAAAAGCACTAATCATACCGATTACTGTACCCATGAAACCAAGCATTGGTGCCAAAGCTATAAATAAAGATAACCAAGATATGTTTTTTTCCAACAATCCCATTTGAACACCACCATAAGCAACAACTGCTTTTTCAGCTGATTCAACTCCTTCATCCATTCGGTCTAACCCCTGATAGAATATAGAGGCAACAGGCCCTTTTGTGTTTCTGCAAACTTCTTTGGCTGCTTCTACACCACCTGAAGCTAAAGCTTCATCAACATTGCTAACTAATTTTTTAGTGTTTGTAGTAGCCATGTTAAGGTAAATAATTCTTTCAATTGCAATTGCCAACCCTAAAATTAAGGCCACCAATACGATTCCCATAAAGAAAGGGCCTCCTTCAATGAAACGTTGTTTTAATTCTTGATGAAATGTTTTTGATTCGGTTGCATCTGCAACTTGTTCTGTGTTTGCTGCATCTTGTGCAAAGGCTTTAGGTGCTGCTCCAAATAACAATAATCCTGTGATTGCAAGGATAGTAAATAGTCTTTTCATTGTCTAATAGTTAATTTATTAATTTCACGGGTTAAATATATAATAATTTTTATAAAACAAACAAGTCAGCGAAGAGAAAGATTTTAAAGTCTTTAACTTATCTAATACCTCTACGTTCAGACATCTTTTGCGTATGGCAAGTAACAAAAAAATGTTGAGTTGTAAAAATTTTACGGCCAATTTAAAATGATTTTTTTAGGGTATATTTTTTTTTATAATTTACAAAAATTGTAGTGTTTTTACATAAAATATTAAAAATTATACTAATAAAGCCTCATTTAATTAAAAAAGATTATTCAGGCACACTTAATTCGCCTCTAAGTTGTACTTCAAAAACAGATTTAAATTTGCTTTTTGGAATATTTTCACCCAACAAGTACATCAATTTAGCCAAAGCAGATTCTGTTGTGATATCTCCTCCGTTTATAATACCTGCTTTTTTTAATTCAACGCTGGTTTCATAATGCCCCATAATAACACTTCCGGTAATACACTGGGTTACATTTACAATATGAATACCTTTATTAATTGCTTCTTTCAATAAATTAATGAACCAATTTTCTGTGGACGCATTTCCTGATCCGAATGTTTCTAAAATCACCCCTTTAAGTCCTTCAATATTTAAGATACCGGCAACTGCCCTTTCTGTGATTCCCGGAAAAATCTTTAAGATTACAATATTATTGTCCAAACGTTTTCGAACCGTAAATGGTTTTGTTTTTTTAGGCCTATAAATTAATTGTTTGTAAAATTTTAAATGAACCCCGCTTTCACCCAATGGCGGAAAATTTGGTGAAGTGAATGCTTTAAAATGTTCAGCGTTTATTTTTGTTGTTCTGTTTGCACGATATAATTTGTATTCAAAATACAAACAGACTTCAGAAATGATTGGTTCGTCGTTTTCTTGAGATGCCGCAATTTCTATTGAAGTAATTAAATTTTCTTTGGCATCCGTTCTTAAATCGCCTATTGGTAATTGCGAACCTGTAAAAATAACAGGCTTTGACAAGTTTTCGAACATAAAACTTATTGCTGATGCTGTATAGGACATGGTATCTGATCCGTGCAACACCACAAATCCATCAAACTTGTCATAATTTTTTTCAATTATTTCGGCAATAAAAATCCAATTATCGGGATTCATATTCGAGGAGTCGATGGGTGCATCAAGAGAAATACTTTGTATACTGCAATTTAATTGGTTAAGCTCCGGAATGTGTTTTAAAAGTTTGTCGAAATTAAATGTTTTTAAAGCGCCGGTTTTATAATCTTTAACCATCCCGATGGTTCCGCCCGTGTATATTAATAGGATATGAGGGATTTTTGTCATTTTGTCCGTTCCTGAATTTTGGAATAATTTATGATGTAAATTTACCAAAAAAAATACATTAATTAAAAAAAGAAAATATGATAGGGTTTTATGTTATTATAGGTCTGATATCCTTAATTAGCTGGTTGGTGAGCCAAAAACTGAAAAACAAATTTAAGTATTACTCGGAAATTCAATTAGAAAACGGTTTAAGCGGAAGGGAAATTGCCCAAAAAATGTTAAACGACAATGGCATATATGATGTAAAAATTATATCGACACCAGGCCAATTGACCGATCATTACAATCCCCAAACCAAAACCGTAAATTTAAGTGAATCGGTTTATGAACAACGCAACGCCGCTTCTGCCTGCGTGGCTGCACATGAAGTTGGGCACGCCGTTCAACATGCGCAAGCTTATCAATGGCTGCAATTGCGTTCATCTTTAGTGCCTGCAGTGAACATTTCTTCTAAATTTTCGCAATGGCTGGTTATTGGCGGATTAATTTTGGGCGCCGCATCAGGAGATTCGGGTATTGGTTTTACCATTGCCGTTATCGGACTTGCCATGATGGCTGTTGCAACTTTATTCAGTTTTATCACCCTACCTGTTGAATATGACGCCAGTAATAGGGCTTTGGCTTGGCTAAAAACAAACAATATGCTTACGAACAAGGAGCAAGATGGCGCAAAAGACGCTTTAAAATGGGCTGCAAGAACTTATTTGGTTGCAGCTATAGGCTCTTTGGCGATGTTGCTTTATTGGGGCTTCAGCATTTTAGGGGGCAGAGATTAATAAAAATTGAAACAAATAAAAGAAGCCGTTCATACGGCTTTTTTTTATAGTTTTATTTGACGGTCAATTTGTTGGTCGAGTGAAATAAAGGTTTCCGTTCTGGCTACTCCTTTAATGGATTGTATTTCCTGATTGAGCAATTTCATCAAGTGCTCGTTGTCTTTACACATAATTTTTATAAAAATGGCATAATTTCCGGTGGTGTAATGGCTTTCAATAACTTCGGGAATTTCTTTTAATCGCCCAATAGCAGCTGAATATTTACTTGCGGAGTCCAGAAAAATTCCGACAAAAGCCAATGTTTTATAACCCAATACTTTCGGATTGATGGTAAATTTAGAGCCCGTAATTAAACCTGCGGCTTCCAATTTTCGCAATCGTTGATGAATTGCCGCGCCGGAAATTCCAATTTCACGTGCAATGCTTAAAATGGGCGTTCGGGCATCTTCCATTAAATGTTTTAAAATTATCTTATCAATACCATCGAAGTGTAATTCTTTTTCTTTCATGTTGTCTATAAATGAAAGTAAATTTAAAAAAATAAAGGATTCCGATAGCTATCAGGATCCTTTATTTTTATTTCAATTTGAAATTTTACTTGACTTCTTCAGGCTGAATTTCAAAATCTTCCATAAATTTTGTGGTGTAATTACCGGCAACATAATCTGGATGATTCATTAATTGCCTATGGAAAGGAATTGTAGTTTTAATTCCTTCAATCACAAATTCATCCAAAGCTCTTTTCATTTTATTGATGGCTTCTTCACGGGTTTGCGCTGTTGTAATTAATTTCGCAATCATAGAATCATAATTTGGCGGAATCGTGTAACCTGCATACACATGAGTATCTACGCGAATTCCGTGTCCTCCGGGAATGTGCAATGTGGTAATTTTGCCCGGTGAAGGCCTAAAATCTTTATAAGGATCTTCCGCATTAATTCTGCATTCAATTGAATGTAATTTTGGAAAATAGTTTTTACCGGAAATCGGAATTCCAGCAGCAACTTTTATTTGTTCATAAATTAAATCGTAATCTATAACTTGTTCTGTAATCGGATGTTCCACCTGAATACGGGTGTTCATTTCCATAAAGTAAAAATTTCTATGTTTATCCACTAAAAACTCAATGGTCCCGGCGCCCTCATACGATATATATTCTGCAGCTTTTACGGCTGCATCTCCCATTTTTTTCCGCAATTGTGTGGTCATAAAAGGCGAAGGTGATTCTTCCGTCAGTTTTTGGTGACGTCGTTGAACAGAACAATCTCTTTCTGATAAATGGCAAGCCTTTCCGAAGGAATCTCCAATAATTTGGATTTCAATATGACGGGGTTCTTCAATCAACTTTTCCATATACATGCCATCATTTCCAAAACAGGCAAATGCTTCCTGACGCGCTGCATCCCAAGCATTTCTAAGGCTGATTTTGGCATACACCGCTCTCATTCCTTTTCCTCCACCACCAGCTGTGGCTTTCAACATCACAGGATATTTCATTTCATCAGCCAATTTTTCGGCATCTTCATAAGTTTCCAATAACCCTTCAGAACCAGGAATTGTTGGGACACCGGCTGCTTTCATTGTGGCTCTGGCGGAAGCTTTGTCGCCCATTTTGCTGATCATATCTGAAGTTGCTCCAATAAATTTTATGCCATGCTCTTCACATAATTTTGAAAATTTGGCATTTTCCGACAGAAATCCGTATCCGGGGTGAATGGCATCGGCATTTGTTATTTCGGCAGCTGCCAATATTGCCGACATTTTAAGGTAAGACTCACTACTTGGCGGCGGACCAATACATACTGCTTCATCCGCAAAACGCACATGTAAACTTTCTGCATCCGCAGTTGAATAAACAGCCACAGTTTTAACGCCCATTTCTCTGCAGGTTCTTATAACTCTTAAAGCTATTTCGCCTCTGTTTGCAATTAATATTTTTTTAAACATACTGTTTTCAAATTATTATAGACAACGATCAGTATCAAAAAAAAGATTTTTGAAACTTAGATCCTCATGCAAATTGGAATTAAAATTATGAAGGGTCTACCAAAAATATTGGTTGTCCGTATTCAACCGGAGTGCCGTCTTCCACTAATATTTTTACAATTTTACCTGAAACTTCTGATTCAATTTCATTAAATAATTTCATTGCTTCAACCATACATACTACAGTACTAGGACTTACCACATCTCCAACTTCAACAAAAACGGGTTTGTCCGGAGCGGGTCTTCTGTAAAAAGTACCTATTATTGGGGAAGTAATTTCAATATATTTAACGGCAGCTTCTTTAACGGCTGGATCCTCAATAGCAGCTTGTGCAGGTGCTTGAGAAGTCATTGGACCTGCGGCCATTTGAGGAATGCTTTGAGGTGCTTGCTGAAGTATGGTGGTTTCAGTTCTTTCAGTTCCTGTTTTGATGGTGATTTTAATATCTTCCATTTCTAACTTAACTTCACTTGCGCCAGATTTGGCAACAAATTTTATCAGATTTTGAATATCTTTTAAATCCATGTTAATTTGGTTTTAAATTGTTAATTGGTTAAGAATTGTATGCCCATTTTAGGTAGATTGATCCCCACGTGAAACCACCTCCAAATGCTGCGAAAATTATATTATCTCCCTTTTTAAGTTGTTCTTCATAATCGGCCAAAAGTAATGGCAATGTTGCCGATGTTGTGTTTCCGTATTTCTGAATGTTCATCATCACTTTTGGACTCTCCAGTTCAATTCTGTTTGCTGTTGCTTCAATAATGCGCTTGTTTGCCTGGTGTGCGGCAAGCCACTGTATGTCGTTATTGGTCAATTTGTTGCGCTCCATTACTTTAACAGCAGCATCGGCCATATTAAAAACTGCATTTTTAAATACAGTTTTGCCGTCTTGAACAATAAAATTTTCTTTATTGTCTATTGCTTCTTTTGTCAACGGATTGATAGACCCGCCTGCTTTTACACGTAAAAATTCCCTGCCGGCTCCGTCACTTCTCAAATATTCATCCTGCAATCCTAAACCTTCATTATTCGGTTCAAATAAAACCGCTCCGGCGCCATCTCCAAATATTATGCATGTTGCCCGATCTGTATAATCAATCATCGAAGAACATTTGTCGGCTCCAATAAGCAACACTTTTTTGTACCTTCCGGATTCAATATATCTTGCGGCAACAGACATTCCATATAAAAAACTTGAACAGGCAGCTTCCAAATCGAAACCAAAAGCATTTGTCGCGCCAATTTCAGTAGCAACATAAGCAGCGGTTGCTGCCGCTTGCATATCTGGCGTGGCTGTCGCAACTATCACCAATTCAATTTCTTTCGGATCTAATTTTTTCTTGTCGAGCAACTCTTGAGCTGCTTTAATCGCCATAAAAGAAGTTCCTTTACCCTCCTCTTTTAATATTCTTCGCTCTTTAATCCCAGTTCTGGTGGTAATCCATTCATCATTAGTATCCACCATTTTTTCCAACATTTTATTTGTCAGAATGTACTCCGGAACGTATTTTCCAACTGCGGTGATTACCGCGGTAATTTTCGTCATATACTGCTTTCTTTTAATCAAAAAAGAATTCCAAAGAAATGAAATTTATTTCAATTTTCTGTTGATTTTTATCAATTTTGATGGATTTTACGCTAAAATGTAAAAAAAAACTCTCAAATTGAGAGTTTTTATCGTTATTTTAAATAACTGATTATGCTTTAATTTCTTCTACTGAATCAATTACAATTTGGCCTCTGTAGTACAATTTCCCTTCATGCCAATGCGCTCTGTGGTACAAATGCGCCTCCCCGGTTGTTGGGTCAATGGCAACTTGCGGAGCAACTGCTTTGTAATGAGTTCTTCTTTTATCTCTTCTTGTTTTTGATATCTTTCTTTTAGGATGTGCCATTACTCTTATTTTTTTCTATTAGTATATTCTTTAATTTATTCCACCTGGGATCAATTTCCCTATTTTTATTTTCTTCTTGTTCTTCTTCAACTTCTTCTGCTTCATCTTCGTCGTCCTCCCCTTTTATTTCAAATTCCTTTAATTTTTCCAAAACTTCTGAGTGAAGAGAGCCGTCAATAACGCCCGGATGTACTCTTTTTAATGGCACTGCCAACACAATTGCCTCATAAATGTATTGGGCAACATTAATTTTGCTTTCAGAAAACGGTATGATTAATAACGCTTCGTTTTCATCATTGTATTCATCTCCAAATTTTACAATTAAATGGATGTTTGCATCAATCGGTTGATGAAATAACTCGGTAGTTAAATCACAAGCCACTTCAACCCAGCCAGAAAAAACAAAATCCAATTCTAAAATTGTTGTATTTTTTAAAAATGACAACTCCACTTTTACATTCGAATCGTAAAACTCGTCATAATTAAAAAAATCAAAGAACTTCTTGTCAATTGTGTATTCAAATTGGTGTATTCCTTCTTTTAAACCTACAAAAGAAATATCAAACTCCTTTAAATCTTTCATTTTGAACTTCAATTTGAGCGTGCAAAGATATAAAATTATAAAATATATACTAAAATAAATACTGAATATTTATCTATTTTCTTTTTGACGTGTGGTTTTTAAAGCGTTTTCAGTCAAACTCTTATATTCTCTCCTTGTTTTAAAAATTTGAATACCGCTAAACACCGCTTCTTTAAACGAATTTATGTTCGCCAAATCTTTTCCTGCGATGTCATAAGCCGTGCCGTGATCGGGTGAGGTTCTCACTTTATTTAGGCCTGCCGTAAAGTTAACGCCTTCGCCAAACGACAATGCCTTAAATGGTGCCAATCCCTGATCGTGGTACATCGCTAAAATGGCATCAAAATTTTTATAATTTTCCGATCCGAAGAAACCGTCTGCGGCATAGGGTCCATAAACCAATTTCCCTTCTTGTTGAATTTCGGTAATGGTTGGCCGTATTATTTCATCGTCTTCAGTGCCAATAACGCCGTGATCGCCGCAATGCGGATTCAATCCCAAGATGGCAATTTTAGGTTTTGATATGGCAAAGTCCTCCACCAA
Source organism: Lutibacter sp. (assembly GCA_032251275.1). GTDB lineage: Bacteria > Bacteroidota > Bacteroidia > Flavobacteriales > Flavobacteriaceae > Lutibacter. The sequence goes on from JAVVEF010000043.1 coordinate 16,894, forward strand.
TGTTTTATATAATATGGCAACTTTTTCTTTTATTAAACCGGGAGTAATTGATGCTGAAACTTTTGAAACCGGAATATGGCCTGTAATTAAACCAATTCTTAAGGTATCGGCCATCAAAATCATCAAGCTTTTTCCTTTCAATTTCGATTCCAAATATTCGGTATGTCCAGGAAAATGAAATGCTGAGGACTGAATGTTCTCTTTATTAATAGGCGCGGTTACCAGCAAATCAATTTCTCCCTTGGCCAATGCTTCTGTTGCCGCTTCAAGCGACAAAAATGCGTATTTCCCTGATGCTGCAGTGGGCGTTCCTAAATTTACATCGAACTCATCTTTCCACAGATTCAACACATTGAACTTGCCTTGGATGGCGGCGTCAACTTGGCGTATGCCGTTAAAAAGCAAATTGATATCCATATTTTTTTTATAGGCCGTAATTAATTTGGCTGAACCAAACAATACCGGCGTACAAAAATCAAACATCCGTTTATCCAAAAAGGTTTTCAAAATAATTTCTATGCCAACGCCATTAAAATCTCCGATAGAAATTCCCAGGGTAATTTTTTCAGATTTCTCCATAAATCAGGTTTATTATACTTAATTTTGAATCATCAAAAGTAGTCAATTAAATTGAAAAAATATGTTTACAGGTATCATAGAAAGTGTGGGGTTTGTTAAAAACCTGAAGCAGGAAAAAGAAAATCTTCATATTACCATTGAAAGCAATTTCACTTCCGAATTAAAAATTGACCAAAGTATTGCGCACAACGGCGTTTGTTTAACCATTGTGAATATTGATGGCAAGGAATATACAGTGACTGCCATCAAAGAAACCCTTGACAAATCGAATTTGAAATTTGTGGACATTGGCGATGAAATAAATTTGGAACGCGCGATGATTCTTGGTGCCAGACTGGACGGACATATTGTGCAGGGCCACGTAGACCAAACCGCTGTTTGCACAAATATTGTTGAAGAAAACGGAAGTTGGGTTTTTAGTTTTGAATATGACAACACTTATAACAATATTACCATTGAAAAAGGTTCCATCACCGTAAATGGCGTGAGTTTAACCGTGGTAAATTCCCAAAAAAATAGTTTTTCTGTGGCAATTATTCCCTACACTTATGAATTTACGAATTTTCACACCTTTAAAAAGGGAACCGTGGTGAATTTGGAATTTGATGTGATTGGCAAGTACGTTGCCAGATTGCTGGAAAAGTAATTATTTTTTTCTTTTTAACGAATAAATGCCGTAAACCACGCCGGAAGCCAACAAAAGAGATAAGCCGCCATCTATTGGTAATCCTGGAGGAGGAGAAGGAGAATTTGCAAGTTCAGGGTGAGGCGGATGAACTGGTTTTTTAGCATATGCCACTAAACTAATGAGCATAAAACTAAAACAAAACACAAATGCCTTAACGCTTTTTCTATTCATTTTGGGGTTGAATATGCTGTAAACTTATAAAAAATTGGGTATAAATCAAATATTTTAACTATAACTATGTTTCAAAACGCACCGCTTCAAACATTATTGTGAGTTGAATGACATTTGAAATGTTGGCGTATTTCTAAAAATATTCCAGTTTCAACAAACTCATATTGCCTTTATGGTTCAAATCTTATTGCATCCTTCATTTCGCAACAAATATATATTTATAATCTCATTTGCAAGTATAAATAAAATTAAATAAACAAAATACGATATATTTTAGACAAATGGTTTGATTATACACAAGATATATTAAGCCTTAAAAAAGCCCACCTTATTGCTAAAGCGGGCATTGAAATTAGTTAAATGATATTCAAATACCTGTTATATTATTTAAATAGTTGGAATCATTAAAATTATTGGTTCAATTGTAATTACTGTTCCAACAGTTACCGTGATTAAAGCCGATTCATAATCATCGTATGCTTCCTGATTCACTATTTTCAATTTATAGTCGCCTGCTGCAAGTCCCTGAATTAAAAAGTCGCCTGCTACACTTGTGCCGGTTTCTGTCACATAAACATCATTGGCGGTATAAACCTGAACCAAAGCATTTTCCAAATCGTTAAAAACGCTTAATCCGTCTACTAAAAATTCTCCAGATACATTACCTTCGATTGATCCTGAATTTACTTCTGCATTCACCCTGATTACAGGTTTTAAATTATACATACCTGCACCTGTCATTACAACTGATTTTTGCACATCCCAGTCAAGAATAAATGTATAGGTAAAACCAGCATCCAATGAGGTATTCATATTTAATTTCAAGCCTGATTGCATGGCACTTGGCGTATTAAGAGCCATCATTCCATCTTGTCCTTCTATTTTAAGCGTATTTCCGTCGCCTAAAACCAATCTAATTTGTTTTAACATTCCTGAAGGAATTATTTGATCTGCCAATAAAAGGCTGTTCCCTGCAATAAGTGTTGTTAAATCAACATTAATGGGATAATCTTCCGGCTCACCAAAACTCACCCAACCAGCTTCATTGTCGCTATTGTTATACTGAATATCTACAATATTAACATTCACTTCTGAATAATCTCCCGGCGCATCAACCAATTTTAATTGAACTCTCGCGGTATTGCCTTCATCGTCACTCTCGCAACTTTGAAATCCCAGCATCACAACCATTGCTGCAACTGCTACAAAATAAATTTTTTTTAATCTCATCTTTTTTAGTTTTAAATTATTGTAATCTGAATTTAATTATAGATATGCAAAGTTGCTCAGTTAAATAAACAATTGTGTTACATAACTTTGAAAAAAAATTGTATAATTCACATATTTATTTTTGGATTTTTATTCCATTTATACATAAATAAGCACCATACATTCTATATAACAAGCAATACTTCAATAACCATACCACTTGAAGGTTTTCAAATTAAAATTTATTTTTTAACAGTTTTTTGCAATTTTCAGCAAAACGCAATGAATGCCATTAGGCAAGTTTTGAGCATAAAAAAGCCAAACAACCTCAACAAATAGTTTGGCAATCAAATCCAATAAAAATAACAAACACAGGTTATTTCACCCCTCTTTCGTGCATTTTTTCAACAATAAAAGAAGCGACATTTTCAGGATAGGTTCCTCTACCAAAACCTGCATCATATCCAAGTTCCAAGGCTAATTTGTTGCCAATTCTTGGTCCGCCGGCGCACACTACCATTTTAGATCTGAGCCCTTCCGCCTCCAATAACTCAATAAATTCCGTAAGGTTTTGAATATGGACATCCTTTTGTGTCACAATCTGTGAAATTAAAATAGCATCGGCTTTCAATTCCACCGCTTTTTTAATAAGGTCTTCGTTAGGGACTTGCGCACCAAGGTTGAAGGCTTCAATCATAGGATACCGCTCAAGGCCATAATGCTGGTCGAAGCCTTTCATATTCATAATTGCATCGATTCCCACCGTATGGGCATCGGTACCTGAACAAGCGCCTACAACCACTATTTTTCTTTTTATATTTTCTTTGATAAAATTGTTAACGCCATAAAAATCCAAAGATTTTTCAACCTCTTCAACGACTACCTTATCATAATCGATGCTTATTTCCGTTTTTCCGTAGACCACAAAAAATGTAAATTCGTCGGAAAGCGGATTTGAGTGAACGACCTCAACCTCTTTAAATCCCAATTTTTTTCCAAATAAAATTGCAGCTTCGTCTGCTTTGGCTGAATGCGCTACAGGCAGGGTAAATGACATTTGAACGGCTCCGTCGTTTAATGTGTCTCCGTAAGGTCTTATCATCATAACTAATTTCCTTCTTTTACAATATTTAATTCATTTTCAAGATACGTGTAAAAAGGATTGTAATAATCCTTTGCCTTTTCAGCAACACCACTTAATCCTTTACCGCCGTTTTTCGATCGGCTTACTTCTGCAAACATTTTAGTTTCAATGGCATTAAATAGGTCCGTTTTATTAATTTCTTCTAGAAAATCAATCGTTTCATCCAGCACAACTTTTGCCCTGGTTTGCATAATTCCATCTTTTTTGAATTCGATATCATCAGCGAAATCAGCCATATTATTCAACACATATTTGGCATTGGCAACAGCTAAAAACCGATCTTGCATAAACGGCGTATGAATGGCTTCCGTTAACATACCGAGCAATAAAATTCCCTGATTTGTAGATTTTGCAATAAAGTTAAACAAGGTGTTCATCGCCAGTCCTTTAAAAATATCGCCTGTCATATATTTTGTGGGAGGCATATATTTTAATGGTGCTTCAGGGAATATTTCACTTGCCATTTGCGCTTGTGCCATTTCTAAAAGGAAACCGTTTTTAATATCCGGATTCATTTCAAAAGCGTGACCCAATCCCATTAATTTGGCAGGCAAACCCGATTCGTAAGCAAATCTTTCGTTGATAAACTGAGATGCGGTAACCGAATAAGCCTTTTCAACAGCATCTGAAGTGGTTAAGTAATTATCCTCTCCAGAGTTGATTACAATTCCGGCAAATGAATTGATCATTCTTGAGAATTTCTGATCAACAAAAGTTCTGTACATATTGATGTCTCTAAACAAAATGCCGTACATAGAATCGTTTAACATCATATCCAGCCTTTCCAAAGCGCCCATTACGGCTATTTCAGGCATACATAAACCCGAACAATAATTAACCAACCGAATATACTTCCCAATTTCTTCCCCTGTTTCATCCAATGCTTTACGCATTATTTTGAAATTTTCCTGCGTAGCATAAGTTCCTCCAAAACCTTCAGTTGTAGGTCCGAAAGGAACAAAATCCAATAAACTTTGACCAGTGGTTCTGATCACAGCGATAATATCAGCGCCTTGTTTGGCGGCGGCCTGCGCCTGTTTTACATCTTCAAAAATATTGCCAGTTGCAACGATAAGATACAATAAAGGCGAATTCTCTTTCTCTTTATATTTATTGATTTTTTCTTCTCTGTAGGCCACATTCGCTTTCACTTTTGTGGCAAAGGCTTCAACCAATTCCTGCGCCTTTTCTTCAATATAAGAAAAGTCAACAAAATCAATTTTCGTAAGATCTAAACCATTTGCAATTTCATTATTCAGCTCTTCAGGCGTCAGGCCTTTTTTAAGCAAGGCATTGATATAATATTTTGCGGCGCCATAGCAAATATGATCACCAATTTGGTCAACAACCATATTTGGAATTGGCACACCAATACTGTCAACGCCATCTGCGCCCATCATCCTAAGTGTGGTTCTCTCAATGGCAACAGTTGTGTGTTTTTCTATATATTTCTGCACCGGTGCAGTTATTTGTTTTGAAAGTTCTCGTGCTTTCGCAATCTTATTGGTGTCGAGATTTAATTTTGATTTAGTCATAATTCTCACTTAAATACGCTTTTGTATA
>JAVVEF010000044.1:0-22046 GCA_032251275.1 Lutibacter sp.
GTATTAAATAAATATGAAAAAAATTACGCTGTGTGGGTTACTTCATTTAAAAAATAGCTGTATAATTGAAATAAGTTACAGCATTTCGCATACTAAAGATTGAAAACTGCCGTTAGTAAAGCGTAGTAAATATTTATTAATATTATTTCTTGCAAAAAAATTAATTTAATGTAAATTGCGGAAAAAATTTAACCCTAACCAATTTGAAATGAACTTGAAAAATCTAAATAACATTTCTAAGTTAATCCTGTTAACTATTACTGTTGTTTTCTTTGTGAGTTGCCATAATAGAAATCCAAGAAATAACGTATCTCTTACCGGTTGGAGTTCAAAAGACAAGAAAGCTGGTGGTTTTGCGGGGGATACAAAATATAAAGGTCAGGAAGCTCCTCCGGGAATGGTTTTGATTGAAGGCGGTACTTTTACCATGGGACACGTGCAGGATGACGTAATGTTTGATTGGAATACAACCCCGGTTCAGCAGCAAGTACGTTCATTTTATATGGATGAAACTGAGGTGACCAACTCCGAATATATTTTTTATTTAGATTGGATGGAAAAAGTTTTTCCTCCTAATGACCCAAACTACGAACATATTTATGAATCTGCAGTACCTGACACTTTAGTTTGGCGCGATGTTCTGGGAATGAATGAACAATTGACTGAAAATTATTTAAGACACCCAGGTTACGCGGATTATCCGGTAATTGGTGTTAGCTGGATTCAGGCCACACAATACTGCAAATGGAGAACCGACAGGGTTAATGAGAAAATATTGATGGACAAGGGTATTCTAAAACCCCTTTTCAGATTGGATTCATTAGAAGTTAAAGGACAAAATAATTTTAATACTGACACTTATTTAAACAATCCATATAATCTTTTTGATGGAGATTCTTCCATCTACAAAAAAGGACTGCCAACCAACAAACAACTTAAAAAAGGAGAATCTAAACCTTCAAGAGGTTCTTTTACGGGCAGACAAGTTAAAGTTTCCGACGGAATATTGAGTTCTAAATTTAGGCTTCCTACCGAAGCCGAATGGGAATTTGCGGCAAAAGCGGTTGTTGAAGACCGTGAATACAACAATACGCGAGGTAGAAAAAAATATGCCTGGAAAGGAAAATATACCCGTAACAAATCTAAAAAATATAAAGGCGACCAATTGGCCAACTTTAAACAAGGAAAAGGAGATTACAGTGGTGTTCCGGGATGGAGTAATGATGGCGCAGATATTACCATTCAAGTAAAATCCTATGAACCTAACGCTTTTGGCTTGTATGATATGTCAGGAAATGTCGCGGAATGGGTTGCAGATGTTTACCGACCAATAATTGACAATGAAGCAAATGATTTCAACTATTTCAGGGGTAATATTTTTACAAAAAAAATGATTGATGCTGAAGGAAATGTTGTGATTGCAGATGACATGACTGTTCAATACGATACATTAGAAAACGGGCGAATAATACCAAAAGAACTACCCGGAAGCATTAGATACCAACCAATTACCAAGCGCGATGCTTATATGAGAAATAATTATGAAAAAGCATATAATGTAGATGTAAAAGATGGTGATTTGGCTTCAACAAAAATGTACAGTAAAGATGAAGACGAATTGGAAACCAAACCCCGTATGTACAATTCACCTGTAAAACCTCGGGTTATTGGTGAAAGCGGTTTGTTGATGCAAGAATATGACGTTGAAAAAAGAACCACTTTAATTAGCGATATATCGCGTGTTTACAAAGGCGGTTCTTGGAAAGATATGGAATATTGGTTAGATCCTTCTCAACGCAGATATTTGCCTGAATATATGGCAACAAACTATATTGGTTTTAGATGCGCTTCTGACAGAATTGGACCTATGACCTATAAAAAAAGAAAACCAACAACAACAAAAGTCAGGTATTAAAAATATTTTAAAATAAACCCAAGCCTCACTGAAATTTCAGTGAGGCTTTTTTATATTAAGAGGATGAATATTGAACAATTATACAAGCTGTACAGCAAAACTTATTTGGCGGATACCGACACGCGAAAAATAAGAAAAGGAAGCATTTTTTTTGCCTTAAAAGGCGACAATTTCAATGGAAATGAATTTGCGGAAGAAGCGTTAAAAAGTGGCGCAAACTTTGTTGTTATTGATGAAGAAAAATACAAAACTAATGCCAAAACCATCTTGGTTGAAAATGTTTTGGAAACGCTTCAAAAATTGGCTAATTTTCACAGAAAGCAACTTGCCATTCCTATTATTTCTTTAACCGGAAGCAACGGAAAAACAACTACAAAAGAATTGATTAACGTTGTTTTGTCCAAAAAATATGTAACAGCCGCCACCACAGGCAATCTAAACAATCATATTGGCGTGCCGCTTACCTTATTGTCAATGACACCAAAAACTGAAATTGGCATTGTTGAAATGGGTGCAAACCATTTAAAGGAAATTGAATTTTTATGTAAAATTGCTGAACCTACTTATGGCTTAATCACCAATTTTGGAAAAGCGCATTTAGAAGGATTTGGAAGTGTTGAAGGTGTTATTAAAGCCAAGTCGGAATTGTATGATTTTTTAAGATTAAACAAAGGAACTGTTTTTATTAATACAGATGATGAACTTCAGGTAAAACAAGCTGCCGGAATCAACGCTGTTGAATTTAGCAACAATTTCATTAAATTTATGGAAGCCAATCCGTTTGTGAAAGTGCGATTCAAAAATATAATTATTGAAAGTAACCTCATAGGAAAATACAATTACAACAATATTGCCGTCGCTGTTGCCGTTGGCAATTATTTCGACATTTCGGAAACCGACATTAAAATTGCCATTGAAAATTATATTCCGGTAAATAACCGTTCGCAACTCATTCAAAAAGGAACCAATAAAATAATTTTAGATGCTTATAATGCAAATCCGAGCAGTATGCAAGCTGCCCTCGAAAATTTCGCACAATTGAAAGATGAAAATAAAGTAGTTTTTTTAGGCGATATGTTTGAATTGGGAACAGACAGCAAAGCGGAGCATGAAAAAATCGCTAATTTGGTGACTTCCTATCGCTTTTCGAAAGTTTTCTTAATAGGAAAAGCATTTTCCGCAACTGGTGCAAAAAATGCTTTTGTTTCTGAAAGCTATGAATCTTTCAAAAATTCAACTAATTATTCAAACATTAACAACGCCACAATTCTTATAAAAGGATCTCGTGGAATGGCTTTAGAAAGATTGTTAAACCTTCTCTAATTTTATTTTTTCCCTGTGGTATTCAATCAATCCGTCAATTGGTCGTCTAATAATTTTACCAATCTTAATTAGATGATAATTCGCAACTTCATTAATGATATCTTGGGAAAAGAAAGCTATTGATCCCACAAAATGCACAGGGACACTGTTCGATTCTTGATAAGGCAATATTCTGTTTTTAAAGAAATCTTTCATTCCCTTACGCAATACTTTGTTGAAATAAGGCGTGCGTTCGTTTTTAAAAATAAATTCAGCGAAATGTGCTAAATATGCATTCGGATTTTCTTCTTTATAAATATTTCTTTTGATAACATCGGCATCCAGATCAAATTGCACTTCAAACAGTTTTGCAATCGATTTTGGCATTTTATGGTAATAATAATCCCGTATTAATTTTTTGCCGAAATAATTTCCGCTGGCTTCATCCATCAAAATATAGCCCAATGAAGGAACCCTGACATCAACATTTTTTCCGTCAAAATAACAACTGTTTGATCCGGTTCCCAAAATACAGACAATACCGGGTTTTTCAGTTACGGCATAAACTGCCGCATAAGTATCTTCTTTTACAACAATTTCAGCATTTTTAAAAAATGATTCAAATATAGACTTCAAAAGTGAGGTCAATCTCTCTGTTCCACATCCGGCGCCATAAAAATAAACCTCAGTCACTTTGTCTTTGTAACTGGCGATATCTTCATTGGCCTGAATCCTGGTTTTCAATAAATCGGCAGACAAGATCTCCGGATTTAACCCTTCGGTTCTTGTTTTAAATATTTGAATTCCAGATTTATCCAGTAAAATCCAATCGGCCTTTGTTGAACCTCCATCTGCTATTAGAATCATTTTTTGTTTTTTTAAACTGTTATTTCTTATTTAACTGAATGAATATATTCAGCCAAATCAACCAGTTTTGTTGAGTAGCCAAATTCATTGTCATACCAAGCCACTAATTTAAAGAAATTATCGTTTAAAGCAATACTTGCTTCTGAATCAAAAACACTTGTTCTTGGTTCAGACACAAAATCTTGTGAAACTACCGCTTCATCAGTGTATCCCAAAATACCTTTCAATTCGTTTTCAGAAGCAGATTTTAAAGCAGCTTTCACTTCTTCCATCGTTGCTGATTTTTCAGTTCTTACGGTTAAATCAACAACAGATACATCTGCAGTCGGTATTCTGAAAGACATTCCTGTTAATTTTCCGTTCAATTCAGGGATTACTTTTCCAACCGCTTTTGCAGCTCCTGTTGATGAAGGAATGATGTTAATTAAAGCGCTTCTTCCGCCTCTCCAGTCTTTTTTTGAAGGACCGTCAACAGTTAATTGTGTTGCGGTTGTTGCGTGTATGGTCGTCATTAACCCTTCAACAACACCAAAGTTATCATTGATTACTTTAACTAAAGGCGCCAAACAGTTGGTGGTACAAGATGCGTTTGAAACGATGGTATTTGCAGCTGTGATTTTTTTATGGTTTACCCCCATCACAAACATTGGTGCATCAGCAGATGGTGCTGAAATCGCCACTTTTTTCGCGCCTGCTGCAATGTGTTTTTGAGCGCCTTCCAAACTGGTAAAAATACCTGTACAATCTAAAACAATCTCCGCACCTACTTCACCCCATTTTAAATCTTCAGGATTGCGTTCGGCAGTAATTCTGATTTCCTTTCCGTTAACAACCAAATTTCCGTTTTTCACTTCCACATCACCATCAAATTTGCCATGAACTGAATCATATTTTAATAAATAAGCCAAATGGTCCACATCCAACAAATCATTTATTCCTACTACTTCTACATTCGGTCTGGTCACTGCTACTCTAAAAGCAATTCTTCCTATTCTACCAAATCCGTTAATTCCAATTTTAATTGTTGACATAATCTGTTGTTTTTAATTTATAATTCTATTTATTTTTATATTGAAGTTATTTCTGCTACTTTAAGCAACTCTTTATTAATGTCGTTATTCATTTTTATGGCTTTGTCCAAATCGACTTTAGATACTTGATTGTTTGTGATGCCCACCATAATGCCGGTTGATCTGTCCAATAAAGCTTCAACGGCCGCAACACCCAATCTGCTTGCCAAAACCCTGTCGAAACAGCTTGGCGAACCTCCGCGTTGCATATGTCCTAATACCGACACCCTGATGTCGTAATAAGGAAAATTTTCATTGATATAATCAGCCAGTTCAAATACGCTTTTACCAATTTTATCTCCTTCGGAAACTACTACAATACTGCTTGTTTTTCCTTTTTCTTTACTTTTTTGAAGAGACTCTACCAACCTGTCCAATCCCAAATCCTTTTCCGGAATCAAAATTTCTTCTGCCCCTGCCCCTATTCCTGAATTTAATGCAATAAAACCCGCATCACGTCCCATCACTTCAATAAAAAACAATCTGTTGTGGGAACTTGCGGTATCGCGTATTTTATCAATCGCTTCAACCACTGTGTTTAGCGCGGTATCATAACCTATTGTACTGTCTGTACCGTAAATATCATTATCGATAGTTCCGGGAATACCAACAATTGGAAAATTAAACTCCTCAATAAACCTTAAGCCTCCCGTAAAAGTTCCGTCACCGCCAATAACTATCAAAGCGCCAATACCGGCTTCTTTTAGACTGACATGTGCCTTGGCCCTTCCTTCTGTAGTCCTAAATTCATTGGAACGTGCAGATTTTAAAATAGTGCCTCCTTTATTGATAATATTGCTGACATGGCGCGCCGACATCACTTCAAAATCACCTTCTATCAAACCTTGGTAACCTCTATAAACGCCAACGCACTCAATCCTATAGTAAGTGCAGGCTCTCACAACGGCTCTTATTGCGGCATTCATACCAGGCGCATCTCCTCCCGACGTTAAAACAGCTATTTTTTTTATTGGTTCATTCATTGGTTAAAATATTGTTACAAAGTTACTTTTAAATGCATTTTCCGCCTACAAAACGGTCTAATATTCACTAAAACGATTTCGTTGCGCAAAGCAAGATAAGGAGTTTATTTTAAACTTCTTATCTTGCCTAAATTGTAAGTGGTTATGCGTTAAAAGTTATTGGTTAAATGATGTCTTTTAGCCATTATTGGTTTTTAAAAAATCAATGAATTAATCAATCAAAATTTTATATTCCCAAGGTTTAAAAGTTAATGGTTTTTCTTTAGAAAAGGTTAATTTCTCGTTATTAAAAAAATCGACTGATTCACCTTCTTTTTCTGAAGTAAAAGTCACTTCCTTATTCGACAAATTGGCCATAAAAGTAAGTTTATTCCCTTCCTTTTCTCTTGAAAAAATTAAAACATTTTTATCGTCAGAAGAATTTATTTTTTGATAAGAAGCCGCATTTTTACCTCCATTTAATGCTTTATTAGTATTTTTAAGTTCCCCTAATTTCGCCATTAAAGGCCAAACTTTTCCCTTCACTTTTGAAATGGTGTCTTTTTCAAAAAATCGTAGACGTTTGTTCATATCATATTCCTGTCCGCTGTAAATCAAGGGCATTCCCGGAGCACAATAAGACAAAGCCAACATCACTTCTGAGGCATCGCCCATACGTTCTTTTACAGTTCCGCTCCAGGAATTTTCATCATGGTTTGTGATAAAATTCATTAAAATATCATCTTTTTGGTACATAGAATCTATTTGTGAAATTCTGCTGTGCCAAGCCTTGACACTTTCTTTGCCTTGCGCTATTTTATTAAATACATGATGAGTATCCCATCCATATGCCATATCAAAAGCATTTTTCATCAATTCAGGTTCCCAAGCCTCAGCTAGCATAAAAATTGGTTTTACTTTTTTCAATTCAGCAACTGTATTTTCCCAAAAATCTAACGGTACACTTCCTGCAACATCACATCTAAATCCATCAACATTGATATCCTTTACCCAAAATTTCATGTCATCCAACATTTCTGCACGCATTTCCAGATTGTCATAATTTAAATCTGCCACATCGGTCCAGTCTGTTCCAACGGTATGCGTAATTTCTCCTTTTTCATTTTTTGTATAATACTCAGGGTTGCTTTTTAGCCATACGTGATCCCAGCCTGTGTGATTTGCAACCCAATCCAAAATAACATACATGCCATTTTTATGTGCGGTATTCACCAAATTTTTCACATCATCTAAATTTCCAAATTCGGGATTCACTTTTGTGTAGTCAGAAATGGCGTAATAACTGCCCAAGGCACCTTTACTTTTTGTTGTTGAAATTGGATAAATGGGCATTACCCAAATAATTTTTACACCCAATTCCTTTAACTTTGGAATGTCTTCCGTAAATTTTTCGAAAGTTCCTTCAGGGGAATATTGACGGATATTGGCTTCATAGATTATGGCGTTTTCCAAAGCCTCATTTGAAATTGGCGCAATGGAATCCTGGTTATTTTCATTTAATTTAACTTCTTTGGTTTCTGTTTTACATGAAGTCAAAAGAATTAGAGATACAATAAAAAGTACTTTTTTCATTATTATATAATTTTTTATTTATTGGTTTTTAAACTTATGGCAAATCCGCCTCCCGGAGCCAATTTTAATTTTAGATTTGTTTGGTTTGTGATTTCAATTTTTCTGATGTTGATGGCAGTCGGATTCTCATCCCAATGCGCATTTTCACCATCTTCATAAATAATGGCTTCATAAGTTACATCCGGACTTAAAAAATCAAAATTGATGTCCATTTCTCTTGCATTTTCATCGGTGATTCCGCCAACAAACCAATTGTCGGTATTTCGTTCTTTTCTGGCGATGGTCACAAAATCGCCAATTTCGCCATTCAACACTTTTGTTGTTTGCCAATCGACACCAACATCTTTAATAAACTGAAAGGCCGGATTTCCTTCATAATTTTCAATCAAATCGGCTGCCATTTGAATAGGACTGTAAATCACCACGTACAATGCCAATTGTTGCGCTATGGTTGTATTGACTTGGTTGTCTTTTTTCCACTTGTCAAATTTAATATCAAAAATTCCTGGCGTATAATCAATTGGTCCTGCCAACATTCTGGTAAAAGCCACAATAGGTAAATGTTCTGGAGGATTTCCGCCATCAGCTGCCCAGGCGTTAAATTCTTGTCCGCGCAAACCTTCACGGGAAATAGTGTTCGGATATGTTCTGCGCAAACCGGTATCTTTTATTGGTTCGTGCGCATTGATGGCAACCTGGTATTTAGCCGCTTTAATCACCGCATTGTTGTATTGATTCACCATATATTGTCCGTGATGGTATTCTCCTTTCGGTAAAATTTTACCGACATAACCGGTTTTTACCGAGTGAATCCCCAAACTTTGCATCAGTGCATAAGCGGTGTCCTGTTGTTTTTCGTAGGTTTCTGTTGCAGCTGAAGTTTCATGATGCATAATAATTTCCACACCTTTTTCTTTTCCGTAACGCACCACTTCTTTTAGATCATAATCAGGGTAAGACGTCACAAAATCGAACACACCTTCGCGGTCTTCAAAACCAATCCAATGTTCCCAACCGGTATTCCAGCCTTCAACCAAAACAGCGCCAATATTATTTTTTGCTGAAAAATCTATAAACGCTTTTGCGTTTTCAGTAGTGGCTCCGTGTTTTCCGGAAGCCATATCCCAAGATGATTTATCTAAATGCATTTCCCACCAAATGCCGGTATATTTTGTAGGTTTAAACCACGAAACATCGCCAATTTTGTTAGGTTCATTCAAATTAACAATCAATCGGGATTCTATTAAACCACCCGCATTTTCGGCAATTTGAAGCGTTCTCCAAGGTGTATGAAAAGGAACCTCTCTCTTTACTTTATAGCCAGTGCGTTCTGATCCAACCAATTCGCTGGTCATCGCCAAATTTTCTTTGTCGATTTTTAAGGTCATATCCGAATAATCAACCAAAGCAGCTTCATGAAAACTCAAATACAAACCTTCCTCAGTTTTCATGGTTGCAGGCGTGTTTATGGCATTTTCAGGAATGTAGGTTTGTCCCAAACTTGGATGGTTCGCCTTTTCAAAAGCATCAATTTCCGTAAATTTTGAAGTGGTGTATAAATGCTCATAAATATCCCAATCGCCTGGTGCCCACCAAACCATATGATTGCCTGATAAATTGAATTGGGTGTTTTCATCAGTAATCATCACTTCTGAAAGATTTTCCTGCTCAGGAAACTCATACCGAAATCCCAATCCGTCATTATAAACTCGAAATACAATGGTCAGTTTTCGTTTTAAATCCGCTTTTTCCTGAAGCTCAATTTTTAGTTCCTTATAATTATTTTCAACTTTGGTTTGTTCACCCCAAGGCATTTCCCAAACTTCGTTGAAGTCGCTTGCTATTGCATTTACAATTTCATAGTTGTCTTTTAAGGATGCCACATCTTTTAAATCGAAGCCTCCCAACATTGATGTTTTAATGACTTCCTTATTCTTGAAAGTCACCGAATACGTTGGTTCACCTTTTTCGGTCAGCTTAAATTCGACTTTTACATTGTCATCCGGAGAAGCAACAGTTGTTTGCCAATCGCCCTGTTTTGAGCAGGAAAACAGCATTACACTTAAAAGCAAAATGCTCAATTTTATACTATTATTCATTTTTATTGATTTTTCATTTCTAATAAAACAATGGAAAATGGCGTATTTAAACTGACCATTCCGTTTTTAACCACAACTTCCGTATTTGAATAAGCATCAACCAAAACTGTTCCTTCAGCAAATTCAGCGCTTACTTTCAGTTGTTTTTCACCTATTTTTAAATCGAGTCCGACAACAATCACATCCTTAAAATTTCCTTTTGAATACGTTCTTTGAAAAACATACGGATGTTCACTGATCATTTTATGGATTCCGGCACCAACCGCAAGATGGCTGTTTCTAAATTTTCCCAGTTTTTGCCAATGCGCCAAAATTTCTTTTGTTTTCGAGTTGTTTTCTATGTCGTCCCAGTTCATATTAGAGCGCAACGTGGCGTCGCCAACAGCGCCTTCAACAATTAATAAACGTGCAGATTCATCGCCATAATAAACTTGGGCTGTACCCGGGCACAATAATAATTTCGTGGCCGATTCAAAAGTTTTTGTTCTCTTTTTGTCGAAAGGATCGCTGTCATCGTGTGAACTGATATAGTTTAAAACGCCAAATCCTTTTAAATCATTTTGCAAGATGGAATCATATTTTGAAAAAAGCGCTTCATAAGAAGGCAGTTGGGCCGCATTCCATTTGAATTCAAAATTGATTAAACTGTTAAAGCCATTCTCGAAATAATTGACTTTTTTGTCTCCGAAATCATAAATTTGTCCACCTGAAATGTTGTAATTATATACTTCACCAACCAAATAAAAATTAGTTGAATCTAACACTTTAGCTGGATTATTTTTTTTCCATTGATCAAAAGCAAAATCACATTCGTTCTTAAATTCGTCCCAAACATTTTCTTCCATATGCTTAACAGTGTCAGATCTATAACCATCAATACCAAATTCGATGATATAATCCGTAAGCCATTTAATAATGTAATATTTTGGCGCTCTCGGATAACCGGTTCTTTTGAAAAAATCGTCCAATTCTTTCATTTCCTGGTCATATCTTCCTTCGGCTTTCCACTTATCAGCCAATTGCTCCGGAATTTCAACAGATGCATTGCTTTCGGTTTTTACGTCCGGCAAGTTCTTAACCAAAGTACAGGCTGTGGTAGATTCATAGGTTTGATAATCACATTGCGGACCGGTTCTCACCCAGTCTGATGGCCAAACCTTATCAACATTGGTAACAGGTCCCGTATGGTTGATAACGCCGTCCAACACAATTCTGATGCCTTTTTTATGGGCCAATTCCACTAAATTTCTTAAATCTTCCATAGTGCCGAAATTTGGATCCAAAGCGGTCCAGTCTTTTGTCCAATAGCCATGATAGCCAAAAGTTACGCCGGTGCCTTCATCAACAGCGCCGTGAATTTGTTCCACAATTGGCGTAAACCATATAGCGTTAATTCCCAAATCGGTAAAATAGCCTTCTTCAATTTTTTTGGTTATTCCCTTAATGTCGCCGCCTTCAAAACCGCGCAATTTTGCCGTGGATTTTGTTCGGTTAAAGTTCAAATCATTTGAAACATCACCATTACTAAATCGGTCTGTCAGTAAAAAATAAATGTTTGCGCCCTCCCATAAAAACGGTTTTTCCGCATTCGCTTTTTTCAAAACTTTATCTTGTTTATTGGTAGAACAATTTATCATAACGACTGATAATAAGATGAATAAATATTTTTTCATTAATGATTTAATTTAATTTTTATATTTTTTGTTGAAGGATTTTTTAATAAAACAGGAATTGATAAAGTATGATTTTTTTCATCCCAAGTAAAAATATTACCTGTCACTTTTATAGGCTTTTTTGAAATATTATGAATCAGTAAGTTAATCATTTTTTCAGAAAATTGATAGTTTTTACCAATTTTTGATTCGATTTCTATAACTAATTGATTGTTTTTGTATTCGCTTTCAAAATTCAAAATCTCATACATTCCCTTTTCAAAAGCATTCGGCGTTTCACCATCATCATCGTACAAATATTCTTCGCTTTCTTTTACTTTTTCATCGAAATAAAAATGCAAATCAAATGATTTTAAACTATACAAACTTATATTTTGAATGGGTTGAATTCTCGGAATAAAAGCACCTCCGCGAACATAAACGGGAATGCTTTCTTCATTTAAGGGAACCATTTTTGATTGTCCGCCCCCAACTTTTTCATCGGTGTAAAAATGATACCAATTAGAATTTTCAGGAAAATAAACCAGCTGCTCCTTTAGACCTGATTGCACCACCGGACTCACCAAAAAACTGTCGCCCCACAAATATGTTTTATCGTTTATGAATGACGATTTATTGTCATCTTCAAAAAATAAGGGACGCATTAAAGGTGTTCCTTTTTGGTTGTTTTCAAAAACCAAGGTATAATTATAAGGCAACAAACTGTAGCGTAATTCGATTGATTTTTTTGCCAAAGCCTTTGTTTTCGGTTCTCTGAAAACAGGTTCAGACGGAACATCTTCCTGCGCGTGCGGACGATAAATAGGCTGAAAAACGCCATATTGCAGCCAACGCGTGTACAACTCATCATCTAAATTGGCGCCAGCAAATCCGCCCAAATCAGAATGCATAAATGCCATTCCCTGCATACCCATTTGTAAGGCAATTTCGGGTTGCGATTGCAATCCGCCCCAACTTCTGTTCACGTCCCCCGACCACGGAATCATTCCGTAATGCTGGGAACCGGAATAACCGGCGCGCATTAAAATAAACGGACGCTGGTTTGGGAAATCTTTTTGATAACCTTCAAAAATAAGTTTTGCCCAGTTGTGGCCATAAATATTGTGAACTTCATCGGCCGAACCCGTTGCGTGCAGCAAATCTGACGGATGAACTTCAGGCTCGCCTAAATCTCCCCACCAACCGGCAACGCCATAATCGGCAAATTTTTTGTAAACATCCCAAAACCATTTTTTTCCTTCGGGCTTAAAAATATCAATGATTCCCGTATTTCCAAAATAGAAATCGTATGTATAAGGTTTGCCTTCTTTGGTTTTTCCCAAAATATCCTTTTCAACCGCCTCGTCCCATTTGCCGGAAGTCGTCAACACAAACGGTTCGGTAATTAAAATGGTTTTAACGCCTTTTTTGGTTAAATCGGAAATCATTTTCTTCGGATTTGGAAATGAATCTTTATAAAATTCCAGATTCCCCATCGTGCCTTTTAATTCTTTTCCAAACCAATATAAATCCAAAATAACGGCATCAACCGGAATTTTTTCTTCCAAGAATTTGTCTATAGTTTTTAAGGTTTCTTCTTGGGAATGATAACCAAATCGGCTCGAAAAATTTCCCAGTGCCCAACGCGGAATCATTGGTTGTTTTCCTGTTAAACTGGTATATTGGTCGAGTAAATCTTTCCAGGAATCACCAGCAACCACCTGATAGGTTTTTCTTCCGCTGATGGTTTCATAGGTTAAAGAATTGTCCTTTTTGCTGTCCAGATCAAAATAACCGATGGGCGCATTGTCGAAATGCACCGCATACAAATTGGAAGAATACACCAACGGCATCGTAAAATTCATCAATTCAGATCGTGTTTCGTAGCCGTAATGCGCCCGGTTGTACAATTGCAATCGGTTGCCCCGGCGATTCATTCCCAAAGCGCGGGCACCGCCGCCATATAAAATTTCATCAGTCGTTAAATTGAAATCCAATGTTTCAAAATCTTCGGTTTTAACGTAGCCCTTTCTTTCAGAAATTAAAGGCTTATTTTTATAAAAATATAAAATCTGAAATGGGTTTTTCCTGATTTCAACCCTTATTCCCGGCGTTATTAACTGAATTGAATTTTCATTTTCCGTTACTTTAAATTCAGTATTTTCAGATTTCAAAACCACCGCATGCGAATTTGGATTGTAAACCTCCCCGTTTGGAATGAAGGTTGTTTCCACAATTTTTGCGGAATAGGGTTTTATTTGATAAGCACCATCATTCGTTTTTATTTCAATAAGGTCATTTTTTTGATCTAAGGAAACAAATTTTCTTTCTGCGTTTTGCGCATTTAAAAATAAACTTCCTGAAATAAAAAAAATTAGAAAAAGATTTAATGACTTCATTAATTTATAATTTTGTTGTGAACATGAAAACGCCTTTTGAACCAATTTCCAAGTTGTTTTCAAAAATAAATGTTTCACCATTTAAAATATTTTTAACTTGTTTTCCTGTTAAACCAACCTCTTCAAATCTGTTTAAATTTAATGAAATCGGTTTTTCGTTTTTGTTCAATATCACTGTCACTATTTCGTCATCGTTTATTCTAAAAAGTGTATAAATCCCATTTTCAGGCGCAAAATGAATTGTTTTTCCTGAATGGATTGCCTCGCTGTTTTTACGATAATTCAACACTTTCTTCAAAAATAATTGCATTTCTACCTGTTCAGCAGTCAATCCTTCTCCTGTAAAACCATTCACTTTATCTCCACTCCAACCTCCGGGAAAATCGGTTCTGATCAAACCGTGATCGCCAGGTTTGGCAGTGTTTTGCATTAAAATTTCTGTTCCGTAATACAATTGGGAAATTCTTGGCAAAGCGAGCATATAACCCAAAGCCATTTTGGTATTCACCACATTTTCTTTCAATTGGGTAAAAATGCGATCCATATCGTGGTTGTCCGGAAATATCATGATATTGCTAGGGTTGGCATAAGAGAAATCGTTTGCCAAACCTTCATACATTTTCACAAAACCTTTGTCCCAGCTTTCCGGTTCATTTAAGGCATCAACAATGGATTTTTGCATAGGGAAATCCATCGTGGAAGATAAATTGGAAACGTAGCCATCCTTATTTTTTGCACCTTGCTGCCAGTAGCCAACCAATAACGGATTTACACTCCACTCTTCGCCTACAATACTGAAATTTGGATATTCTTGCATAATGGCGCCGGCCCAATCACTCATAAATTGTTTGTTTGGATACGGATAAGTATCTTGCCTGATGCCGCCCAAATCAAGAGTTTCTATCCACCAAATACTGTTTTGGATTAAGTATTTCGCCAACAAGGGATTGCGTTGGTTTAAATCGGGCATTGCAGCAACAAACCAACCTTCACTCATTAAATTCCTATCTTTAACTGAAGCATAAGCATCCTGATTGGTGGTTCTGCGGTGATTTGTTGTAACAGTATTATTCTTTAAAAATTCATCCTGATAATTTACCCAATCGTTAGCTGGTAAATCTTTCATCCACCAATGTTCCAATCCAATATGGTTTGCAACCTGGTCCATAATCAGTTTAATTCCTTTATTTTTTGCGTTTTTCGCCAATTCGATGTAATCTTCCATCATTCCAAAACGCGGATCAACCTGATAAAAATCGGTCATCGCATATCCATGATAAGAGGCGTTTTTCATATCATTGGTCAGCACCGGCGTTGGCCAAATGGCCGTAAATCCCATATCATCTATATAATCCAAATGATTTGTCATTCCTTTGATATCGCCGCCGTGACGACCATAATCATTTTTTCTGTCAACGGTTTTTTCGTTCATTTTTTTTACAATGTCGTTGGTAACATCTGCATTCGCAAAACGATCGGGCGTGATCAGATAAATGACGTCCGAACTGTTAAAACCTTGCCTTAATTTTGAATTTGGATTTCGCTCCTTCAATTCATAAACAACAGAAAAATTGTTTCGCTTTCCTTTTTTTGAAAAGTTGATGTTGAATTTCCCTGAAACTGCCTTCGACAGATCTAAATTCAGAAACAAATAATTGTTGTTTCCAGTTTTCTTGACAGCTAAAATCTGAATATTTTTATTGTCGACAGAAGGCGTAAATTGCACGATGTCTTTTCCGTAAATCTGCAATTCCAACTGATTATTCTCCATACCAACCCACCAATTTGGTGGTTCAATTCTATCAATTTTTTGGGCATATAAAGCTGTGCCTGAAATGAAAAGTAATAGAAAACAAAATTTTTTCATGGGTTGTTATTTTAGCATTGTACAGTGACTGGTTGGTTCGCCGGAATTAAAATTTCATTTGAATTCACCATCATTTTCACATCGTTTTCCGATTCATTAAAGAATCTGCACTCGGTTTGGCTTTTGTAAACCTTGATGATATTTCCCCTGAAATTGATGGTGAAGGAATACGATTCCCATTCTTGCGGAATTTGTGGGCTGAAAGATAAAACACCGTCTTCCCATACGCGCATACCTCCAAATCCATGCACAATGGACATCCAGGTTCCTGCCATACTGGTAATGTGGCAACCTTCATGGACTTCGTGGTTATAATCGTCTAAATCCAAACGTGAAGTCCGCACATATTGCTCATAGGCTTTTGGCATTCTGTCTATGGATGCCGCCAAAATGGAATGCACGCAAGGAGACAATGAAGATTCATGAACTGTTAAAGGCTCATAAAAATCGAAATGACGCTCTAAATCCTCTTTGCTGAATTTATTTTCAAAAAAGAACATGCATTGCAAAACATCGGCTTGTTTGATATAACAAGAACGCAATATGCGATCCCAAGACCATTTTTGATTGATGGGTCTTTCTGAACTTTCCAGTTCAGCAACCGGAATTAATTCTTTGTCCAAAAATCCGTCCTGTTGCAAATAAACATTGTGATCCAAACTGAATGGAAAATACATATTTTCGGCAACCTGTAACCATTTTTTGGTTTCTTCATTGGTCAATTTGGTTTTGGCCATGACGCGTTTAAAATCTTCAGGATACGCTGTTTCCACCCTGTTCAAACATTCCGAAGCATATTGAATACACCATTTAGCCAGATAATTGGTATAAAAATTATTGTTTACGTTGTTTTCATATTCGTTTGGACCTGTAACGCCCAAAACAACATATTGACCTTTTGCTTCTGAAAAATTAGCGCGCTGATACCAAAAACGAGCAACAGCAATGATGACTTCCATTCCGAATTTTGGAACATATTCAAAATCCTGGGTATAATTTACATAATTATAAATTCCGTAAATCATCGCACCGTTTCTATGGATTTCTTCAAAAGTAATTTCCCATTCGTTGTGGCATTCTTCACCGTTCATGGTAACCATCGGATACAAAGCCGCCCCGTTTTTGAATCCGAGTTTTTGCGCATTTTCTATGGCTTTGTCCAACTGATTGTAGCGGTACAACAATAAATTTTTGGCTACGCTCGCATCTTTTGTCGCCATATAAAAAGGAATGCAATAGGCTTCCGTATCCCAATAAGTGCTTCCGCCGTATTTTTCGCCGGTGAAACCTTTCGGACCGATATTTAATCTTGCATCAGTTCCCAAATAGGTTTGGTTCAGTTGAAAAATATTGAATCTGATGCCTTGCTGTGCTTTTATGTCGCCTTCAATTATGATGTCGGCCGTGTGCCAAATATTAGACCAAGCTGCTTTTTGGCTTTCCAATAGTTGCGAAAAGCCTAATTCATAAGCTTGTTTAACATTGTTAAAAGCCGCTTCAATCAAATCCTCTTTTGGATAATTTAAAGAACTTACGCAGCTTCCATACTTATAAATGGTTGCGATGTCGCCTTTATTGACATTTAATTTGTAGGTATAATGCAAAGATTTTTCGTCAATAAGTGTCTGTTGGACTGCTTCAACTTTTTTATCATTTAGAGCAAACGAAACTTCCATGGCGGTTGCCACGTGAAATGCTGTTTTTAAGGTTTTTGAAAGAATGCAACCGTTATTTTTACCGTCGATAATTTTTAGAATTTCCCAAAAATATTCATCGTAATTGGAATCTTCATTGACGATTCCGGCATCAATATAAGGAGAAAAGGTAATTTCCCCTGAAAAATTGACGGCTTTTACGGCGTATTCAATGGCGCCTGTTTCATTGTATTCCAGACTTATAAATCGTTTTGTTGCTACCTGAATTTCCTCGCCTGTTTCAAGAATTGCATCGAAAGATCGGCTCAACCAGCCTTCTTTCATATTTAATTCCCTTCTGAAATTTGAAACTTTACAGGTATTTAAATCCAGCTCCGTATTATTGATTTGGATGTCAATCCCAATCCAATTTGGCGCATTCAGCACTTTGGCAAAATACTCGGGATAGCCGTTTTTCCACCAGCCCACTCTGGTCTTATCGGGATAATAAATACCGCCAATATAACTTCCCTGAAAGGTTTTTCCTGTATACGTTTCCTCAAAATTGGCGCGCTGCCCCATAGAACCATTGCCAATACTGAACAGACTTTCTGAAGCTTCTACGTTTTCGGGATCAAAGCCTTCTTCTATAATTGACCATTCGTAAGGCTTAATATAATCTTTATTCATCTTTTTAATTCATTAGATTTTTTAAAAAATCGGGCGTGATTGCTGTCATATCTTTAAAAACATAATCTGCTTCATGTAACACATTCGCATCTCCAATTCCTATACTTATCATTTTCGCCGCATTTGCAGCTTGTACTCCCGCGATGGCATCTTCTACAACCACACAGTTTTCGGGTTTCACCCCTAATTTTCTGGCGCCGATTAAAAACACTTCCGGATCCGGTTTTGCTTTAGAAACGTCATTTCCATCAACAATGGCAGTAAATCTGTTTAAAAGTCCTACTTTCTCCAAAATCAACGGTGCGTTTTTACTGGCCGAACCCAAGGCGTATTTAATGTCGTTTATTTCCAAAAAATTCAACAAATCATTTACGCCGGGCAAAATTTCTTCGGAAGTCATTTGATTGACGTATTCCAGATATTCTTTATTTTTCTGAAGTAACAACGTTTGTTTTTTTTCTTCGGATAAATTAACATTTCCAATCGACAATAAAATTTCGAGCGATTGAATCCTGCTGACACCTTTTAACAACTCATTTTGTGCTTCGGTAAAATCGAAACCCAAGGCGTTTGCCAAATTTCTCCAGGCCAAATAATGATATTTCGCCGTATCAACGATAACGCCGTCTAAATCAAATATGAATGCGATTTCTTTCTTCATTTAAATTTTTATTAATACTGTATCATCAACATCTTTTACCCTAACCACCAATATGGCTGCAATCAGTAAAGAAATACCGCTGATTATCAATGCATAAATTGGGTTGCCTCCATAAAAATATTTTACGATTGGGCCACCTATGATGGCATTTATGATTTGTGGAATTACAATAAAGAAATTGAAAATCCCCATATAAACGCCCATTTTCTTGGCTGGAATTGATCCCGCCAAAATTGCGTAAGGCATAGCTAAAATACTTGCCCAGGCAATCCCGATTCCAAACATGGATAAAAATAACCAGTTTTCGTTTGGCACAAAATAAATGGAGATAAGTCCTAAACCACCAAAAGCCAATGAAACGGCATGGGTTAATTTTCGGCCTATTTTTTTAGCGATTGCCGGTAAAAAGAAGGCGTACACAGCCGAAACAGCATTGTAAACACCAAATAAAATCCCAACCCAGTCACCAGCAATTTGATAGGCAGATCCGTGATCATCCAACGACAAGCCATAAACGTGATGCGCAATGGCAGGTGTTGAAAAAACCCACATCCCAAACAAACCAAACCAGGAAAAAAACTGAACCGAACTCAATTGTCGCATGGTTAAAGGCATTTTTTTGAAATCGGAAAAAATATCCAATAAGCTTGATTTTTCCTCCGCCGCTATTTCTTCTTCTGTTTCCGGAGCGCTAAATTGTGCTGTTTCTTCGGGAGTATATTCTTTGGTGGTAAATACGGTAACCAAAATACTAGCCACTAAAACTCCGGCCCCTATCACAAATGATAGCAATAAGTTTAAAGGAACTTCCCCTTCAACAGCATTATTTGAAACCCCAAACCAATTTGATAAAGCGTAAGGCAACCAGGAACCTATAACGGCTCCAATACCAATTAAGATGGTTTGTACGCTAAATCCAAGTGTTCTTTGATCTGAAGGTAACAAATCGGCCACCAAAGCCCTGAAAGGTTCCATAGCAACATTAAATGAAGCGTCCATAATCATTAACATTCCGGCTCCCACCCACAATGCGGGTAAAAAAGCGGTAAACATATCGGCATTTGGCATTAAAATTAATCCCATAGACGCCAATATAGCCCCTGTTAAAAAATATGGCCGTCTTCTTCCAAGTTTCGTCCAGGTTCTGTCACTATAATAACCAATGATGGGTTGTACTATTAAACCCGTTAACGGCGCTACCACCCAAAACCAAGAAAGTTCATGGACATCTGCGCCAAAAATTTGCAATATTCTGCTGGCATTGGCATTTTGCAGCGCAAAACCCATTTGAATTCCAAGGAAACCAAAACTCATGTTCCAGATATCCCAGAAACTTAGTTTCCGTTTTTCCATAATGTAAGTGTTAAAAAAAATAAATACAATATAAAGCCGGCAGGCTTTAATTAATTGTTTTTGTGTGAAGTGTAAAAAATAGTACGGACCAAATATATAAATAAAATTTTAAGTTCAACCTTTTTTGAAAGAAGATTTAGTTAAAAAAATGAACAATTGGACACTACAACGTTGGAGTTGTGAAGCTAAAAGTATAAAGCTGAAGGCTAAAAGCCAAAAGGATGAAAGCTGAAACCTAATTTTATTATTTGTAGATAAAAAAACTTTAAACTTTTAACTTTGAGCTTTTAACTATCAAGTGTTGATTTCCTTATTTTTAAGTTGGTCGAAATAACAACTTTTTGAAATTCGCTCGGAGCCGTATTCTCAATTCTGTTGATTAATAATTCTGCAACTTGTTTGCCCATTAAAAATCCGTGTTGCTCAACACATGTTAAAGGAGGGTCGGTATATTCAGAAATTAATCCGCTGGTGAAACCAATAATGGCTATGTCACCCGGTATCGACAAGCCCTTTTCTTTGGCAATTTTTAAAGCGATTGCAGCGTAAATTTCATTAACGGCCAGAATGGCATCTGGCGGATTTGCAACATTAATGACTTTTTTTATCTGTTCATATAAATCCAAATTATCATCAATTTTATAAATCAGATGCTCATCAATTGGGATTTCATGTGTTTTTAATGACTTCATATAACCTTCTGTTCGCAAAGAACCTACCGTAATAAAATCTTGGGTTGTTAGCAATGCAATGCGTTTAGAACCTATTTCTATCAAATGGTTTGTTGCTTTTAAGGCGCCTCCAATATCGTCAATAATCACTTTATCACATTTGATATCATCATTAACTCTGTCAAAGAGCACCAGTGGAAAATCATCATTAATAATAGCGTCAAAATGTTTAAAATCTTGATTTTGTTGTGTTTCTCTTGCTATTGAAACAATCAATCCATCAACGCTTCCATTGGTAAGCACACCCATGTTTGAAACTTCCTTTTCATAAGATTCATTAGACAAACATACCATTACATTGTACCCCTTTTCAGTAGCATATTTCTCAATGCCATTGATGACCGTAGAAAAAAAATGATGCACAATTTCCGGAACAATAACGCCAATTACAGAAGTTTTTTGGTTTCTGAGCTGTAACGCCAGGTTGTTTGGCTTGTAGTGATAATAATCGGCAAAAGCCTTAATTTTCCCCCTTGTCTCTTCGCTAATTTCATGGCTGTCTTTCAATGCTTTTGAAACCGTGGATATGGACACGCCAAACTCTCTTGCAATTTTTTTTAGGGTAATTCTTGGTTTCATGTAATTAGTATAGTTGAATTGTTTAAAAGTTGAAAAGCTAAAGTCTAAAGTTAAATATTAATCAACTTTAATTTTACGATTTATTATTAAATTTAAATCTTAAAAATAATTAAAATTGCTATTCTCCACAAATATAAACTTTCTAGTTAAAAATGTAATGATTTTAAGAAGAACAAATTTGCAAAACATCATTTTAAAATTCGGAAATTGACTAATTTTCAAAATTTTCACAAAAAAACTTAAACTTATCCAACGAAACTCTAACGTTTGAGTAAAAAAGTTACAAACACGAAAACGTTTGCGAAATTTTTTTTCTGATATATATCACTGTTAAATTAATGTTAAGTGTGTAACTTCACACAGTGAAATGCAAAAAATAGTACAATAATTTTTTAAAAAACCTTAATTATTAATTAACTTAAAATAGATGAAAAATTTTAAAATTTTTTTGTTTAATGTCATGCTTCTTTTGCCTTTGGTGATGTTTGCCCAGCAAGCAGTAAAAGGAAAAGTTACAGAAGCAGCAGGCGGTACAGCACTTCCTGGAGTTGGCGTTATTATTAAAGGAACCACTATAGGTACCGCAACAGATTTTGACGGAAACTATACGCTAGAAAACGTGAAACCAAGCGATGTTTTGGTTTTCTCTTATGTTGGGTTCAATACCCAATC
>JAVVEF010000045.1:0-21174 GCA_032251275.1 Lutibacter sp.
AACATTTTTTTTTGCTAATTTACTAATTCCACAACATTCGTGGTAGAACCAAATAAATAAATCTTATTTACTTTGTTTTAGTAAAATCCTTTGTTCCTCAGGAAAGGTAATTCCCAAATTTGCTTCGGAAGTTGTTGCCTGATTGGAGAATTATATTTTCGTCCACCCGAGCAATTATAAATGTTCGATGTTGTAATATACGAAATTTTATCCGATTAATTGCAGTTTATCCAATAAATCATCTTCAATCTTAAAATCAGAACCTAAGAAAATCCGCAGGCAGTAGACTGATTTTTAGCATACTTTGATAGCGCGATTTGCAATCAGTGCCATTGGTTTCAGGTATTGGAAAAACGCTAAAGAAATTTAGATAATAAGCCTAATTTCTTCCTATCACTCATAATTACAAATCCGCGCAAACGGGTTTTTAAGTTAAGGAAATAATACAAAATCTATCTTTTTCCTCTATCTGCTCTTGAAAGCATACCAGCTATTAAGCAAATAATAAGAAATATAATTGCTAACGTACCCATCTTAAATTAAATAATATTAAGTTAAAAAATTAACTCCTTTTTTGTAAATTTATAAAATTCAAATACTTAATCCCAATTAAATTTAAACAAAGTAATAAATTATGATTGAGAAATTAATGGATGAAGCTATAAATGGTAATAGCAAAGCGCAATTTGAACTCGGAATTAAAACTCTGAAAGGTGATAAAGTGAGCAAAGATGTTCGCACAGGAATTTATTGGATAAAAAAAAGTGCAGAATTGGAAAATCCTGATGCTCAATTATTTCTTGGAATATTTTATCATGATGGAAGTTATATTGATAAAGATATAAATGAAGCGTGTTTTTGGTTAGAAAAAAGTGCAAATCAAAACAATGCCATTGCCCAATGTAATCTCGGTTTAATATATGAAAATGGTGAAATTGGAAAACGGAATTATGAAAAGGCATTCAATTTATTTAAACAAGGAGCAGAAAATGGAGATGCCGAATCACAATATAATTTGGCAAGATTTTTTTTTAATGGTATCGGAACTCCAAAAGATATTACTAAAGCATTACAATGGTTTGAGAAAAGTGCAAATTTAGGGTATAAACAATCACAATATAATTTAGGTGTTGCTTATTATAATGGGGATTTAGTTAAAGAAGATAAAAGAAAAGGGTTTTATTGGTTTGAAAAATGTGCTGAATTAGGAGATTCTGATGCACAAAACAAAGTTGGTTTAATATTATTATCAGGGGACGGAATTGAGAAAGACATTAAAGAAGGGCTAAATTGGATTATTAAAGGCGCTGAAGCTGGAAATGCTGAATCACAATATGTTTATGGTAATATACTTTTGAATGGTGATTTTAATATAGCCAAAGATTCATATAATGGAGTTAGATGGATTCAGAAATCTGCATCAAATGGTTTTGAAAGAGCAAAAAGTCTATTTCAAAGAAAAGAAATGTGGAAATATCTTTAAACCAGTATATAATGGCTAATAGATGAATTTTTAAAAATTTACTATAATTGCAAAATAAAGTTTTATTTATTTTTAACACAACTATCCCATGTATAGAGTATACGACCATTACCAACATGTTAAAGATTTGACCAATTCGGTAATTTATTACAAATATGATTTTAAACTTTTTTTCTGTTACCCAAGAAATATAAAATTAGGTAATTATGAAATTAATTTGGATGAAATTCAAAAAACGGATTTTGAAGTTAGACCGATGGAAGCAGCTGAAAATGCACTTGATAAGATATTATTTCTTAAGAAGTATGCAAACCTACTAGATCCTCGGTATAATTTTTATTTAAATGATGAAAATGAATTAGTTTCTTATCTTCGGGATGAGTCATGGAGTTTCAATGAAAATCAAAGATTAAAAGATCAACTACTTCTTTCTTTAAACAAAATGGAGGAAAATACAAGGTCATTCATTAAAAAATATATTGAAAATGAAAATAGAAAAAAGCTAAAGAAAGAAAAAGATGAAAAATTAAAGATTTATAGAAAAAATAAACCAATAATTCAGAAATTATTTAACGAGGGAATGGATTATATCACCAATAATGAATATCCTAATGCGGTTGTAATATTTTCTAAAGCAATTAAAATTGACATAGAAGATAGTATTACAAATGAACTTTATTTAAGAAGATCTTTTGCTAAATTTGAATTACATGACTTTTTGGGATGTATTGAGGATTTGACAAAATCATTATCATATTATCCTAAAATTACCGAAGTCTATTATAAGAGAGCCCATGCATATCTCCAAATTAAAAAATTGAATGAAGCTATCTCAGATTTTGATGAAACCATTGCACTAGAACCATATAATGAATTGGCTTTTTTTTATAGAGGTTTATGCAAAATAAAATCTGGTGATAAAGAAAATGGTTGTAGAGATCTTTCTATTGCTGGAGAATTAGGGTATTTTGAAGCCTATGAAGAAATTAAAAAAAATTGCAATTGAAATATCTACCTCTATGCCATTAAATCTATCTTAACTTATTTCTGAAGATCCCTATATGCAAACATAGCCGACGCCGTTCCATTGGCAGCAAAAAGGCCTTGGTGCGTTTCCATTGATAACTCGATTGGAATGCCATTATAAGGTTTTACGCCATCACCAAAAATTCCGGAATCTTTGAGCAAATGAGCGCTTATTCCAGCCCACATAGCGCCAATTGCAATTCCCTTATGTTTATTTATATAATTATTTGATTTATCCCAAAAAGTATGATGTTTTAAAGGCAGATTTTTATGAGACTTGTTTAATATTTCAATACCGGCTCTCATCAAAAACTCAATTACAAACCCCATAATAATTGAATGACTTATTAAATGTCTGTGAAATCCAATTCCTAAATTTAAATCAGAATCTGGAATACCCCCTTCAAAATCTTCACCGCCGGCACTGGCATAAAAGATTAAAATTCCCATAATCCCAACTGAAATTAATTCTATTTTTTCTTCTTTGGTTTTGCTTAAAAAATTATCATTAAAATTAGTTGCCTTATTTTTAATGCTTATGCCAATATTTTTAAGATTCTCGGGTGCTTTATTTAATTGATTGTTCGCAAAGTGACAATCATTGTAAAATTCATTTTGAAAACCATTATTTTTATAGTTTTCAACTTTATTTTTGGCAAGTGCCAAAGTTTTACCCGAGAACTTTCCAACTGCTTTAAATACTTTTGCAGCAGTATCCCTTTTTGAATTGTATGTTTGCTTGCCGCTTTCTTTTAAAATTGAATAAAACAAACTTAATAAGTCTTCTTCTGAATATGTTTTTTTGATTGAAAACATCAACTCATTAAGAATCTGTTCTAACTGGCTTTCTTGTTTCTTTGTTAAAATCAGTGTTTGTCTCATAGCGATGCAAAGGTTAATTGTTAAAGTCTTGTGTCTTATTTTATTTAAATATGCTGTTAAATTTATTAGATTTTGGCACTTATTGATTCTATTATTTTCACTCTTTGTAGTTCAAGACCCTTTTTGATTTGGATTTCACAATCTTCATTTTAATGTTAATATTTCATTAATTTCTTTATTTAATAGTATTAAAATTTTTCTTAATTCTTCGTAATTCAAATTAGTATTAGAATTGTAGATTCCGTCGTTGTCTATTTGAATTACTTGAAGTTTCTTCTCACTAATTAATTCAGTTTTTTCATGTTTAATATCATTATGAAGACTATATGCTCTTTGCCAAATACTATTATCCTCTTTTTCAAATAATTTTGATCCATTCAAACAATTAATCAAGTCTATAATTTGGCCCAAAAAGAGTAAAATCGCTTCACCTTTAAAAATAATATCAAAATATTCATTTATTCTTGGTTTTGCAGAATCAATTTTTTTCAGACTTCGAGCAAAAGAATTATATAATTGATTCAAATATTTAACCTTTCTTATTATTGCAAAAATGATTGGATATTTATCATTTGGGAATCTATTTGTAAAAACTTGGTTCAGGACAAGATTAGGAATATAATCTTTTGTTTTAAATTTAGGATAAATTGTTTTGATTTGTGGTTTTGTCAAATTTGATATATTATCTGAAATGAATAAATCATATGTAGCGTTTGTTAGTCCCATCTCCTAAATTCAATTATTTCCTATTATAATTCAAATACAACTAAATATTGATAATAAATGACTTGGCAATAAATCCGATTTTTTTAATTAAAATTAAATTGAATAAATTTTGCAATTTTAAAATAATTAATTTCCATAAATGTACAAAATAATTTTTATAAAAAGAGACACACCTTGTTACAAATCAGCTATTTGTAATTATTATATCTAAATTATAATATTTAATTGATTATGATTTTCCTTTCATTGCACCGTGTTGCATGGTATGTCGGAAATCCCGACACACCTCTTCTTCTTTCAACTCCCCCTCTTTAAAAATCTTACTTATATGCTCTGAAATTGTTGTTCTGCCTTTATCAAAAAGTTCAGCCATTTGAATTTGAGTTAACCAAATAGTTTCCTCTTTTAATTGGACAAAAATTTGTGTTTGTCCATCTTCGGCTTCGTAGATTACTATTTGTTCTTGCTCATCCATAATTATACAAATCATTGTTGTCCGATAAAAATTCATTAGAACTGCTTCTCCTAATCTAAATGGGACTTGACAAACAGTTCGCCCCGCTGGGGCTTGTTTTATGGGAATAGCAATTTTTCTAAAAACAGGTCGTCCCGTTGGGACTAAATCAGCTCCGTAGGAGCTAAATGTTTGTAGAAAAGCATCATAATTTAATGATTAAAGCCCCATCCGGGCGGCCTGTAAGTTTTGCAAAATTTAATAGGACAACAATAATTACAAATATATAATCTTAGCCGGCATTAAAATATTTTTGGAGAGAATTTATAATCAAGGGTTTGCATAGTGAAGCATCGGCAATGCTTATTGCATATATTTATAAACTTTAAATTATAAAAGGCTATAATTCAAGAAGTTTATGAATTGCTTTCTATTTTTTACAAATCTGCGATATAAACCAAAAAACCGAAGAAACCAATCCTAGATATTGGAAAAACGCTAAATAACTTTAGATAACAACCTAATTTCATCAGCGATAAAATCGAATAAAATAGTGTCAATGATTTGCTGTGTTTCATTGGGAAATTGCAGTTCAACCAGGTTGGTGCTTTCAATCCAATTTTGTATTGTGGGGATTAGTTTCTTTTTTAAAGATTTCAACACAGGCACGCCTAAATCCGACAAAGCTGTGGCGTTAAAATGTTGCTCGTATTGATTTTTCATAGGAATTACCATCAACTTCTTTTTTAAAAAAATGGCTTCCGCAGGCGTTTCAAATCCTGCACCGCACAAAACGCCTTTGCACGATGCCAAACTTTTTTCAAATTTTTTGCCGTTGATCGGCTTCACATAAACATTCTTTTTCTGATAGTAATTTTGTGCTTCTTTAGAAAAAACCTTCCATTTAACGCCTTTTATTTTTGACAGCACTTCGATGATTTTTTCGTCGGAATACGCGGGTAAATAAACGGTATAATGGTCTTTTTCCGTTCGTTTCATCAACCTTATGCCCGACCTGATAATTGGCGTGTACACTTTATCATTGTATTTTTTAAAATGAAAACCATAGTTAATCTTACATTTTGCGTAATTTTTAATAATAAAACTTCCTATAATATCGAAGAAAATGGGTTTGGGAACATTTTCAGTGAACAATGCACTTTGGTGACTTAAAGAAATGCATTTTACGCCTTTAAAATAGCAGGCCCAAGCCGTTATTGGCTCGAAATCGTTGATCACCAAATCGTAATCCGTAACCGGACAATTGATAATTTCTTTAATGACATTGCCAATAGAATTCCTTTTAAATGTCTGCATAAAATCGATTCCTCCATTTTTGCCAAAATAAAAACTCAGACCTTTATAAACAAAATCAACATCGTAAGGCAAAACGATTTCGGCTTGTGTGCCACTTACTAAAACAGCAACCTGCGCACGTTTTAACAATGCCGGAATAATTTCCTTTGCCCTGCTTAAATGTCCGTTCCCGGTTCCCTGAATGGCGTATAATATCTTCATTAAAATTTAAAATTAAAGTCGGCCAATAACTGCCCGAACAATTCTTTGGCCGTTTGGTCAATGGAATCTATTTCCTCCAAATCGATTCCAACTTCCTCTTTTTGATAATGGGCGGCATCGTATCTATAAAGACTCCAGTGTTTGTTGTTATATTCCAGCGCGGTTAAATTTTCCACCCAATCACCCGAATTTAAATAGTGTGCGCTACCTTTGCTTGTGGTGGCTTCCTTAATTATTGGCTGGTGAATGTGGCCGCAAACCACATAATCAAATTGATTTTCTATAGCGATTGTGGTAACCGTTTCTTCAAAATTATTGATAAATTTGATGGCAGATTTTACGCTGTCCTTAATTTTTTTTGACAAGGATATTTTTTCTTTTCCGAAAAAATGGCTGAAATTGTTTACGCCCCTGTTGATAAGAATTAAGGAATCATAACCAACAGCGCCCAATTTCGCCAGCCATTTGGAATGTTTCATGGTAACATCAAAAACATCGCCGTGAAAAAACCAAGCTTTTTTGCCGTCCAATTCCAATACCACTTTATTTTTTATGGTGAATTTGCCTATATTAAAATCGACAAATTTTCGAAACATTTCATCGTGATTGCCGGTAATGTAATAGATTTCTTTTCCTTCTGATATCCATCCCATCAAATATTTCAACACTTTCATATGCGATTTTGGCCAATAGCGCTTGCTAAATTGCCAAATATCAATTATATCGCCGTTTAAAATTACGACAGAGGGATTGATGCTTTTTAAATAGGACAGCAGTTCTTTGGCGTGGCAACCATAAGTTCCCAAATGCACATCAGAAACAACAACAACCTCAACGCTTTTTTTCTTCTTGTGAGAATCCACTTAACAGAAATTATATTCAAAAACTGAATAATTTATAGGTGCAATTTCGGAAGTAACTGTTATTAAAAGGTTTGGAGAATATTATAATTAGGTTATCAAACAATTGTTTTTCCAATGTACATCAATACATTTCCTTTTTCTATTTTGAAAGAATTAGTAAGGGAAGAAATAATGTGTATAAAACCGGTATTGTCCTTTAAAAATAAAGGAATGGCATGAAGCTCCTCATTTATTTCCTTCAATAATTTATTATAGTGCTCTTGTGAATTAATGGGAACTTCATTTACAAATGGGTAATCACGTACCACTTCACTTAAATTAATATAGTCGTCTTTATGGGTAAATAAATACGATTTAGTTTTTTGCGGACCTTCTGTCATTTCATCGGTTGATACAATTCTAAAGGCGCCATTTTCTCCAAAAATATTTGAAAATTTATCAATTGCATATTCGTTTAGAACAGGATTTCCGGTTACCGCCAATAAATATCCAATATCATTCAATTCTACGTCTTCCAATAATTCATCGGAGTAAACATTGCCTTGCATTGCTTCCAGCCCCAACAATTTAGCCCTTTCAATATTTTCGGCATTGTTGTCTATCAGAACAACCCTTCGGTCATTTTTCTGTAAATAATCGGCTATTAAACGCGCAAAATTTGAGGCGCCAACAATCATAATTCCATCAGATAATTTTAAAAACACACCCGTTATTTTAGCAAACAAACGTGCCGTTGTGGCATTTAGCAAAACGGTTCCCAACACAATCATAAAAACCAATGGCGTAATATATTCTGCGTCCGGTTCGCCCTGCATAGAAAGTTTCAATCCGAATAAGGAGGCGATTCCGGCAGCCACAATTCCTCTTGGGCCAACCCAGCTTATAAATAATTTTTCGTTAAAACTTAAACCGGAATTGGTTGAACTTAAAAAAACGCCTAAAGGTCTTAACACAAATACCACAATACCAAATAAGGCCAGTGTTTCCCATCGATATAGCAGCAACATATCGCTAATATTTATGTTTGCCGACAACAAAATAAACAATATTGAAATTAACAAAATGCTTAAAGATTCTTTAAAATAAAGGATTTCCTTTAATCCCTCCACTTTAAGATTTCCCAGCACCATTCCCATAATAACCACGGTTAACAAACCCGATTCGTGGGCAAACAAATCGGACAACACAAATACCGCGAGCACAATAGCCAAAGAAGCAACATTGAGCAAATAATGCGGTATTAATTTTTTTTTGATTGAAAAATATAAGGCATAAGCTGCAGTAAAACCAACAGAAAAGCCAACAAAAATTATTTTTCCAAATTCAATTAAAGCTTCTGAGGTATAATCATATCCTTCGCCAACCCTAATAAATTCAAAAATTAAAACGGCAGCCAAGGCACCTATTGGATCAATTAAAATACCTTCCCATTTTAAAACTGTTGAAACATCCTTTTTCATAGGAATATTTCGCAAAATTGGCGCAATAACCGTTGGGCCGGTTACAATGATCAAGGCTGAAAATAAAAAGGATATTTGCCAGCTGATGCCAAAAATAAAATGGGCTGCAAATCCGGCACCAAAAAAAGTAATCAAAGATCCCAATGTGATGAGTTTAAGAATGGCTGGCCCAACATTTAAAATTTCTTCTTTTTTTAATGTCAAACCGCCTTCAAAAAGTATAATGCTGATTGCTAAAGAAACAAAGTTAAATAAGCGCTCTCCCGGGAATAATCCTTCTGTTCCATTCCAAACAGGTTCCAGCCATTTTGTGCCGTCAGCAGAAATTAATGTTGATATAGGCCCAACCAACAATCCTATTAAAATTAATGGCAATATTGCCGGAAGTTTCAATTTCCAGGCCACCCATTGCGCTGTGGTCCCCAAAACAATAATACCGGCCAATTCTAGCATACTCTTTCTTTTTATAAATTACCTTCTTTTGAAATTTTAGCAATGCTGCAAGATAATTAATTATTTTTTACCAATGGCTAAAAGGTTTTTTAGCCAAACTGGCATTGTAATATTCTAATTGCCCCGTAACTTCCTTGCCCAGCCAGCTTCGTTTTTTAAATTCCGTATTTTCATGCGGAAGTTCGATTTCCGCGATAATCAATCCTTTGTTTTCTCTCAAAAATTCATCCACTTCAAAATACAACTTGTCATTGGCAGGAATAATATATCTTATTTTTTCAATAATAATCGGTTCACAAAGCAACAATAAATTTTCGGCATCAATTAGAGATATTTCCTTTTCCCATTCAAAACGGGTAGTTCCGGAGGCATTTCCGATTCCTTTTATGGTGATAAAACCTTGATGATCCCTTATTCTGATGCGTACCGTTCTTTCCGGCACTGTGGATATAAAACCCTGAGAAATATTATAACTTTTTACGGCTTGCTTTTTAAAATCTCCTGTCACTAAAAATTTTCGCTCAATTTCCATCATCATTTTTATTGCTTATCTAAATTTCAACGCCCAATTCAGACCGAGGGAATAAATCCAAAAATAATTCCCCGGATCAAAACTTATTTCCTGGTGCGTAACGCTAAATTGCGTACCCCATGCATTTTGTTTGTTTGAAGATGTAAAATAATAACCCACATTAAATTTTTGCGACTGCAAATCTATGATGGCATCTTCATTTCCTTCAAACTGAAACCGGTCAATTTCAGGGGAAAACCCCATCCCTACCGAAACACTAAAATAATTGTCGGCATCACTTCTGTACTTTCTGTAATTTAAAGTTCCCGATTTGCTGGTTCCGGAATCGCCCGGCGTTAGATACGGACGAAAAGACCAATAGCTGTTTCCGGTGTACCAACCTACGGAACCTGTATAAATATTGGTGGTTGTGCTATATTTTAATGCCCTAAAACCCAAAGAAACTTCAAAACTTTTCGGCAACGATTTGTACAATTCCGCTCCATATCTTAAATCCGGAAACAAAAAAGTGTTTGCGAATCCAACATTTAAATAAGCATACAATCCTTTGGTGATTTTTGGGTACATATCCACTTCAAATTGAAGGCCATTTTCATTAAAACTCCTTCTGAAATTCATTTTTGCAATAATGCTTCCGTATTTTGTTTGTCGGCCATAATTCAACGAATAATACTGCATCGGGTCAAAAGTTTCCGAATAGAAATCGGCCGAGGATTTAATTCCGATCGAATTGTAGCTCAATGTATTGGTCAGTTTCTTTTTATAATCCATCGCTTTTTGGTCGTTTGGATTCTGGTCTAAAATAAGATTAAGGGTGCTTAACGCTGCTGATGGGTCGTTGAAATTTTCCTGGGCGCTTGCTTTCAGATATAAAATTTCCCCATCAGAAGGGAAATATTTTAGGGCGTTGTCTGCCATTTCCAAAGCACTAAAAGGCGTTTCGGCCCACAATTCATTGTTAATGGCAGCAATCCAATCCGTTTTTCTCTGCGGATTCTTTTCTAAAATATAGGAAAACTCTGTTTTTGCCTTTTTGTATTCCCCGTCCCAGGAATAGGTGCTCGCCAAAAAAGAACGAATATCGTGGTAGTCGGGATATTTTGTCAAAATAAACAGCAATGTATCCTGTGCCTGTTTTCTTTGATTGTTAAACGCCAGTTCACGTGCTTTTTCAAATGCGGTGTCGGGGTTTCCGTCAAAAACTTTTTGTTGGGCAAAACTTTGAAAAATAGACAAAAATGCCAAGATTAAAATCCATTTATAACTTATTTTTGAATTCATTGTTTCAAGGAGTTTTTAAAAGTTAAATATGTTACATTTTTTGGGTCAAGTTTCAAAATACTGTCCATCACTTTGTTTGCATCGCTTAAATTATTCATTCTTTGGTAAGCTTGCGCCAGTTTAAAAGGGATATCAGGATTTTTAATTTCATGTTCTTCCGCTTTCTTTGCGATGTCAACTGCCTTTATATCCTGTTTGGACCACCAATATAAATCTAAAAGCGCCAAATAATTATCATCATAAAAAGGTGTTCTTTTCAGCACATTCAGCAATTGTACTTCGGCCGTTTTATATTTCCCTTCCCAAGCCAAAGTTCTTCCTTTTAAAGTTCTTGCATCGGCATAATTTGGAAATTCATTCAAAATATAATCACATAACAATCTTGCTTTTTTATAGTCTTTTTGAAATGCAAAATCCCTTGCAACAAGAAAAGTTTGATCATAGTTTAATCCCTTTGTCAAATCTTCAATAATAGCCAGTTGTTCTTTGGTAAATTGAATTGCGGGTTGGGTATAAATATTTAGTGAATCGGGAAAAATCCTATTTTTTTTGGTGAGATAGCCATTTAATTTTTTAAACTCAAGCAGTGAATCGGCAGCAATTTTTAACAATTCCGGCTCATTCACTTTGTTAGTCCCAAAGTTTTCATTGATCTTAAATAATTCACCTTCTGCATAGAAATAATCTTTATAAATAAAATCGCTGATACCACCTTTATAGCGCATCAAAGGAATTTGGTGAATATTTCTAAATTGTTTGGCCGTATCCAATCCCTGGCTCATCCAAGAAATCTCTTTCAGCTTATTTAATTTGTAATTGTTCATTAAAAACGAAAGCAAACTTGGCGTCACATCCCAATGAGAGGAAATGGATTTAAATTTTTCCGCTTTTTTTAACAGTGGACTAAAAATCAGTAAAGGCACGTGATAGCGGCATAATTTATCCTTTTGGGCGATTGGAATAAGTCGGTGATCTCCGGTAATAATAAAAATGGTATTGCTATATTCAGGTCTTTTGGCATATTCTTTCATAAAAAACTCTAAAGAACTATCTGTATAAAGCAAACTGGCAAAAATATCCTTATAAGCCAAAATTCCCTCTTTATTAACACCAAAAAGTTGATTTGAATTTAAAATACTGTCCACTTTTGATAAATAGCTGGGTTTTGAAGGAAATTCAAACGGTTCATGATTGGTAAGTGTCATCACAATATCTAATCTCGGCATTTTTTTACCGTCCAATTCCGACAATGTTTTTTTGAACATTTCCCGATCGGGATAACCCCAAGAAAATCCGCCGGCATTCGATTGTGTTTTAACATATTCAGGTCCATACCTATTTTCATCAATAATATGGTCAATCTCATTGTATTCCAAAAAATTGATTTTCCTGTCGAAACTTGAATTATCGCCCGAATAGAAGGAAGTTGTATAGTCATTTGCCTTTAAAACACTGATCAATGAAAAATGAGACGGCAATGGGTTTAATTCCAAAAAACCTTTTTCACCATAAGGAA
Organism: Lutibacter sp.; assembly: GCA_032251275.1. Lineage (GTDB taxonomy): Bacteria > Bacteroidota > Bacteroidia > Flavobacteriales > Flavobacteriaceae > Lutibacter. Next base: position 12,195 of record JAVVEF010000045.1, read on the forward strand.
GCGACCCCAATAACGACGGCAAAACACCAAAAGTTCGTCCTGCATTGCTTACAAAATTTTCCCAGTACAACGATTTTGTAATCAGTGAATCCAGGAAAGGCGTAAATCCTCTGTAAGTGTTTTTTCCAACAAATTCACCGCCCAATCCTTCAACTATAATGATGACGATATTAGGTTTTTCGGCCTGAATATCAAAAAAAGGCGACAATACATCTTTTGAATCCTGAAAGGGTTTTAACAGCGGATAATCATTTCTTCCCGATAAATTGTAAGCATCCGCTATGTTTTTTTCCTGCTGAAATCTGTAAATATCGGCGCCTAAATAAACCAGTTTGTTTTGATAATCAGTCTCTGTGGCTTCAGAAAAAATCATTTTTGAACTCCCAAACACAATCATCAAAATAATGGCAGAAGCAAAAATTTGGCGCTCATTTGTAAATATATTAAGGCTGTAATTAATGCCAAAAAAAAGCAAGGGGAATAAAATGAAAGGCAAAAAATATACAAACGACATCGATTCTGAAGCAGAAACGGTGATAAACATATCATCAAAAGAATATCCGAAAAGATCGGCGCCCAAGTTTACCAATGTTGTGAGATGGTATTTTACCAAGGCAAATTGCCCAATGATGATGAAACAAAACAGCACTTTAATAAGGATGTTGCCTATCGGTTTTTTGATGAAGAAAAACAACAGGTACAGCGGAAAAAACAACAAAGAAATTCCCAAACTGGCCCAAAAATCGTTGAGCAATTTATAGGCTAGTGAAGTTCCAAGGTCTGCTTGTTCCAAACCATTTGATGCGGTCATCATAAGTCCAAATATGCTTATTGCCCAAAAAATCACTATCAAAGAAAATGATAAATAAATGTATTTGAAACCGTAATTGCTAAAATCTTTAAACTTCATATAAATCTTGTTGCTATTAAATTTTTAATTTCATTATGCTTTAGCCATTCCTTTTCGGGTCATTTCTCCCCATTTTTTCTTCTTGTTAAAATAGTAATCTATATTTCCCCTGATTGCAGCGTACAAAATAAATGGGTGCAACACAAAAGGTTCTAAAGCAGTTATCAACAACAATTTAAAGCCTGTTCCCTTCTTTTTGTATTGATGGTAAGTGAGTTCTTCGGAAAAAATGGCGACTATTGAAAACAGGATCGTGAAAAAGTAAGCCAATACAATAAAGGCAATCGCATAATCCCAGCGCACTTCATTAAGCGCCATCAAAATTGTAAAATAAACAATGCCTATCACTTCTATCACCGGCGCCAATCTTTCGAAAAAAAGCCAATAGGGATAACTTAACATTCCGAGGGATTTATATTTTTTATTAAACGCTATTTTTCGATGCTTTCTTAATGTTTCTATGGTGCCGCGTGTCCACCTGTTTCTTTGGGAAATAAAGATTTTATAATTATCCGGCGCTTCCGTCCAACAAAGCGGATCGGGAATATAGGCCACCCTGTATTTTTCTTTAATTTCTTGCATATACCTTCTCATTCGCACAATAATTTCCATATCCTCGCCAACCGTATTGGTGTCGTAACCGCCAACTTCAATGGCAATTTTCTTGTCGAACAACCCAAAAGCGCCCGAAATCACAAGCAATCCGTTCAACCTGCTCCAAGCCATTCTTCCCAAGAGAAAAGCCCTCAGATATTCAAGAATCTGCGCTTTTTCAATCAGTTTTTTAGGCAAGTTTACATCCAACAGTTTTCCGTTTTTAATGATACAGGAATTGGCAATTCTTATCACACCGCCTGTGGCAATTACCTTTTCTTCGGTAACTTCCAAAAACGGTTTTACCATTTTTTGAAGCGCATTTTCCAACAGCAAACAATCCACATCAATGCAGGCCACATATTGGTTATCGCTAATATTCAATCCCATATTCAACGCATCGGCCTTGCCGCCATTTTCTTTGTCGACCACGGTCAGCTTTTCAAATGCGGGATTGGTTGATTTAAAAACACCGGCGCGAATTGGTTTTGTGGGTATTTGTTGGTTGATCAAAAAATTGACTTTTACCAGATCATAAGCCACAATCAGTTTTTCCAGACTGTCATCTTTACTTCCGTCATTGACAATAATTACGTCATAATTCACATAATGGCTGGATAAAAGGGAACGAACATTTTCTATGATATTCAGACTTTCATTATAGGCCGGCGCAATGATTGAAATTGAGGGAGAAATGGTTGAAGAAAGAATTTCTTTGTAATTGACAAAGCTGTTTTTCTTCATATATTCCTTGGTTTCAATGGCCGAAATTATGGCCAAAATCACATACGATGCAATGGCAAAAACTGCATAAATAAAAAATAATGAATGAATTATAAATAGTATAATTTCGGTTGTACTTGTATTCATCTGTAAATATTTATTGTTTTATTTTGATCATATGGAATTCACATATTTTTATTGATAGTTATCGCGTGTTATCGTTATGCTCATTTTATGATTCGTTATATGCTAAAAATTCATAAATTTTTACATAGTCAGCATCCGTTGAAAAATCCTTCAAATCTTTAAACTTTTCATTGGAAAGTGTTTTTAATATTTTGAGCACCGATAACTTAATTTCGAAATTTTGATGTGTTGTTTGGGTTAACAAAAAGGGTTCATCGCTGGTTTCGCACAAGTTTTCCAACAACTTAAAAAATTCGATTTGTTCCTCCTGACTGAGTTTGTCAAAATTGTTTTTTAAAATAGTTTTGGCTTCAAAAACCTGCAAATGACTTAACACATGGATTGCATCAACCCTTATTTTTTTTTGAGGATGTGACAGCAACTCAATTAATGTGTCTTTCACCTCAAACTGGTTGTAAATCTTCGCCAGCTTTAAAGCAAAAGCGACAACAGAATCATTGGTGGATTTTAACCACGGATTGATATCTGGGATTTCCTGTTCATCAAACCGTTGCAGCACTTCCAGCAATTGAATTTGGTCCCATTCTGAAAGTTGGGTTTGCAACACATCCAAAAATTGGAGTCCGTCAAAATGAAATAAGGTCACCAAATATAGCTGTACTTCTTTACGAATTTCCTTTTTTGGATGATTTACAAGCAGTGCAATTTTATCATGAACTTCTTTGATATGCAACTGGGTAAGTTCCCTGATTCCTTTCGCCACCACATACCATTTTTTGCTTTTTAACCTTTTTAAAGCAAAAGATATGAGTCCGCTTTGAAAATATAGTTTTTGGATTGCATCGGCCATTTCACCGGAAATCTCATTCCGCAGTCGCAACAAAGTTGAAACAATGACCCTTCGTTTAAATTCATCGGAGGCGCAACTTCTTAATTTGTCGACAATTATTTGCTGTTCGGCACTAATTACATCTTCTTCATTGCCTGCATATAAATACGTAATCAGATCCGATTCATATTCCTTTTGGTATTCAGCCACCTTCTTTTCATTTTTCCTCAAACGGCTTCTCAAAATTTTAAGATAGGTGGTTAAGATGATTACGGAAATAAAAAAAACAGCGCTCAGTATCCACACCCCTTTTATAATGGGCGGAGAATTTTCAAAATAATCAAGCAGGTATTGATAACTTTCCACGGAGCTGTTTTTTGAATATTGTTTATGCTTTTAACGCAACAGTCTTTTTACCCTAATCACCAATTCATTAGGGCTAAAAGGTTTTCCCATAAAATCGTTGGCGCCTAAATTAAAAGCCTTTAGCACCATTTCCTCCTGTCCGGCAGCCGAAAAAACGATAATGGGTGTTTGCTTGTTTAATTTGTTGCGCACATGGCTAATGACTTCCAAACCACTGATAAAAGGCATCATAATATCAGTCAGAATGAGTTCGGGATCGTATTGCTCTATCATTTCTATGGCCTCTTTTCCGTCAACTGCAATCAGCAATTTATAGCCTTCTTTTTCCAATCTGAACTTCAACAATAATGACAAGGTAGAATTGTCTTCTGCCAAAACAATTTTTTTTGCATCACTCATTTTTTAATGATTTTAATTCAATTAATAATTCATTGTTCACGTGTTTAAATATTTCTTTACAGGAATTAAGAAGGGTTTCTGTATCTTCTAAGTTTTTTTCTTCCCTGAATTTTTGTGCCAACACATGGATAATCGGTCCCATTTCTGAAATCCCAAACATCGAAATGCTTGGTTTAATTTTGTGGGTTGCCTCATACAGTACCTTCCAGTTTTTATGCTTAAATTCCTTGTTTACCACTTCAAAAAACTCATTAAAATCTTTAAGAAATGATTCAATCAGCAAGACTAATATAGAACTTTCACCTTGGGTCTCATCATATAAAAATTTAAGGTCGATGTATTTTTTTTCTGCTGTTATGTCCGTATCGCCATTTTTATCATGGGCATTTTTTAAGTTTCGTTCTTTCGAAGGTTTTCCATATTTTTCCAAGATATTATAAAGCTCCTTGGGCTTAAAAGGTTTAAAAATATAGTCATTCATCCCCGAATCTTTTGCCCTTTTAATATCGGCGTTGGTGGCATAAGCCGTCATCGCGATAATGGGAATTTGGGCGGCTTTTTTTGAAATGTCATTTTTAATGATTTTAGAAGCTTCGTAGCCATCCATCACCGGCATTTGAATGTCCATCAAAATAAGGTCGTACATCTTTTTTTGAACTTTTTTCACGCCTTCAATCCCGTTATTTGCAATATCTACTTTGCATTTCCACCGTTCAAGCCTTGTTTTTGCCAACAATTGGTTTGTTTTATTGTCCTCAACCAATAAAATGGAAAGCTCTAAAGGTTCGGCTATAGAAAAATCCTTTTCTTTTTCTTCTACATTGACATTTACCAAGTCTTTTTTTAATGGCAGGGTAATTTTAAACACACTTCCTTCTCCAAATATGCTTTCAACTTTGATTGATCCACTGAGCAAACCAACCAATTTTTTAACAATGGTAAGTCCCAATCCCGTACCACCATAAATTCTGGAAGTATCACTCTTTGCCTGAGAAAATGCACCAAAAACTGTATTAATTTTATTGGAGACAATTCCGATTCCCGTGTCTCTTACTTCAAAATAAATTTTAGAAGTATCGGCTGTTTCAGAAAGCTGTTTAATGGTCACTTGCACGGAGCCTTTGTTGGTAAACTTAACGGCATTGCCAATTAAATTCAGCAAAATTTGTTCTATTCTTGTTGGATCGCCAATAACATTGATAGGTGTGTTTGGCTCAATTTTCAGGTCTAAAGAAATCTTCTTTTCATCGGCTCTCAATTTCATTAATTTTAGCACTGTATTGAAAGATTTGTGCAGGTTGAAAGGAATCTCTTCAATTTTGAGTTTCTCAGATTCCAACTTAGAAAGATCGAGGACATTGTTGATGAGGGAAAGCAAAATTTCACCTGAATTTCGCATCGTTTCCAAATGCGACCTTTGTTCCGGATTTAGCTGTGTTTCCAATAGCAAATCTGTAAATCCTATAACGGCATTCAGTGGTGTCCTAATTTCATGGCTCATATTGGCCAAAAACTCATTTTTAACTTTTAAGGATTCCTCTGCCGATTCCTTTGCTTTTTTTAGTTCAAGCTCGGTGGAAATTCTTTTGGTAATGTCGGTTCCAATTGAAATATAGGTTCCGTTAGCGCCTTTAGACAACTGCCATTCAATCCATTTATAATCACCGTTGGCGGTTTTAATTTTTCGCTTGGTAATGTCGGTGAAATCTTTTTGGTTTAAAAAAACGTAATTATAAATCGCTTTTTTTACCTGTTGTGCTTCCTGCTGGTTTTCATAAGTTAATTTCCACCATTTATTTCCCATGATATCTTTTACCTTATAACCCAGCATTTTTTCAACCGCCGGCGAGGAATAGATGATATTTCCTTCCATGTCGCTCACCATCAGCATAGAATCCACACTGTTTAAAATGGTGTCGGACTGTATTTTGATTTCTTCGGTTTTTTTCCATTCGGTGATGTCAACGCCTACAGAAACAAAAATATTATTGGCGCCAAGCGAGTCGCGCCATTCAATCCATTTCATAGTGCCATCCTTACAACGTAATTGCCTGTCATAAGGTTTTGGGTTTAACTTTGTTTTTCCTGAAGTTAATCCCAATACCTTTCCTTGGCATAAGAGCGATTCCTCTTTAGAAAAAAATGTCAGATCCCACCATTTATCTCCCAAAAGCTGATCGACTTTATAGCCAATTATTTGCTCAGTGGCAGGTGAAACGTAGGTAATTAGTCCATTTTCATCACAAGAAATAATTATTAAATTAACTTCATTTAATAATGATTTGGATAGTCTTAGTTTTTCAATTTCTGTATTTTTTTCCAAAAGGGTATTTTATTTAAAAATGCATAAACATTTTATTTCTAAAACTTAAAATGATTCTCATATTTGTAAATATAATTAAATAAAGCATTACACAAGAAATAAACATAAATACAATTTTGAGAATCAACTCAACTTAACCGCCAAACATCAATATTCCCAGCAAAATTGAAGCAGTTCCAATGGCTATTCCCGTAAAACTAAAAAAACCGGATGATTTTTTATTTTGCCTTTCCACTTTCAAAACATCCTCTTTTATAAGCACTGTCTTAATATTTTCGCCATTCACCGTTTTTATCCCATAATAAGTCTGCTCCTTTTGTTCAATGGATTCATAAATGTATTCATCGCCATTGACCATGGTTACTTTTATAAATCCTTTTTGCTCAACTTTGGAAGCCTCTTCCAAGTTGGTGGATTTTTTATAAACATTGCAACTTTGCAACAAGAATAAAACTAAAAACAACCCTACAATTTTGTGAAAATTTTTATTGAATGATTTTTTAAGAATGCTCATTTTGAAGAAATTTTAAAGTTTGGAAATTTTTACAATTTACATTTAATTTCACAAATAACAAATTACGGAACAACGCTCATTTTCCCTCACCATTTTTAAGCTTCCTTTTATGCATCGGCCATTTATTTGTTAATAAAACACCATTACTTCTTTTTGTAAACGCCTCATATTAAGGTGAAAGTATTTGATCTTCTTTACATAAATAATTTAAACGAAATTTCCACCATTCGTGAATTTTGCTATATATTTGTTATGGAAAATGACTTGTAAACTTTTCAGATTTCAATAGTCTGCAACGCTAAAATATAGTTACTGTGCCTTATTGAAAAAGAAAAATTAATTTTTTTGCTGATTTGCATGCAACAGACAATTCCCGTTTCATAAACAATTAAATGGCTTATCAATTTTTCTATTGAAGCCTTTTATTACAAAATTGAAGAAAAATGAAAATATTAATTACTTTATTCACCATACTGTCCCTTGTTTTTGCAAAAGACCAGGAAACATTGAGCATTAAAGCAACTTTTGATGGCCACGAAGAAGGATTCTATTATTTTACCGACTATAATGGCTATACTTTCTTTTTTGAAGGCGAAGAAGCGACGGCCAAAGAAAAATTTAACCTTACCAAAAAACGTTTTATCGGCAAAAAATTTAACGTCACCTATAAGGTTGAAACAACAAAAGGCGAATATGGAGAGGAATATTATGCCTCCATTATCGTTGATTTGGTCTTGGAAAATTAATACTATTTTACCCTAAATTATCTTATTAAAAATGAGCAAAATTATTAAGCCGTTGAAAGGTGTTTCATCCAATTCAAAAGTAAACGGAACTGTTAAAAGAAATTTTTTGTTTATTTCACGCTGGGGCGAATCCTTAGATATCGCCTACGCAACCCTTTTTGAGGGAAATGACGTAAAATTATATGTAGAGGAAAAATCGTGCAGAGAAATAGGTTATGGTTTTGTGACAAAAGTGTTGGACTGGAAAAAACACGCGGATTGGGCCGATGTTATTATTTTTGATTATACCGGCTATGGAAAAGTGTGTGCCGAATTGCGCGCTGCCGGAAAAATAGTTTTTGGCGGATCGGAATATACCGATAAATTAGAGATGGACCGTAATTTTGGACAGGACGAGTTGAAAAAACATAAGGTAAAAACCTTGCCTTGGAAAGAGTTTTTTAATTTTCAGGATGCCATAAAGTATGTTCAGGAAAATCCGGATGCCTATGTGATTAAGCCCAGCGGAGAAACACAGGAATTTAAACAATTGCTTTTTGTGGGGACTGATGATGAAGGTTTGGATATTATTAGGGTTTTAAAAGCCTATGAAAAATCGTGGGGAAATGATTTTGGCACTTTTCAACTGCAGCGAAAAGTAAAAGGCGTTGAAATTTCTGTATCCGCTTTTTTTAACGGCTCCCAATTTATCTATCCCCTTAATGTCACTTTTGAGCACAAAAAACTTTTTCCGAAAGAACTGGGTGTTTCTACCGGAGAGATGGGCAGCAGCATGTTTTGGGTGAAAGATTCCCCGATATTTGACGCTACGTTGAAAAAATTTGAATCCACTTTGACCAAAAAAAACTTTAGAGGCCATATTGATCTCAATTGCATTGTAAACGGAAACGGCATTTATCCCTTAGAATTCACCTCACGCTTTGGGTTTCCGCAAATATTTATACAACGCTCCGGTGTTCATGAATCCTTCGGAAATATGCTTTATAAAATAGCCAACGGCGAAAATTTTACCATCAATGTAAAAAAAGGATTTCAAATTGGGGCTTTTGTGGTGGTTCCTCCTTTTCCTTATGATGACAAAAAAACTTTTAATCTTTTTTCCAAAGATTCTGTGGTCATTTTCAAAAAAGAGATGAAAGAGGGCATTCATCCAATGCATTTGAAAAAGATATATGATGAGTGGCTTATCACTGGCGACACTGGTATTGCGGTGTTGGTTACCGGAACCGGAATTACCATGAGAGACGCACAAAAAATGATGTACAACCGCATTGGCAATCTTATTGTGAATAACTGTTATTACAGAACAGATATTGGCGACCGCTGGCTGGAAGATTCGGACAGATTGATGTCTTGGGGATTGTTGTAAAAAAAGTGCCTAAAGTGTCTTGAGTTTAAAAAAGTGCCTTGAGTTATAAAAAAAAGTATT
>JAVVEF010000046.1:0-13817 GCA_032251275.1 Lutibacter sp.
AACAATTATTTAAAGAAAGGCTAATACCACCAATGTTTATACATAAACATCCGTACAAACCGTTTATTCCTGAAGGAACTACCAAACTTATAGTGGGCACCTTGCCTCCTCCCCGATTTTCAATGGGAATTTTAAAAAAGGGCGATGTAGATTTTTGTTATGGCAGCATTGACGGACAATTATGGAAAATTTTGGATGAAATATTTTCGCTGAGTCTGCATTTTGAAACCACTGATTTGGCCATTCAACAGCGAAAAAAATTCTTGGTTGAAAATAATATGGGCATTTGTGATATTGTGGAGTCTTGCGAGCGCCAGAAAATGGATGCTTCCGATTTGGGAATGGAACATATTATTTTGAGGGATTTGTTGTTTTACATCGATAAAAATCCTTCCGTTCACACGCTTTTATTAACTGGCGGAAGCAGCAAAAACGGACCCAAATATCATTTAAGAAGACAATTAAAAGAAAAAAATATAACGCTCAAATTAATTTCTTCGGAAACACCAAAAATTCACGAATTTGAAATCCAAAAAAACGAAACAAGCAGAAAAATAAAAATAATTTCATTAACAGCGCCTTCCGGAAGTGCCAATCGTGCGGTTGGAAGCAACCCGCAATACCAGCTCATAAAAAAACAAAACCCTAAATTCAATACGCTTGATTTTAGGGTGCTGCAGTATAAAAAGTTCTTCTGATTATTTATGCGATCCGTCGCAAAAAGGCGCGTTTTTGGTTTGTTTACAGGTACATAAGTATTTTGTTTCTGTTTTTTCGGCGGTAAAAACAATCGGACTCATTCCTGATCCTTTGTGTAATCCGTTGCAAAATGGCTGACTTTCAGACAAGCCGCAAGTGCACCAGGCATATTTTTTTCCTTCCTCCAATTCAACTGCCATAGGATTGTCTCCGGCTCTTTTGGGTAACTCCATTTTTTTGATTTTTTAGATTTTGTTAAAGATATCAATCTCTGATGCCACTCACAAATTTATTTATGCCGGCTGTACCATTTTCATCCAAATATTTTACAAATGCAGAGCCAATAATGGCGCCTTTTGCATATTTAGTCGCTTGTTTAAACGTTTCTGCATTTGAAATTCCAAATCCTACAATTTGTGGCGACTTTAAATTCAAATCGGCAATGCGTTTAAAATAATCATCTTGCGATTTCCCAAAGGCATTTTGCGAACCGGTAACGCTGGCCGAACTCACCATATAAATAAATCCGTCAGAAATTTTATCGATAAACTGAATGCGTTCCAATGAAGTTTGAGGTGTAATTAAAAACACATTGATCAATCCGTGTTTTTCAAAAATGGCTTTATAATGATCGTCGTAAACATCCAGAGGCAAATCGGGAATAATCAATCCGTCGATGCCAATTTCCGCACATTTTTTACAAAAATTTTCAATTCCATACCGCATCATCGGATTGAAATAACCCATAATTATTAAGGGAATTTTGACGGTTTTACGAATATCTATTAGCTGATTGAACAAGACTTCTGAAGTCATCCCATTGTCCAATGCTTTTGTGGAACTCGCCTGAATGGTTGGTCCGTCGGCCAATGGATCGCTAAATGGCAAACCGATTTCAATAAAATCGACGCCGCTTTTTTCTAAATTTTTAATAATGGAAACCGTGTCATTTATTTCCGGAAAACCAGCCGTAAAATAAATGGACAACAATTTTTTATTTTCCTGTAATTTTTGATTGATTCTGTTCATTTTCTACAACTTAAAATATTTAACATACGTGTCCAAATCCTTATCGCCTCTTCCAGATAAATTCAACACCACAACATCGCTTTCCTTAAACTTTTTCATCTTGAAAACCGCCAGTGCGTGCGCACTTTCAATGGCCGGAATAATGCCTTCCAATTTACAAAGTTCCAAACCTGCCTCCATAGCTTCGGCATCGGTAATTGAGATAAATTCCGCACGTTTTGATCTGTATAAATGTGCGTGTAAAGGTCCAATTCCCGGATAATCCAATCCTGCTGAAATAGAATAAGGCTCCGTTATTTGTCCGTCCTCACTTTGCATCAACAACGTTTTGCTTCCGTGAATCACGCCTTCTTTTCCCAAAATGCTGGTAGCGGCACTTTCACCGGAATGAATGCCCAAACCGGCTGCTTCAACAGCGATTAAATTCACGTTTTCTTCATCCAAAAAATGATAAAAAGCGCCTGCGGCATTGCTTCCTCCGCCCACACAGGCAATCACATAATCCGGATTTCCCCTGTTCTCATGCACTTTCAATTGCTTTTTTATCTCTTCTGAAATCACAGATTGAAAACGCGCCACCATATCGGGATACGGATGCGGCCCAACAACCGAACCAATGATATAATGCGTGTTTACCGGATTGTTGATCCAATCGCGGATTGCTTCATTTGTGGCGTCTTTTAGCGTTCTGCTGCCAGACAAAGCCGGGACAACTTTAGCGCCCAACATTTTCATGCGGGCCACATTTGGCGCTTGGCGAGCGATGTCAATTTCACCCATATACACCACGCACTCAATGCCCATCAACGCACAAACCGTAGCGGTTGCAACGCCGTGCTGCCCTGCGCCAGTTTCGGCAATTACCCTGGTTTTTCCCAACTTTTTCGCCACCAATATTTGACCGATGGTGTTGTTTATCTTATGTGCGCCGGTATGGCACAAATCTTCTCGTTTTAAGTAAATTTTTGTTTGATATTTTTCCGACAATCGTTTTGCAAAATATAAGGGTGTTGGGCGGCCTACATATTCCTTCAGCAAATCCTGAAATTCTTTCCGAAAAGAAGGCTCTTGCATAATTTTCAAATAATTATCTTCCAATTCTTTTACATTCGGATACAGCATTTCCGGGATAAAAGCCCCGCCAAATTCTCCGTAATAACCTTTCTTATCTACAAAATAACTCATACTATTAAACTTTTAAATTCTTTAATTTCTTTGATGTTTTTCAACCCGGGTTCCAATTCAAAACCGCTGTTGATGTCTATTCCCAAAAATGCGGGATGTTTAAATTTCATAATTTCTGCCGAATCATTTTTACTGATGCCACCGCTTAATAAAAAAGGTGTTTTTCCTGTATAATTTTGAAGCAATTCCCAATTGAATTTAATCCCATTTCCTCCGTAATTATTCCCTTTGGTATCGAATAAAAAAAGAGACACATGCCTTTCAAAAAGTTTTATTGCTGAAAAATCAAAATTTTCATCGACAGAAAATGCCTTGATAATTTTTATGTTATTTGCTGATAATGCTGAACAAAATTCCGGAGTTTCATTTCCGTGCAATTGCACAAAATCCAAATTATGTTTGTTTGCTTTTTCAATAATTTCATCAATACTTCCATTGACAAAAACACCTACTTTTTTGGTTGAAGAAGGAATATCAATTTTCGGAAAATCTACCACAAAGCGTTTCGATTTATCGTAAAATATAAATCCGATATAATCCGGTTTCAAAGCAATTAACTCTGAAATATTTTCCTTGTCCCGCATGCCGCAAACTTTGATCTTCATATTACCTGATTTGAGAAATAAATTCCAGACAAGCCAAACCCGGATTCTCCGTTTTCATAAAAGTTTCGCCAATTAAAAACCCTTGAAATCCGTATTCTTTAAGTCCGGTGATAATTCTTGGGTCGCTGATGCCGCTTTCAGAAACTTTAATACAATTATCAGGAATGTTTTTTATCAAGCCAATAGAATGCTCTAAATCAACTTCAAAAGTTTTAAGATTCCGATTGTTAATGCCGATAATTTTATGGTTCAAGTCAATTTTATCCAATTCTTCCTGATTGTGCACTTCATACAACACTTCCATTCCCAAATCTTCGGCCAATTTTCCATAATTTTTGAGTTCTTCTTTTGTCAAACAGGCCGCAATCAGCAAAATAGCGTCTGCTCCAATCGCTTTTGCCTCCACAATTTGAAATCCGTCCACAATAAAATCCTTCCTTAAAATCGGAATGGTTTCATTTACCGCGCGAGCCTGAATTAAATCGACAATGCTTCCGCCGAAAAATTCCGTTTCGGTCAAAATAGATTGAGCGGCAACATTGGCATCCAAATAGCCTTGCGTTACTTCGCCAATCGACACTTTATCATTGATAATTCCTTTTGAAGGCGATTTTCTTTTGAATTCGGCAATAATTCCCGTCGAATTTACAGCGGTCAGCGCATTTTTCAAGGAAATTGGCGAACGGTTAAAATTCGGGCTTTTCACCAATTTTTCCAAGGAAACTTCTCTCATCAATTTGGCGACTTCCAGCTTTTTATGGGCTATTATTTTCTCTAAAATGTTCATTATTTATTGAAAGATTAAATATTTATCAATTTTTGCAAACTTTCTTTTGCCTTCAATCCGAACAAGGAATCTTTGGCTTCATCAAATGCGGTTTCAAACGATTTGTTGTCGTCAATTATTTTTAAGGCGAATGCGGCATTTGCTAACACTGCACTATTTTGGGCATCGGTTCCTTCACCGTTTAAGATGGAAATGAAAATTTCTGCGGCTTCTTTCACCGTATTTCCTCCGAAGATATCGGACTGGTTCAATCTTTTCAAACCCAATTCTTCGGGTGTGATCAGTTGTTCATTTTCTTTGGTAAATAATTTGAATCCGCTTGTCAGCGCAATTTCGTCATAGCCGTCCAAACTGTAAACTATGCCGTAATTTGTGCTTGTTTTTTGCAGCAAATAATTGTAAATTCTCGCCACTTCCAGATTAAAAACACCCACCATCTGATTTTGTGGCCGACTCGGATTTACCAACGGCCCCAACATATTGAAAAATGTTTTCACGCCCAGCTCTTTTCTCACAGGTCCAACAGCTTTCATCGCCGGATGAAACAATGGCGCGTGCAAAAAACAAATATTGGCACGTTCCATCTGGCGTTTTAAAACAGTTTCGTCGTTGGTGAATTTATAACCCAGAAACTCCAGCATATTTGAGGAACCGCTTACGGAAGAAACACCGTAATTTCCGTGTTTGGCCACTTTATTTTGGGTTCCTGCGACAATAAATGAAGTTAAGGTTGAAATGTTAAATGTATTTTTTCCGTCGCCGCCCGTTCCGCATAAATCGATCGTGTTAAATTCCGATAAATCAACTTTCACCGCCAAATCCAACAACGCTTCCTGAAATCCGGAAAGTTCTTCCACAGAAATTGGCCGCATCATAAAAACGGTTAAAAATGACGCCATTTGCGAAGCGTTGTAGCTGTTGTTTGCAATTTGTACAAGCACTTCGCTCGCTTCCGCTTTTGTTAAATATTGCTGTTCAATTAATTTGCTTAATATCGTTTTCATTATGAATTTGCTTCTATAAAATTTCTGACAATTTGTTCGCCAATAGGTGTTAAAATAGATTCAGGATGGTATTGAACCGCACAAATATTGTATTTTTTATGTTGTAAAGACATTACAGAACCAAATTCATCAACCGCCGTAATTTCCAATTCTTCGGGAAAATCACTTAATGAAGCAATCCAGGAATGATAACGTGCCGCTTCAAATTCCGCCGGGATATTTTTATAAATAACCGCATCCGGACTTTTGACTTTCATCGTGGTGGCAACGCCGTGAAATACATTTTCCAAATTTTCCAACGAACCTCCAAACACTTCTGCGATGGCCTGCAAACCCAAACAAACACCAAAAATTGGCTTTGTTGTGGCGTAGGTTTTAATCACTTCTTTTAAAATTACGGCCTCATCGGGAATCCCAGGTCCGGGAGAAAGCATGATGATATCGTATTTTCCAACTTCTGCAACCGTAATTTCGTCATTTCTGAAAACAGAAGGATATTCGCCCGTAATTTTCTCGACCAAATGCACCAAATTGTAGGTAAATGAATCGTAATTATCTATAATTATAATTTTCATGTTTTAAATTTTTTCTGCTAAAATCAGCGCTTTTTTTAATGCCGCCAACTTGTTATTTACTTCCTGTAATTCGCCTTCTTCGGTTGAATTGATCACAATTCCTGCGCCTGCCTGATAAAACAACGTGTTGTTTTTACTCACAAATGAACGAATGGCAATGGCCAAATTCACCGTATTGTTTAAACCTATAAATCCGACCGCGCCGCCGTAAAATCCGCGGGTCTGGTTTTCATACTTGTCTATTAATTCCATCGCCTTAAACTTTGGTGCGCCGCTTAACGTTCCTGCCGGAAACGTGTCGCCCACAATTTCAATGGCTTTCCCGATCGGTTTTCCCTGAACGGTTGACACCAAATGAATCACGTGGCTAAAATATTGCACTTCTTTAAATACTTCAACACTTACGTTGCTCGCGTGTTTGCTTAAATCGTTTCTGGCCAAATCAACCAACATCACATGTTCGGCATTTTCCTTTTTGTCTTTTGATAATTTTTCACCCAATAAAATATCCTGCGCCATAATTCCGGTGCGTTTAAAAGTTCCCGCAATCGGATTGATAATGGCTTTTTCTTCATCAATTTTAATTTGCGCTTCTGGTGAAGAACCCATCAATTTAAAACTTCCATAATCGAAATAAAACAAATACGGCGATGGATTTATGGAACGCAAAGCACGGTAAACATTAAATTCATCACCTTTAAAAGATTGCTGAAACTGACGTGACAATACCAATTGAAAAACATCGCCGCGTTTGCAATGCTCTTTTGCTTTAACCACATAATTTTTGAAATCTTCATCGGTACAATTGGAAGATTCTTCGCCGGCGGTCTCAAAATTGTACAATCCGTATGTGCGTGCGTTGATCAACGTTTCAATTTCATGAATTCTTGACGCTTCGCCTTCGGCAATATTTTCAATTAAAATAAGTTCGTTATTAAAATGGTTGATGGCAATGATGAATTTGAAAAAACTAAACTGAAAATCGGGAATTTCGGAAGCTGCTTTTTTGGCATTTAGTTTAATTGTTTCAAAATACTGAATCGCATTGTAAGAAACATAGCCGTAAAATCCGTTGAAACCTTTTATGGCAGCATCACAATCCACTTTTACCGTATCGGTATAGCTTTCAAAAATCGGATAAAAATCGCGATTTATTTCCTTACGGTCCAGTTCCTTATTTTTATAATGGTACGTAAACACATTATTATCCGCCTTCAAAGTCACAATCGGTTCAGCGCAAATAAAGGTAAAGCTCTCCTCTTTGCTGTGATAATCAGAGCTTTCCAACAGCAGACTGTTGGCGTATTTGTCCCTGATTTTCGAATACATTCCAACCGGCGTTATCGTGTCTGCCAACAACGTTTTAGAAATTGTCTTAAATTTTAATTCTTTCATCTGATTATTTTGAAATAAAAAAGGACTTACCGCGAGATAAGTCCTTTTGTTATATATTTTAAATAGAAATATAGTAGTTCTGGCTCGCTTATAAATTAAGAGAGTTCCACCACCAATTAGTATTTGTATTTTTTAATATCATTTGATGCAAATTTAGCATAGATTTTTAAATACGCAAATTAAATGTGAAATTTATTTTGCGTATTTTTGTTGAAAACCTTTCAATGAAAACAGTTAAAACACGAATCCTAATTTCCTTTTTGCTAATTTTCTCTGCAATAAACGCGCAGGATAAATTAATAGGAAACAAAGATGTAACAATAGAAAACAGAGATCTTTCGGAATTCACGAAAATTGAAGTGATAGATGATGTGACTGTTTTATTGGTTTATAACGACAAACAATCCGTACGCGTTGAAACTGATTCAAACGTGCAAAGTGCCGTTATTACTGAAATTAACAATGGATCGCTTGTTATAAAAACAAGTGCTAAAATAGTTCGTACCAAGGAATTAATCGTTCATGTAAACGTAAACAGCGCATTGGATGAAATTTATGCCTACAACAAAGCCAAGGTAAAATCGAACAATTCCCTTCGCATAGATACCATCACTTTAAACGCTTATGACGATTCAAATTTCAGTTTAAAACTGAGCTCAAAAATTGTTCACATCAATGCAAAAAAATCAAGCAATCTGGAATTCGAAATTTTGAGTGACGAAACTTATATCACTTCAGAAGAATCCAGCGATTTAAAGGGAATTATTGACACCAAAAATATGGTTATTAAAACTTTAGACAAAGCATCAATTAGTTTGAGCGGCAATACTGCCAGTTTTGAATTGGAAACTTTCCACGACAGTGCTTTTAAAGGAAAAGATTTCAAATCCGCAACGGCTGTTGTAAATACTTCAAACAATTCTATTGCGCATATAAATGCCACTGAAACAGCTGATTTATCAATAAAAAATTCAGGTGAAGTTTACCTATTTTCAAATCCAAAAATCACTTTGACCGAATTTTTTGACAAAGCCAGTCTTCTTAAAAGACAATAATTAAGCAAAATAAAAATAATATTTTGGGCCTGCCGGCCTTTTTTGGTGGGCGTTCCCGCTAAAAAGCGGTCGGGTTTTTCGTTGCAATCTTTTTTTCGGTGAAAAACCTCAAAAAAGGATTTTCACTTCAACCCCTAACGCAATTCGATTTACGATTTTAGAATTACGATTTACGAATTTTGAATTTTGAATTTTTCTTCGGTGTTCGATTTTCAGACTTTCAGCTTCAATATTTGATCTTCTGTCTCCCGACTTCAGACTTCCATCTTAGGACTATTCCATCAAATAAAACTCAAAATCTGGACTACAATAATCAACAAAACCATTGCTATTGGGTACACCGTGGCGTAAGCAATTGCCGGCGCGTCTGACTCTACCATGGTGTCGGTTGCTGCCAATCCGGGTGTGCTGGTCATACTTCCTGTAATAGTTCCAAGCAAAACTAACAGATTAATTTTATAAAAATATCGGGCAGCAATTGTTGTAATAATCATAGGAATAATGGTAATGATGGCGCCATAAACAAATAACTCAATACCATATTGCTCAAAAGTGCTTTCAAGACTAGAACCTGCGCTGGTGCCAACTGCGGCCAAAAAGAACAGCAAACCGAACTGTCTCAAAATCTGATTTGCCTCGCCAGTCATCGTCCACATAATAGGTCCGGTTTTTCCGGTTCTTCCCAAAACAAGCGCCACAAGCAAAATACCGCCGGTCAATCCCAGTCCGAAAGAAAAATCCCCAAAGTTAACACTCATTTTGCCAACCAAAATTCCCAAAATAATTCCCAGGGCAATTGGTAAAAAATCGGTATTTGAAAGTTTGTCATCACCAAAAATACGACTTACTTCACCCATATTTTCTTTGGAGCAAATAACAATTAACTTGTCCCCAAACTGTAATTTTAAAGATGGACTTGGTGAAATGTTAATCCCTGATCTGCGAACTCTGGTAATTGTTGCGTGATAGTTTTCAAGAATTTGCAATTGTCCCAAGGTTTTTTTAACAACCCCCTTGTTGGTGACCAAAATAGAACGAACATCATATTTGGTATCTAACGGAATTTCTTTCTTGGTTTCGGGACCCACCAATAATTTAACCCTTTCCAACGCTTCGTTTGAACCCACGGCTCTAACAATATCTCCTTTTTGCAGAATAATTTCGGCTTCAGGAATAATGACCGTTTTATCATGCATAATTCTTGAAATAACTGCTTTGGTCATAAATCGAATATTTAAGTCACCAAAACTTCTGCCAATTACATTTTCATTCTCCACCACAAAATGTTTAGCTAAAATTTCAGGATATTCAGCCAGCATATCATCTTTATAAATTTTCTCCTGTTCTTTTATGATTATTCTAAGAATTCGGGGTAATAAATTAACAAAAAGAATGACCCCGATCACCCCAAAAGGATAACCGATACCATAACCGATGGATGCCAAAGGTGAACCCGTAATATCAATGGCTGTTGCCAAACCTGGCGTGCTGGTTAATGCGCCATTCAGCAAGCCAATGGCCAAATTTCTGTCGACGTCCAAAAAATAAGAAATCAGAAAAGTAATTAATCCCGCACTTAGAATAAGTAATGAAGCCAAAATGGCCAGTTCGCGTCCGTTCCTTTTAAACGATTCAAAAAAACTGGGCCCGGCCTGAATTCCGATGGTAAAAATGAACAGCACCAAACCGATATATTGAAAATCTATGGGAACAACCACACCATAATGGCCAAAAAACAAAGCCACAAAAATTACGGCAGATACATCTAAAGAAATACCTTTTATTTTAATTCGGCCAATAATAAATCCAATTAATATAATCAGAAATAATACAAAATAGCTATTTGAAAACAAACTCATGACCTTAATTTTATTAGGCAAAATTAGAAACTTAATACGTGAAACCCCTATTATTGGCTCCAAATTTTACGAAAACGATTGAACCAATTTATCACTAAAAAAAAGCCTAATTTAATAAATTTAGGCTTTCTTTTAATTTTTTTAAAGTTTATTGCAAGGACCCCAAATAACGTTCGGCATCCAAAGCGGCCATACAGCCGGTTCCGGCAGCAGTAACTGCCTGCCTGTATTCTTTATCTTGCACATCACCTGCGGCAAAAACACCCGGTAAATTTGTTTTGGTCGATTTTCCTTTGGTGATTAAATAACCTGTTTCATCCATCTCTAAAATACCTTTAAAAATATCAGTGTTTGGCACATGCCCTATGGCTATAAAAATACCGGTTACCTCTATAACTTCCTTTTTACCCGTTATATTATTTACGACACGAACGCCTTCAACAACTTTTTCACCTAAAACCTCTTCAATTTCCGTATTGTATTTTACTTCAATATTGGCAGTTTTATCAACCCTGTGCTGCATCGCTTTTGATGCCCGCATAAAATCTTTACGCACTAAAATAGTCACCTTTTTACATAGGTTGGCCAAATAAGTAGCTTCCTCCGCAGCGGTATCCCCGGCACCAACCACAACCACGTCCTGGCCTTTATAAAAGAATCCGTCACAGGTTGCGCAGGCAGAAACGCCGCCACCAATTAAACGTTGTTCGCTTTCTAATCCTAAATATTTAGCGGTTGCCCCTGTTGAAATAATGATGGTATTTGCTTCAATTTGAATTGATTCATCAACGGTTACTTTATGGATACCCCCAGCTTCTTTACTAAAATCCACACTTGTTACCACTCCAAATCTCACTTCAGTTCCAAAACGCTCGGCTTGTTTTTTTAAATCTTCCATCATCGCAGTTCCGTCGGTTCCTTCCGGATAACCGGGAAAATTATAGACTTCCGTTGTGGTAGTCAATTGGCCGCCCATTTGCATTCCTGTGTACATCACAGGTTTTAAATCGGCTCTAGCAGCATAAATTGCAGCGGTATATCCGGCAGGACCGGATCCAATTATCAAACATTTAATTCTTTCAATTTTATCAGACATGATCAACTTTTTATTTTTTAGAAAGAACAAATTTATGCCAATTTATTATAAATTAACTCCTTTGGTCATTATTTTTTATGATGCCATTTTAACCAGAAACCATTTAAAACATTCCTTAACTTACAAATTGAAAATTGTGGTAAATTTGATTTTTAATCATCCAAATAAAATGAACGAAATCAAAACCATCAATTCATTGGAACATCTTGAAAAAATCTTACAGGAAAACACTGCCGTTTTATTATATTTTTCAACAATATCTTGTAATGTCGGTGAAGCTTTGGAGCCTAAAGTGCACGAATTGCTAAATGCCGATTTTCTGAAGATGGCTTTTTACAAAATCGATATGAATTTTTCTCCTGAAATAGCGGCAAAATACAGCGCCTTTGTTGAGCCAACGATTTTGGTGTTTTTTGAAGGCAAGGAAACCATCAGAAAAAGCAGAAATATTGGCATCTACGAATTGCAATCTGCCATTTTGAGACCCTACAAACTTATTTTCGAATAATTGCTTGCAAAACTTATTTTTAGCCCTATATTTGCACACCGAAATTAGAATGATTTCTAACTCGGGGTGTAGTACCGTGGCAAGCACGGCATAAACTACGCTCAGATGAATAGAAGTTAAAAACACCTTCGGGGTGTAGCGTAGCCCGGTTATCGCGCCTGCTTTGGGAGCAGGAGGTCGCAGGTTCGAATCCTGCCACCCCGACCAAAAAAAGAGCCTAAAAATTTAATTTGAATTTTTAGGCTCTTTTCCGTTATTGATTGCAAGGCACGCCATTTACTTGAACACCAAGACAAAAAAAAGTTATGTTTGTATCTATACTTTTTAGTGATAAAAGTTTAAGGTATTATGTAGGTCAAACTGCGGATATCGAAAAAAGATTGAAAAAACACAACCAAGGAAATGTTCCATCGACAAAGTTTGGAATTCCTTGGAAATTAGTTTTGAAAATTGAAGCAGCTAATAGACCTGAAGCATTAGTTTTAGAAAAAAAAGTTAAGAAACGAGGAGCAAAACGATTTATTGATAACCAATTCGGGGGTTAGTACCGCAAAAGAAGCTTAGACTCCGCCCATCGCGCCTGCTTTGGGCGCAGAAGGTCGTCACGCTTGAGGCGTGACCACCCCGACCAAAAAAAGCCTAAAAAATTCAAATTGAATTTTTTAGGCTTTTTTTTATATTGATGATGGTTGTTTAAAAAGTGAATGTAGTTGCAAGAACAATTCTCATATTACTTACATTATTGGTGTTTTGAACTTTGTAATTGGTATCTGGAGTTCCATATGCCGAGGTATCATAAGATACTTCACATCTAAATCTAGTAGGACCTGAGCCGTAAATTATTCTTGGTGAAATACGGTAACTTTGGTCAATACCGCCTCTTGCATAAACAGGCCCGGTAATAGCATCATCCGATCCATAATTTTTAGTAAAGCCTGCATAAAGACCTAAAGTAATTTTTTCAGTAATAAAACCGGAGTCAACATCCAACCAATAACTTCCGGTTGCTATATTTGTATAGGTATCTTCCCCTTTACTGTTGATTCCAGAAACGCCATAACCTCCCAACATTACAAATTCATACAAATTTTGACCGTAAATTGTACCCAGTCTTATGGCTGCTTTACCCATTTCTATTTTACTGAATAAATTTAAGTGATAACTGCCTATGCTTTCATCAGATTTATATTTTAATCCGTCAACCACATAAAACAATTGTGGTTTTAGTGTTTTATAGCCGATATTGGCGCCAATCAAAAAATTGGATTTTAGCCCCCAAACATAGGTTGCATTCAACTCAGGAAATGACGCATTTCTCATATAATCAGCTGAAGGCCCTTGTGGTCCGGTTGATAAAAATTGCAATTGCGTAGATGCCGCAATCGAAAATTTAGAATTAGCTGATGGACTATAACTATAGCGTAATTGCGCAGCTCTTGACAAAGGAAAATAAGGCACTGCACCTCCCCAGCCAACTACCAAAGGGTATACATCTGTGGTAAACATTGGATGCCAGTATTGACCCGCCAACAATTCGCCTTTTTCCCAATTTAATTTCACCATGGCATGTCGCAATCGAAACATACTAATATGGGCCTGAGTTGAGCCAACAAAATCTCCTTCAATTAAACCGGTAACTTTGGCATTTAAAAAGCTTGGGGCAGTCATTTTAATTCTTGCCCTTGAGTGTACATTGATCATGTTAAAGTTCGATTTTGCATTGATGTCTTCACCATTTGCATCCAAATCTTCTTTTGCAGGAAATAAGAGAACATCACCATCTCTGGTAGAAACAGTTTGCCGGGAGTCAAAAATGCTTTCGGACCAAACATGGCCGCTAATTTTAACAGTTAATTTTTCTTCCTCTTGCGCTTTAGAAGTGTTTGGCGCTAAAAAAAGCGCTAAAAAAGAAAATAATAGAACGTAATTTTTCATCATTTAAAGTTTATTAATAAATTTTTGGAGTTGTTGCCAAATCGATCAGATTGACAATTGATTTAAAATCGGTTTTGCTGTTTTT
>JAVVEF010000046.1:13917-19778 GCA_032251275.1 Lutibacter sp.
GCGATCCAATAAAAAAGTGGTGGTGAAATTGGTGATGTCATAAAGTTTTAAAGGGGAACCTTGCATAGATTCTCTCATTTGCAAAGAGCACGGACTCATATCGCACAAAATTGGATGTTCTCCATTATTGCTGGCTTTGATCAGACTTTCGAATAATTTATCTGATGCTATATGGGCAGACTCCGCAAATCCTTGCGATTTAAACGCGAGTCCGCAACATAAATTTTTGCTGTCTTCCGGATAAATAATCTCGCAATTGGCTTTGTTTAAAATTTTGACGGTTTTGTTGTAAACTGTGTCTTGATCACCATAACTGTTTGAAGCGCCCATCATTTTATTGATACAACTCGAAAAATAAACCATTTTTAGCGCATTTGGCTTTAAATTGATTTGCTTTTCAATTTTAACGTGGGCAGCTTTGGGCGTGTATTTGGTCCATTCCATTTTTTGTCCCAACATAGAAGTCGCTGTGCCAACCACTTTATTGTAGGCGTTATGACCGATGACATTTGCAATGGCGTGACTTACATTTAAGCCAATATGAACACCTTTTGTGGCTAAGCTAAAATTATTTACAATCATTTTAGCAATTTTATTGCCCGAATGTTTTTTGGCCCTTATGCGTTTTACATAATCGCCGGTATCAATACTTACCGGGCACGCCAACATACACAAACCGTCTGTGGCGCACATAGAATCGAAACCATATTCAAAAGATTTCTCCAATTCACGGGCTTCTTTTGAAAATCCTTCGGCATCTAACCTGCTCATTTCCCGATGCAAAACAATGCGCTGTCTCGGTGAAAAACCCAAATCGTAAGAAACACAACTGGATTCACAAAACCCGCATTCAATACATTTATCAATCTGGTCATCGGCTTTTGGCAACGGTTTCAGGTTTTTTAAATGAATTTTTTTATCATCATTGATAATGACACCAGGATTGATAATTCCTTTAGGATCAAAAATTTGTTTGATCTTTTTCATCAAAATATAGGCTTCAGATCCCCATTCCTTTTCAACAAAAGGCGCCATATTTCTTCCTGTTCCGTGTTCTGACTTCAGAGCGCCGTCGTATTTATCGACTACCAAAACGGCCAATTCATCCATAAAATCTTCGTAACGTTTTATTTCTGAAGCCGTTCCAAAATACTGCGTAAAAACAAAATGCAGATTTCCATCCAACGCATGGCCAAAAATTACGGCTTCATTGTAATGGTATTTTTTAAATAAGTCCTGCAAATCTAAAGTTCCTGCCGCCAATCTCGGGACCGGAAAAGTGATGTCTTCAATAATAACCGTTGTTCCAATTTTTCTGATGGCACCAATTGTTGGAAACAATCCTTTTCTTATTTTCCAATATTGATTGTATAAAGAAGCATCATCCGTAAATTTGAAAGGCAATTCTGGTTTTATGTGATTGATTGATTTTTCAATTTCATCTATTTGAGCCAATAATTGTTCCTTATTGGGCGCCACAGTTTCGACCAAAACAGCCGATGCACCTTCACTTAATGTTACTAAATAATTGGGTACTCCGTCCATTTTTTCAACCGATCGTAAGCTAGCCCTGTCCATCAATTCGACAGCCGCAACCGGTTCCGATTTTAATATAGAAACCACATTACAAGCCATTTCAATATTTTCAAAAATCATTAAGGCGCTCGCTTTAAATGGATGATTCACCACAGTGTTGTAGGTAATTTCAGCAATCATTCCCAAAGTTCCTTCGGAGCCAATCATTAAATGGGTAATAACCTCAATTGGATCTGTATAATCAACCAAAGCGTTTAAACTATAGCCGGTAGTATTCTTCATTTTAAATTTATGATGAATTCGGTCGACCAATTCTTGATTGTTTTGGGTTTCTTTGATTATTTGAAGAACCTGATTATAAATAACTGAATGATGAATTTTAAATTGCTCAATACTTTCTAAATCATTGGTGTCCAGTAAAAATCCATCATAAAAAATGATTTTTAAACTCGCCACAGTTTTATAGGAATTTTCCGCAGTGCCGCAACACATACCGCTGGCATTGTTGGCTGCAATGCCGCCGATCATCGCCGAGTTTATGGAAGCGGGATCGGGCCCAATTTTTCGTCCGTACGGCTTCAAAAGCATATTTGCTCTTGAACCTATAACACCTGGTTGCAACTTTATGCGATTCCCTTCTTCAAGCACTTCATAATCCGTCCAATATTTAGACGTTAAAATTAGAATAGAATCGGAAACAGCCTGCCCAGATAAACTGGTGCCAGCCGCCCTAAAAGTAACTGGCAAATTTAATTTATTGGCTTCTTCAAGCAAAAAAGTTATTTCTTCAATAGATTTAGACTGAATTACAATTTTCGGAATCAATCTGTAAAAGCTGGCATCCGTTCCATAAGCCAAAGTGCTGGCTTTATCAGTAAAAATTCGATTGGTATCTATTTTTTCTGATATATTTTTATGAAATAATTGATAACTTTTTTCTAACATACATTGTTTTTTATAGTGAATTCAGATAAACTGTTAATTTATCGGTGATTTCCAATCCATACAACATAATTAAACCGATAATTCCGGCAAAAATCACGTAATAAAGTGTTGGCAAAATAGTTCTTCTCAGCACAAAACCTTCTCTTCCAAGCATTCCAACGGTAGCCGAAGCGGCAACAACATTGTGAATGGCAATCATATTTCCTGCAGCTGCACCAACGGCTTGCAACGCTACAAAAATAGAACCCGTTAACCCTAAATTTACAGCGGTTGCGAATTGGAATTGCGAAAGCATCATATTGGAAACCGTGTTAGAACCAGCGATAAATGCGCCCAAAGCACCTACTGAAGCCGCAAAAGCCGGATAGATATTCCCCATAGTATCTGCAACCCATTGTGCCATAGCAATTGGCATACTTTCGTATCCGAAGTCATTTACGCCAGAATTGATTAAGATTCTAACCATAGGGATGGTAAATATTAACACAAAACCGGCTCCCAATAAAGTTTTTGAGGATTCGCTTATGGCACTTGACAATTCTTTTGCTTTCATATTGTGCAAAAAATAAGTGATCAAAACAACTATAACCATAATGCCTCCAGGTAAATATAATGGTGCAAATGAAGCGCTTATGCCAGCTTCTCCCAAAATATCTTTAATTGACACTGTGAAATATTTTAAAGCTGTACTGATACCAAGCTGCGGAATTCTGCTCAATACCAAGAATATGGCAACCAAAAGATAAGGCAACCAGGCTTTTGCTAAAGATATTTTTGAAGTTTTATCAGTTAAATTTTCCAATTTTATTTCCAAATCACCCATCCAGGTTGCAGGCCAATCTTTTGCAGGCGCAAAATCCCAGGTATCTTTTGGGATTAAAAATTTTGCTTTTGCGGCAGTTACTACAATTACCAAACCTACAAGTGCACCAATTAGTGAAGGAAATTCCGGACCTAAAAATACGCCTGTTAAAGCGTAAGGAATCGTAAAAGCCAATCCGGCAAAAATGGCAAATGGAGCAATAGACAAACCTTCGGTCCACGATTTATTTTTACCGAAATATTTTGTTAAAACCATACACATAAATAATGGAATTAATGTCCCCACAATTCCATGAATAATGGCAACTTCAGAAGTGATCAATTGTAAAAATTGGTCCCAATTGGTTCCTGCGGCTTCTAATTGCAAAGCCAAAGCATCTGTTTTTAAACCGGTAGTTACGCCAATCACAATTGGGGTGCCCACCGCGCCAAATGAAACAGGCGTTGATTGAATCATCATACCAACAATTACGGCTCCCAAAGCTGGAAAACCCAATCCTAATAACAATGGCGCTGCAATGGCTGCCGGCGTTCCAAAACCGGAAGCGCCTTCGATAAAACTACCGAATAACCAGGCAATGATAATTACCTGAACACGTCTGTCGGCACTGATATTTGTAAAACCAGCCCTGATAACTTTTAAAGCGCCTGAATGTTTTAGGGTGTTTAATAATAAAATAGCACCAAAAATAATCCATAAAATAGAGACTGTAACCCCCAAACCTTCTAAGGTTGAAGCAAAAATTCTGTTGATGGGCATTCCCCAGGCAAACAATGCGATGATGAATGAAGCCACAAAAACAATTGGCATAGCCCTTTTTGCAGGCCATCTTAATCCGACAAGCAAGATGCCCGCCAAAAGGATTGGAAAGAAAGCCAAAAAGGCTTGGAATGATAAACTCATACTAAAATATTTATTTGGTTAATATTAATTTGGTTCTCATTTAACTTATCATTGAAGTTAAAAATAAGAGGTGATCTTGTAAGGTCAATAATTCAAAAATTATTTTCCTCAATGCTGATTTTTACAATAGCTGCTTATACAGAACTAGTTAACTTCCAATAAGTATTATAAAATCATTAAAACAAAAAAGTCTATGTTAGCGTTGTCTTAATAAAAGGAAAGCTCCAATAGTCTTGAACTTTATAAAATATCTACATAAATCAACTTTTTTTTGCTATGTTTGTAACATTGAAAGCATTTAAATATGATATATTATTCACGAAAACGTATTCGTTAATAATTTTATAAATGTATTTAGAATTATAGGTATGGAAAAGAAGATTATTTGCAAATTATGATATTAAATTTGCCCAATGTTTAATTTAATAAAATATCAACTATTATGAAATCTATTTTATTAAATAAAACCAGTACTTCTCACCAACAATCATTTATCATTCACCCAAAAATTTATCCGCAGGCTTACAGTTTATGGCACCATCATAAAGAATATGAGATTCTTTATATGGTAAAAAATTCAGGAACAGCTTATGTGGGAGATAAAATATTTCCGTATCAGGGAGGTACGCTTATGTTATTTTGTGCAAATTTACCGCACATGTTTGTACCTAAATTAAATTCGGTAAAAGAACTTGACAAAGGAATAGATGCCTATGTGCTTCATTTTTCCATAGAGCCCATAAATACCGTTATTGGATGTTTGCCAGAGTTTCAGCCATTAAACCAGTTATTAATTAACTGGAAAAGAGGTATGATTTTTAAAAACGTTAAAAAAAATAAAGAGGTTTTAAGGATTATGAAAGAAATAAACGACGGGAATAATTATGACCGAATGACCAATTTCTTCGACCTTTTAAATCTTTTGGAACAAGACAAGAACTTTGAGTTTATTGCAAATCCCGGATTTGTAAAATCAATAAATCACGAAAAAGGAAGGCTGGAAAAAGTGTACGAATATAGCATCAATAATTTTAACGATTCTTCCATTTCACTGGATGAAATAGCCGAATCCATCAATATGAATAAAGCTGCATTTTGTCGTTATTTTAAAAAAATTACCGATAAAACCTATTTTCAATTCTTAAATGAAATTAGAATTGGCCACGCCTGCAAACTTTTACTTGAAGAAGAAAATAAAAATATTACCGATGTGGCTTTTTTAAGCGGTTTCAACAATATGTCAAACTTTAACAGGCAATTTAAGTTGATAAAAGGCAAATCGCCTTCCTCCTATCTGAAATTAAGAAAGTTTTAAATCAAACCAAAATCCAATATTTTTTTCAAATTTCACCAAGCTGCAACTTTTGCTGTTTGCTGATATCAATCATTGCCAAAATTAAAAATATGGGTGCTTATCATTCCCAATTATTCTAAAATTGATTTTTCTCATTGCACTTAATTCCCAATCGCAATAATTTTGACTTATAAAATTAATGGCATCTCTTTTATTTGCTCAATTATTAATTTAAACATTTTAAAATATGAAAAAAATAATCTTTGGTTTATTGTTTATTGGCCTAACCATCCAATCATTTGCCCAAGTTATTGTAACCTTGCCTGAAATTGAAATTACGGCAACAAATTACAAATATCT
>JAVVEF010000046.1:19878-21024 GCA_032251275.1 Lutibacter sp.
TATGTTTTTAAGAATGTTTTTAGGAAATTTTAATTCGCCAAACCACCATTTGGATTTATAGGATTTTTCTTTCAGTCCAAATTTTTTAACTGCATGAACTTTTAAATGGGCTACCATTTCATCAACAGAATCCGTCATAAAAAGCAATTCCATATCTTTCTTATCAATGCTTTCGTTTTTTGACATTAATTGAATATGCTCATATAATTCCTTATGGTAGGCCTTGCCAAAAATCACTATGGGAAAATGCCTAATCATTTTTGTCTGAATTAAGGTTAGCGCTTCAAACAATTCATCTAAAGTTCCTATGCCCCCGGGCATGACAACAAAACCAAAAGAATATTTCATCAGCAAAAATTTTCGCACAAAAAAGTAAGGAATATTGATCCATTTGTCCAAATAAGCATTTGGTTTTTGTTCTTTGGGAAGCACAATATTACAGCCGACAGAATAACCACCGGTTTCGTAAGCGCCCTTATTGGCGGCTTCCATAATACCTGATCCGCCGCCGGTCATCACGGTAAAACCCAATTTAGCGAGCGCCGCTCCCACTTCTTCCGCTCTTTTATAAAATAAATTAGTTGAATCGAATCTGGCCGAACCAAATACCGTTATACACGGCCCAATAAAATGCAATTTTCTAAATGCTTTTATAAAATGGTATTGAACTTTAATCGTGAACCATAATTCCCTTAGCCGATCAGTCGGCCCCTGAAGAAATGAACTCTCATCAGTCAAATAATTGTTGTTTTGTCTCTTGCTGGATCGCATCCTTTAAACTATTGTTACTAACCTAAAAATTGAATGATACTTCTAATTTAAGTTTAAAGTTATCAATTTTCGCCACTTTCCGCATTGATATAAGTCATTTAATGCTTATTTCCAATGGCAAGTTTTCAATAATTTATTGATGAATTATAAATTTACCGGATGTTAATTGAACCATCCGACCTATTGCCAAACCTCATAATTGCCAGAGTACTTTTCTTCAGAATTAAGGCTAAATCAATGAAAATTCGCTAAAAAAAGCCTATTGATTTCCCTCATTTTAATTGGATAACTGTTCATGTATTTTTGATTTCGAAAATATTGTTTAATTAAAAATTTTAACTATTATGAAAACCGATTATGAAATTAAAGAGGATG
>JAVVEF010000047.1:0-18822 GCA_032251275.1 Lutibacter sp.
GTGGAGAGACTTCCTTCGACTGCGCTCAGGATAAACTTCTCGCACCACTTTTTTATTATTAGCACGGGTGGAGAGACTCGAACTCCCGACACCTGGTTTTGGAGACCAGTGCTCTACCAACTGAGCTACACCCGTAAATTTAAGGTGCCCCTCTTGAAAGAAGCACCTATAATTTATCTTGTATCAGGTGTATTTTATTAATCTAATAATTCTGTAACCTGACCAGCACCAACTGTTCTACCTCCTTCACGGATTGCAAAACGTAAACCAACATTTAATGCGATTTTTTGGTGTAATTCTACGTGTATAGTTAAGTTATCACCAGGCATAACCATTTCAACTCCTTCCGGTAACATAATAGTACCAGTTACATCCGTTGTACGAACATAAAATTGTGGACGGTAGTTGTTATGGAATGGTGTATGACGACCACCTTCTTCTTTTTTAAGTACGTATACCTCAGCTTTAAATTTACCATGAGGTGTTACTGATTTTGGTTTGCAAATTACCATACCTCTTTTGATATCTTCTTTTGCAATACCTCTTAATAGGATTCCAACATTATCTCCTGCTTCACCTCTATCTAATATTTTACGGAACATTTCAACTCCCGTAATGGTAGAAACTAATTTTTCAGCTCCCATACCAATAATATCTACTGAATCTCCTGTATTTGCAACACCTGTTTCAATACGGCCAGTTGCAACTGTTCCTCGACCAGTGATTGAAAATACATCTTCAACTGGCATAAGGAATGGTTTATCAATATCACGTACTGGCAATTCGATCCAAGTATCAACGGCATCCATCAATTCAATGATTTTCTCCATCCATTTTGGTTCTTTGTTCAAACCTCCTAAAGCAGAACCTTGAATAACTGGTGTATTGTCACCATCATAGTCATAGAAAGACAATAAGTCTCTGATTTCCATTTCTACCAATTCCAATAATTCCTCATCATCAACCATATCCACTTTGTTCATGAATACAACCAATCTTGGAATACCAACCTGACGGCCTAATAAGATATGCTCTCTAGTTTGAGGCATTGGTCCGTCTGTTGCAGCAACAACGATGATAGCACCATCCATTTGTGCAGCACCTGTTACCATGTTTTTCACGTAATCCGCGTGACCTGGACAGTCAACGTGAGCATAGTGACGATTTGCTGTAGAATACTCTACGTGCGCGGTATTGATAGTAATACCTCTTTCTTTCTCCTCCGGAGCGTTATCAATTTGATCAAAGTTTTTTACGTCACAAAACCCTTTTTCTGCTAATACTACAGTAATAGCAGCTGTTAAAGTTGTTTTACCGTGATCAACGTGTCCAATAGTCCCAATGTTTAAATGTGGTTTTGAACGATCAAAGGTTGCTTTTGCCATGATTATTAAATTTTAATTTTTAAATCTTAGTTATATATAGTGTTAATTTCAATTCTTATTTTGAGCCAATGATGGGATTTGAACCCATGACCTCTTCCTTACCAAGGAAACACTCTACCCCTGAGCTACACCGGCAAAAAAAGAGCGAGAGACCGGGCTCGAACCGGCGACAGTCAGCTTGGAAGGCTGAAGCTCTACCAACTGAGCTACTCTCGCAATATTTTTTTTCAATTCCCTACTGCTTTATACCGCTATAAAACAATTGTGGTGAGAGAAGGATTCGAACCTTCGAAGCTTGCGCAGCAGATTTACAGTCTGCCCTCGTTGGCCACTTGAGTATCTCACCATTTTTCAAAGATCTGGCCGATAGATACTTTCTTCGACTGTACTTTAGCTACACCAGGTAACCGTGATTGGTATAAAATATTACTTTCATACCGTCCAAATTACTTTATAATAAAGTAATTTTTCATTTGAATATTATTTCAATTTCAAAGAGCCGATAGAGGGACTCGAACCCACGACCTGCTGATTACAAATCAGCTGCTCTAGCCAGCTGAGCTACATCGGCTTTTTACTCCACAAAAGAAGTCCGCTATTTCTAACGGACTGCAAATGTATTAAAGTTTTATTTTTTAAACAAAGCTTTTGCAATAATTTTTATTTTTTTATTTATCACGTACTTTTTCTTTCTCTTTTGTTAATTTTCTTTTAAGTGAATCTACTGCAACCATAGTACCTTCTTCAAATGTTTTGCATTGTTTTTTAACTACAATATCATTACCCGGAATGTTAATTTTTATGTCAACTGTTTTATTTTCTTTCTCACTGGTTTGTTGCACTTTTAAAAACACTTCCGAATCTACAATTTTATCATAATACTTCTCTAAACCGGTTACTTTTTTCTCAATAAAATCAATAAGTTCCTTATCCGCATTAAAATTCACAGATTGTACAAATACTTTCATAATAAATCAGTTTTTTTGGCTTCTTGGGTGAGCCTGGTTATATACTTCCTTTAATTTACCCAAACTACTGTGGGTATAAATTTGTGTTGACGCTAAACTAGAATGTCCAAGCAATTCTTTTACCGCGTTTAAATCAGCACCTTCATTAAGCAGGTGTGTTGCAAAAGAATGCCTAATTACGTGAGGACTTTTCTTTACTTTTGATGACACCGCACTAAAATAATTATTTATTGTGCGATACACAAGCGTATCATATATTTTTTTGCCATTTTTTGTTAAAAATAAATAAGGTGATGAAATAGCAACTTCTTCTCTCATAACACTATATTTCAATAAGGATTCCTTCACTGTTTTTAATAACGGAATAAAACGTTCCTTATTCCGTTTTCCCAACACTTTAACAGTTTCATTAACATAATCAATGTCCGAAATTTTAATATTGATTAACTCGTTTCTTCTCATTCCTGTCGAATAAAATAATTCGACCATTAATTTATTGCGAACCGATTCAAAATCGTCCTCCTCCAAAGTGTCAAGCACAGTAAAAATTTCCTTTTCTGAAAAAGGAACCTGAACTAGTTTCAAAACTTTTAAAGCCTGGTGTTTTACCAAAGGACTCGCTTCTATTTGCTTTGTTTTTTGAAGAAACTTGTAAAATGATTTTAAGGAGGAAACTTTTCTGTTAATGGTTCGGTTGGTGATTTTTGAATTCACCAAACTCACTA
The DNA here is from genome assembly GCA_032251275.1 of Lutibacter sp. Lineage (GTDB taxonomy): Bacteria > Bacteroidota > Bacteroidia > Flavobacteriales > Flavobacteriaceae > Lutibacter. Next base: position 3,079 of record JAVVEF010000047.1, read on the forward strand.
TCCAGTTTCTGATTTGGGCATAATTAGCATTCGCGATGCTCTCATCGCCATATTCCTGGTTACAAAATGTTTGAAATGAATTTAAATCATTTTGATACGCCGTAATGGTGTGATGTGAATATTTTTTTTCTAAAGCGAGGTAATTTAGAAACAAGGTTATGGGCATAAAAAAAACCGTTAGCACACAAATTTACGAATTGTTATTTGTATTTACTAACGGTTTATGAATTTGGTTAAAAAATTAACCTTGCTCTTCGTTTGTTCTTAAGTTTTGAACATACTTGGCTTTTATGTTTTTAGCACGATTTGTTACTGATGGTTTTATGAACTGTTTACGTGCGCGTAGGTTTTTCATCGTTTTTGTGCGATCAAATTTCCTTTTATAACGTTTTAACGCTCTATCAATATTTTCTCCGTCTTTTACTGGTATAATTAACATAGTTTAGCACCTCCTTTCAAACTGTTCCTTTTTTAATTTTGGTGTGCAAATATACATCTAATTATAATATGTGCCATAAAATTTTTAAAAAATTCATTGTCAATAATTATGATGTTGCTTTGTACTCTTTTTTATCGATAATGATTTTTGCGATAATTTCACGCAAAATCTCTGAAGTCCCGCCTCCTATTGGCCCTAATCTGCTGTCTCTTAACAATCTTGCCATCGGATAATCTTCTATATAACCGTAACCGCCCAAAAATTGCAGGCATTCGTAAATCACTTTATCGGCTATTTTTGTGGAAACCAATTTAGACATACTTGCTTCTTTTACAATGTATTGACCTTCATTTAATCTTTTGGCTACGGAATAATTAAATTCTTTGCACATTTCAACCTCACTGGCCAAATCGGCAATTTTATGTCGCAATGCCTGAAATTGGTCTATTGTTTTTCCGAAAGCATTACGCTCAGACATATATTGTATGGCGTATTCTATAGCAAATTCCGATCTTGCATGCGCATTGATTCCCATTACCAAACGTTCCAGCGCAAAATGATTCATAATATATTGAAAACCTTTTCCTTCTTCACTCATTAAATTTCCGGCAGGAATAACAACGTTATCAAATGCAATTTCAGCAGTGTCAGAAGCTCTCCAACCTAATTTATCCAACTTAGTTGCTGAAATTCCCGGTGTATTTCTATCGATTAAAAAAATACTGATACCTTTATTTCTGGCCGCAGGATTTGTTTTTGCGGTTACAATCAAATAATCTGAATAAACGCCATTGGTAATAAATGTTTTTGAGCCATTAATTATGTAGGTGTCGCCATTTTTTACCGCCGTTGTTCTCATTGCGGCAACATCAGAGCCACCAAATGGTTCTGTAATACACAAACAACCGATTTTTTCGCCTTCAATACTTGCCGTTAAATATTTGTTTTTTAAGGCTTCGCTTCCTTCTTTTTCCAGATGCGTCATCGCCAAATACACATGGGCCCACATCGCAGCAGCAAATCCGCCAGAATTCACTTTTTGAAGTTCTTCCAAAAATATCACGGTATAAAATATATCCAAACCCAATCCGCCGTATGCTTCAGGAGCGTTTAGTCCTAAATAGCCCATTTCGCCGAATTTCTTCCAGATAAACCTTTCAATGGTGCCTGTTTTTTCCCATTTATCAACATGGGGAACGACTTCCTTTTGTAAAAAATCCTGAAAACTTTTTCTGAATGCTTGGTGTTCTTCTGTAAAATACATACTATTCATAAAGGCTGTTCGCTTAAAATATTAGTGTTATTATTTAGCTTCCAAATATAGCGCTATTCTGCTAAATTTTTCGCGCGGAAAACCATCAATTTTTTTCAGTTCTTCAATAGATTGTATTTCAGCAACTTGATTTTTATAATTGAAGATTTTTTTGGTAAGTTCATAATCGAGATAAACAATGGCCAGCACTTCCTTAAAAGTGGCAGTATTGACATTTATTTTTTGAATTGTGAGCGGTTTTTTGACTTCAAAATACTGTAAAACTTTATCGGCAACTTCTTTGTCTAGCGCCCAAACCTCAAAAATTTGGTCGTTAAAGGAAAATCCCTGCAATTTCGTTCGGTAATCAATGATGCGTTTCGCCAGTTTTTCCCCAATGCCGTTAACAATTATTAAATCTTCTGCAGAAGCAGCATTAATGTCTTTTTTAACTATTGATTTGCCAATTTTGCTGTTTGAATATTGTTTTCCAATAGTTTTTCCTGAAGTTATCCAGTCGGGAAATTTAAAGTGCGGACTTATAACAGCCAATAAACTGTCGTTTACCCCGGTTATTTCTTGAAATTGTTTGGTTGAATTGATGAATTTTCCCTGCGCGCGAAACGCCAGCAATTTATCAATTTCATCAGTGCTCATACCGAGTTGATGTCCTTTAAAATCACTTATAAAATTAGGGTTGAAAGGATAAATTTTAGGAATGTTTTTTGCCGATGCCACATTTTTCAATGAATCCATTTCCTGCTGAAAAGCCGTAATTTCGGTTTGGGAAACTGCAGTATTATCTTGCGAAGAAAAATCGACAAAAAAGAAAATACCCTGAAGAAAAACGATAAAAATTAGCAAAAAGAAAATCCCATTTCTTTGACTTTTAGTGTACCTAAAATGGGATTTTATGAGTTTCATTTAAAATTAAAATTATTTTTTTGCCAGCCTTTGGGCTTTGTAAAGTTCACCGGCTTTCAGTTTGCGCCAGTATTCATCCAGATCAAATTTTACTTCACCAGACATTATATAGAGTCCGATGATATTTGGAAACGCCATGGCAAGAATCATCATATCAGAAAAATCTAAAACAGCGCCCAAACTAACGGAAGCACCCACAACAACAAATATTAAAAAGAACATTTTATAAATCATTTCAGCTTTTTTACTTTTTCCAAATAAATAAGACCAGGCGCGCATTCCATAATACGACCAGGAAATCATGGTAGAAAAAGCAAATAAAAATATGGCGACAGTCAATACATAAGGGAACCAGGAAATTACGGTTCCAAAAGCATCAGAAGTTAATTGTGCGCCGCCCATACCAACAACTTCATGTTTTCCGGTAAAAATTAATACCAATGCCGTTAAGGTACAAACCACCACAGTATCAATAAAAGGTTCTAAAAGGGAAACAAATCCTTCAGAAGGCGGATTGTTTGTTTTTGCCACACTATGTGCTATTGCTGCAGATCCAACCCCTGCTTCATTAGAAAAAGCAGCTCTTTGAAAACCTATAATCAAAACGCCTATAACACCACCTTTTAAGGCTGATGGGCTAAATGCACCATCAAATATTGCCGTAAACGCCGGTCCGATATTTTCTATATTGATAAAAATTACCGCCAAACAGGCAACTACATAAATGGAAGCCATGATGGGAACTATTTTTTCGGTAACCTTGGCAATGCTTTTAATTCCGCCAACAATAACGGCGGCAACAAGCAAAGAAATAATAATTCCAAAATAAAATCCGTGGCCAGCTAGTTCGGGAATTTGTCCGGAAACGGCTTCGAATGCCTGATTAGCCTGAAACATATTACCGCCACCAAAGGAGGCGCCAACACATAAAACAGCAAATACACCCGCTAAAACTTTACCCAAAACCTTTTTATTTTGTTTTTCCAATCCGTTTCGCAAATAATTCATCGGACCGCCAAAAACCCTTCCGTCAGGCGCTATATTTCTATACTTTACTCCCAAGGTACACTCTACAAATTTTGAAGACATACCCAGCAATCCGGCAAGGATAATCCAAAAAGTTGCGCCGGCGCCACCTAAAGAAATTGCAACTGCAACTCCGGCAATATTCCCCAAACCAACAGTTCCAGAGACCGCGGTGGCAAGTGCCTGAAAATGAGTAACCTGACCAGGAGCGTTAGGGTCATCATATTTTCCGCGGGCCAAATCAATGGCGTGTTTAAATCCTTTGATATTTATAAAGCCCATTCGAATCGTGAAAAACAACGCGCCAATAGACAACCATATCACAATAAAAGGGATATTCTTTTTTTGGAGGTCTCCATTTGGATGAAGCAACGGGATTTTTTCGTCATAAACCACTGCAGCATAATTATGTGCTCCTTCCTCAATGATATCTCCTTTTTTTTCAGAATTGTATATAGATCCGCCCTCTTTTGCCAGATGTTTTAAAGTACCGCCCACAAAAGCCCTTCCAACTATTTCGCTTCCTCCTCTTGAAATAATGGCAATGGCATCACCTTCCTTAACTTTAGCGCCATCTTCAATTAGCCATTTTTTAATCAAAAATTCTCCCTTAATTCCAGGACTCCAACCGGGAATGGGAATGTTTTTTTTATCCACATAAACATTCGGATCATAAATTCCCACTGCGGAAAAAGGATCCCAAAACAACACCATAGCAATGGCGTTTACAACCGGCGTGAAAGTTCCGTTAAATCGCTCGGAAATATTTTGCATTGGTACTTTGTATTCTTTGGTAACTGTATTTCCAATAGAATCCGTTATCACAACACTATAAGGAACACCTTCCACCAAGCCGAAAGCTTTATTGGAAGTTAGCGAAGAACTTTGGTTGCTCCATTTATAGGAGTAAGGTGGCGTGCCGCCGTGCACTTTCACTTCAAGAATTCCATCATTGATTAAACTGGATGGATTTACAATATTTTCATTTACGGTAAGATCTTGAGAAAATGCCGCCGAAGCAAATAGCAGCAGTATAGGAATTAAAAATTTTGAATTCATAGTTTGTCAGTTGGTTAAAATCGCTCTTAAAAGTCTCGAAGATGCTAAAAAAAAAAGCTTGCCACAAATTTTTTGCCCTAAACTTGATTTTTTTTTATTAAGTAACTATAAATGAACATTATAATATTTCGCGTAATTTTTTAATTTGGCTCGGTCTGCCAAGCACAATTAAATTGGAACCCATTGTTAATTTTGTTTCTGCATCCGGATTTACAACATATTCATTGGTTGTGGTTTTAAAACCAATTACAGAGCAGCCTGTTCTTCTTCTTAAATCCAAATCTCTGATGGTTTTATTCAAAAATTCAGGATCCAGACCATTAACTGGTATTTCTTCTAAATTTGTGGAACCTTCATCAAGTATGGTTAATCTTTCCACAAACTCAACCAAATCTGGTGTAACTACCAATGATGCCATATGCATTCCGCCAATTTTATCAGGCATGATAATATTGTTTGCCCCGGCAATTTTCAATTTATTGACCGATGATTCATTTGAAGCCCGGCTAATAATAATCATATCTTTATTCATCTGCCTTGCAGACAGCACCACAAACAAATTGTCGGCATCAGAAGCCAAAGCCGTAATTAAACTTTTGGCATTGTGCACAGCCGCTTTTCGTATAGATTCATCTTGGGTGGCATCACCTTCAACATACAAAATATTGTCGCGCTCAAGTTGCTCAATCAGGGCTTTGTCTTTTTCAATAACAACGCAAGGCATATTAAAGTTCTTTAATTTAATAACGGCCTGTTTGCCATTACGCCCATAACCACAAACTATGGTATGGTTTTTTAAATTTTGGATTTTTTGTTGCACTTTTCTTAATTTTAAAAGTTGAAGAAGTTTCCCATTTACCAAATATTCAGATAAAGCAGTCACAGAGTAAGCATAAACAACGATACTAAGCAATATTAAAAAAATAGTAAAAATCTTTTCCTGCTCATTTAAAGGATGTATTTCACCAAAACCAACCGTTGTCATTGTAATAATGGTCATATACAAGGCATCCAAAAAGTTGGCTGCGGAAAGAATCATATAACCAATTACGCCTATTGCAACAACAGAGATAAAAAATATGATTGACACATATAATTTTGTTTTAAATATCATACTTCTTATAGATCAAAAACAGATTTTCTCTTGGTGTAAACCATATCTTTCAGGCGCAATAAAAAAGCGAGCGTTAAATAAATCCCGAAGGAAAAACCCAAAGTGATAAAGGAAATATAAATAAAAAAAATGCGCACATTGGATACATCAATCCCCAATTTATCTGCAAATCTCGAGGAAACCGCAAACCCGTGTTTTTCAAAAAAATGACGCAAAGAAACTATCCAACCCATAGCCTGTAAATTTTACGCAATATACTAATTTTCAAAATAAAGATGTAACTGTATGCCAAAATTGTAGCTACATTTTTTTAACTTTGCAACTTTCCAAAAATCCAATGACAAAACACACAGAATATATTGAAGTTTTGGGAGCGAGAGTCCATAATTTAAAAAATATTGACGTTCGTATTCCCCGAGAAAAATTGGTGGTAATTACCGGTTTAAGCGGCAGTGGAAAATCGTCTTTGGCTTTTGACACCATTTATGCTGAAGGCCAGCGTAGGTATATTGAAACTTTTTCGGCGTATGCCAGACAATTTTTAGGCGGATTGGAACGTCCGGATGTTGATAAAATTAATGGTCTCTCCCCTGTTATTTCCATCGAACAAAAAACAACAAATAAAAGTCCGCGTTCCACCGTGGGAACCATCACAGAAATTTACGATTTTTTGCGATTGTTATACGCCAGAGCCGCTGATGCCTATTCCTACAATACCAACGAAAAAATGGTAAGTTATGCCGATGTGCAAATAAAAGAACTTATTTTAAAGGAATTTGAAGATAAAAAAATAGTCATTTTGGCACCTGTCATTAAATCGAGAAAAGGGCATTACAGAGAACTTTTTGAACAAATTTCAAAACAAGGCTTTGTGCGTGTGAGGGTTGATGGCGAATTGATAGAAATTACCAAAGGAATGCGCCTCGACCGTTACAAAACACACGATATTGAAATTGTGATTGACCGGTTAACGGTAAACGAACCTTCAGAAAAAAGAGTGGAAGAAAGCATTGCAACGGCCTTATATTCGGGCGACAATGTGGTGATGATTTTGGAACATGAAACCAACAATCCGCGCTATTTTAGCAGCGATTTAATGTGTCCCACAACTGGAATTTCCTACCCAAATCCCGAACCAAATTCCTTTTCTTTCAATTCTCCAAAAGGTGCTTGTGAAACTTGCAGCGGATTGGGAAAACTTGATAGAGTCAATATTAAAAAAATTATTCCGGATCCAAAAATTTCCATCAAAAATGGCGGAATTAAACCCATCGGTGAACAAAAAAACAGCTGGATTTTTAAACAGCTTCAGTTAATTGCCTACCGATATCATTTTCAGTTAAGCGATCCAATTTCAAAAATACCTGCTGAAGCTTTGGAAATCATTTTAAATGGCGGAAGCGAAAAATTTGACATTGTTTCAAAAACGGCCGGAATTACCAGAACTTATGAAATTGATTTTGAAGGAATTATTCATTTTATTGAAAATCAATACAGTACAAGCGATTCTACTTCCATAAAACGCTGGTCCAAAGAATTTATGGACGAGATAAATTGCGAAACCTGCGATGGAAAACGGCTAAAAAAAGAAGCCTTATATTTTAAGGTCAATGATAAAAACATATCGGAATTGGCGCAATTTGACATCACCGAACTTGCGAATTGGTTTGCCAATATCGAAGAAAAACTATCCGAAAAACAACTAAAAATTGCTGCGGAAATACTCAAAGAAATAAGAACAAGAATTCAGTTTTTATTGGATGTTGGTTTGGATTATTTAACCCTTGACAGAAGCTCAAAATCATTGTCGGGTGGCGAAGCGCAACGCATCAGGCTGGCCACACAAATTGGCTCCCAACTGGTTGGCGTGCTTTATATTTTGGATGAGCCAAGCATCGGTTTGCACCAACGCGACAACCAAAAATTAATAAATTCCTTGTTGAATTTACGAGATATCGGCAACTCCGTGATTGTGGTTGAACACGACAAAGAAATGATTCAGCATGCCGATTTTGTGCTCGATATTGGTTCGGGCGCAGGCATTCATGGAGGAGAAATTGTAAGCGAGGGAACTTTTGAGGAACTGAAACGGCACCACACGTTGACTGCAGATTATTTAAATGGCATAAAATCCATTGAAATTCCAAAAAAACGACGTGAAGGAAACGGACATAAGATAGTTTTAAAAGGCGCTACCGGAAATAATTTGAAAAATATAACCGTAGAATTTCCGCTAGGAAAATTAATTTGCGTGACCGGCGTTTCAGGCAGCGGAAAATCGACCTTAATCAACGAAACTTTATACCCGATATTAAACGAACATATTTACAACGGGGTAAAAAAACCGATGCCGTACAAATCCATTGAAGGATTGGAACACGTCGACAAAGTAATTGCCATAGACCAATCGCCAATTGGCAGAACACCACGCTCAAATCCGGCTACTTATACTGGGGTTTTTAGCGAAATACGGGATTTGTTTGCCAAAACAAGTGAAGCTGCGATTAGAGGTTACAAGCCAGGCCGATTTTCATTTAACGTAAAAGACGGACGCTGCGAAACCTGCGAAGGCGGTGGAGTTCGGGTGATAGAAATGAACTTTTTGCCAGACGTTCATGTGGAATGTGAAACCTGTCAGGGAAAACGCTTCAACAGAGAAACACTGGAAATTAGATATAAAGGAAAATCAATTTCCGATGTGTTAAATATGACTATTGAAGAAGCGACGGCATTTTTTGAACTCATTCCCAAAATTTACAGAAAACTAAAAACAATCCAGGACGTTGGGTTGAGTTATATCAAACTAGGACAGCAATCCACAACACTTTCCGGAGGCGAGGCGCAACGCATAAAACTGGCTTCAGAATTGTCTAAAAAAGACACTGGAAATACCTTTTATATTTTAGATGAGCCAACAACCGGACTTCATTTTGAAGACATTCGTGTTTTAATGGAAGTTTTGAATAAATTAGCCAATAAAGGAAACACCATTCTCGTTATAGAACATAATTTAGATGTCGTAAAACTTGCCGACTATGTTATTGATATTGGAATGGAAGGCGGAAAAAAAGGCGGACAACTCATCTGTTTTGGAACGCCGGAAGAAGTAAGTCGACATAAAAAAAGCTATACGGCCAAATTCTTAAAAAAAGAATTAAATTAGCCCGCAGGTTTTCATAAAAAATTCGGAATTTTATCAAATAATAAAGAAATTGCAACGTAATTATGACAAATGAGGACAGACAAATAAGAGAAAAATTCAAACAGAAAACGTGGAATGAAATCAAAACCAACGATTCCTGGGCCATATTTAAAATTATGGCTGAGTTTGTTGAAGGATTTGAGCGACTCAGTAAAATTGGACCTTGCGTGACCATTTTTGGTTCTGCGCGCACAAAAGAAGACCATCAATATTACATATTGGCAGAAAATATTGCATATAATTTAACAAAGCACGGTTACGGAATTGTTACGGGCGGTGGTCCCGGAATTATGGAAGCTGGAAATAGAGGCGCGCATCGTGGCAAAGGAACATCTGTTGGCTTAAATATCGAGTTGCCGTTTGAGCAACATGACAACCCATATATTGATTCCGATAAAAGTTTAGATTTTGATTACTTTTTTGTTCGTAAAGTGATGTTTATTAAATATTCCCAAGGATTTGTGGTAATGCCGGGAGGTTTTGGAACCATGGATGAACTTTTTGAAGCTATAACTTTGATTCAAACAAAAAAAATTGGTAAATTCCCAATCATCCTGGTTGGAACAAAATATTGGTCTGGATTGATGGACTGGATTAAAAATACGTTAGTGAATGAAGGAAGCATCAGTTTGGATGACCTTAATTTAATTTCAATTGTTGATACGGAAGATGAAGTTTTGGAAGTGATAGATACATTTTATAAAAAATACAGTTTAAGCCCTAATTTTTAAGTGAACCCTTGAAAAAATACCTATTTTTAGTACTTTTAGCCGGTATTCTTTGTTTGAATAATCTTTATTCCCAAACAAACAGCACCACCATACTTGCTGATTTAAATACGCAAACAAATGAACTTAAAATACAGCAGGAAATCATTTTTTATAACAAATCCGACAGTACTTTAAACACCGTCTATTTTCATAACTGGCCAAATGCTTTCAAGGATAAAAACACGCCGTTGGCCAACCGTTTTATCGAAAATTATTCAAAATCCTTTCATTTTGCGAATGAAAAGCACAGAGGAAACTCAATAATAAATAGCATTTCTGTAAATTATGATCTTATAACTTGGGAAATTACAGATAAAAATCCCGATATCTTAAAAATCAATCTGAAGCAATCATTAAACCCGAAAGAATCCATAAAAATAATTGCGACCTATACCGTAAAAATTCCCAATGACAAGTTTACAAATTATGGCGTGAGCAAAACCGGCTATAATTTAAGGTATTGGTATTTAATTCCGGCAGTTTTTGATGGAGAATGGCAACTGCAAAATAACTTGGATATGGATGATTTGTATGTCGATTTTACAAATTACCTCATCAACATTAAATTGCCGAAAGACTACGTGTTAAACAGTGATTTAACAGTTTTAGTTGATTCACTGGCCAATTATAACAGTTATAAATTGAGGGGCAACAACAGACAGGATATCGCATTGAATATTAACAAGTTAAATGATTTTGTTACTTATAATTCCACACCCGTTTCCGTAATTACAAACATCGATTCCAAAAAATTGCACCCTGTCATCAAAACAGAAATCATCAACAGGGAACTTTCTTTTCTGGAATCTTATTTAGGGACATATCCTCATAGAAAACTTCTCATCAATAAAATTGATTATGAAAAAAATCCGGTTTATGGATTTAACCAATTGCCGACATTCTTAAAACCCTTCTCTGATACTTTTGAATTTGACATTCAATTATTTAAAATTTTAAGCAGAAAATATATAGACAACGTTTTTTTGTTTAACCAAAGAGAAGATTCCTGGCTTGCAGATGGTTTACAAACGTATTTAATGATGAAATATGTTGAAAAATATTATCCGGAAGTAAAAGCTATTGGTGATATTTCAAAACTTTGGGGTGTAAAAAACTTTAACTTGGCCAAAATTGATTTTAACGATAAATATGCTTTTGTATATCAGTTCGCCACCCGAAAAAATTTAGACCAATCACTCACAACGCCTGCCGATTCCCTATCGAATTTCAACAGAAAAATTGTAAACAAATACAAGGCCGGTTTAGGTATTAGATATTTGGAAAATTATTTGGGGGAGGCCACAATAGCAAGCGTTATAAAGGATTTTTCTAAAAAATATTCCGGAAAACAAGCCAAAAGTGATTTGTTTTTAAATTTAATTGATACTCCTAAAGATATTGACTGGTTTAAAACAGATTATTTAAATACCAGTAAAAAAGTTGATTATACCATCAAAAAAATAGTTGAGAAAAATGATTCTCTTGAAATCACCATTTTAAATAAACGAAATTTTACCGCACCCATTCAGTTGTATGGAATTCAAAATAATGAAATTAAATTTAAAAAATGGCTTGTTGGCATTGATTCATTGGAAAAAGTTACAATTTATAAAAATGGTTTTGAACAACTTTCATTAAATCATGAATTTTATTTACCGGAATATAATTTAAGAAACAATTGGAAAGACACCGACAAAAGGTTATTTAACAGGCCTGTGCAGTTAAAATTTATGAAAGATATAGAAAACCCTTATTACAATCAAATTTTCTATACGCCTGAAGCCCGATATAATTATTATGACGGATTGGTTTTAGGATTATCAATTTCCAATAAAACATTATTGAACAAGAGTTTTCAATATAAAATGACACCGTCGTATGGCACAAAAAGCAATTCCTTTTCCGGGTCTTTCTCTATGCTTTATGAATACTTGCCGGAAAATAAAAGTATAAATAGATTTCTTACCGGAATTTCGGGCAGCACTTTTCATTATGCAGAAAACCTTTCTTATACAACTTTTACGCCGTTTGCGCTTCTAGAATTTAAACGAAAAAGCTTGAGAGACGTTTCCAGCAGCGCGCTGCTTACTTCCTTTGTTATGGTTGACAGGGAAAAGTCGCCAACGCAAATTCAACATATTGAAACCAACAAATACAATGTGTTCAATATAAGCTATGGCTACGCAAAGCCAAATATTATAGATGATTTTAGATTTTCAACAGGGTTGCAGATTGCCGAAAAATTTAGTAAAGTTTCTGCAACGGGGCATTACCGACTGTTAACAGACACCAACAGACAATTTGATTTCAGAATTTTCGCGGGTGCATTTTTGTCCAATAAAACCGAAACAGATTTCTTTAGTTTCGCGTTGGATAGGCCATCCGATTATTTATTTCAGTACGATTATTTGGGAAGGTCGGAAACAACCGGTATTTTAAGTCAGCAAATAATTATCAATGAAGGTGGATTTAAATCGAAACTTCCCGTTGCTTATGCAAATCAATGGTTAACAACCATAAATACAAGTGTCGGATTGTGGAGATGGCTTGAAGTGTATAACGACGTCGGTTTTGTGAAAAACAAAAATGAAAACGTTTATTTTGCTTATGAAAGCGGTGTCAGGTTAAACTTTATTCAAGATATTTTAGAAGTCTATTTCCCTTTTTATTCCAATTTAGGATGGGAATTGACCCAGCCAGCTTATTCCTCAAAAATTAGGTTTGTACTTATTTTAAATCCTAAAAAAATATATAATTTCGCAAAAAGAGGATTTTATTGAGTTTCAAGTTTTTTTAGTTTCAAGTTAATTATCTAATTTTCAAACTTGAAACATTAAACTTGAAACTTTTGATATTTGACTTCTAATATTTAATAATAGCCCCATTTTCACCCCAATTTTAAATACCATTTAAATTTGTAACTTTGCATTACTAAAAAAAATCAAAAATATGCAGGTAAAATCTTCATCCACCAACCAAGAACAGTTATCATTCAATCAATTTAAAAAAGAAGTCTTACGCGATTACCAAATTGCCGTAATAAGCAGGGAATGCAGTTACTTGGGCCGTAGAGAAGTATTAACCGGAAAGGCAAAATTTGGAATTTTTGGCGATGGCAAAGAAGTGCCGCAACTAGCGATGGCAAAAGCCTTTAAAAAAGGCGATTTCAGGTCGGGTTATTACCGAGACCAAACTTTTATGATGGCTATTGGCGAATTAACGCCGCAACAATTTTTTGCCGGACTCTATGCACATGCCGATATAAATGCTGAACCTATGTCGGGTGGCCGACAAATGGGCGGTCATTTTGCAACACATAGTTTGGATGAAAACGGTCATTTTAAAAACCTGACAGATCAATACAATTCAACCGGTGATATTTCCCCAACTGCAGGCCAAATGCCAAGAATGCTCGGAATTGCCCATACATCAAAAATCTTCCGAAATATTCCTGAGTTAAAAAAACCAAAATTTTCTAACAATGGAAATGAAATTTCCTGGGGAACTATCGGTAACGCAAGCACTTCAGAAGGACTGTTTTTTGAAACCATAAATGCCGCAGGAGTTTTACAGGTTCCAATGATTATAAGTGTTTGGGATGATGATTATGGCATTTCTGTTCCGGCAAAGTATCAAACAACCAAAGAAAGTATTTCAGAGATCTTAAAAGGTTTTCAAAGGGATGAAAATGCGGAAGGATTTGAAATTTTTGTGGTAAAAGGCTGGGATTATCCGCAATTGATTTCCGTTTACAATAAAGCGGCAAAAATTGCCCGGGAAGAACACGTGCCTGTTTTAATTCACGTAAAAGACTTAACACAACCTCAAGGCCATTCAACTTCAGGTTCACACGAACGCTACAAATCTAAAGAACGCTTAATTTGGGAAAAACAAAACGACTGTCTGGCCAAAATGCGCGACTGGATTATTGAATTCGAATTAAAAGACAGCAACAATAACTTGCTTCGATTTGTAGAATCCGAAGAAGAATTGATTCTCATTGAAAAAGAAGCAAAAAAAGAGGTTAATCAAGCCAGAAGAGACGCCTGGAACGCTTTTTTGAATCCTGTAAAAGAAGAAAAAGCCAAAGTGTTGCAATTGCTGGAAAATCTTTCAACAAAAAGCCATAACAAACCCTTTATCATTAAATTAAAAAACGATTTGGCCGCTGTTTTGGACACTTCAAGAAAAGATCTTTTGGTTGCTGCGCGTAAAGCCATTGTTTATGTGAGAGAAGAAAAATCTGCAGAAAAAATGCAACTGCAACATTGGATAGTCAGTTATTTAAAAAAAGAACAACAAAACTACAGCTCCTACTTATACAGCCAAAGCGATAAAAAAGTGAGTCACGTAAAAGAAGTTTTACCAACTTATGATGCAAATGCCGAAATGGTTGACGGAAGAATTATTATAAAAGACAACTTTGACGTCCTATTTTCAAAATACAACGATTTGTTCATTTTTGGAGAAGATGCAGGAAATATCGGTGACGTAAATCAGGGACTTGTAGGACTTCAGGAGAAATACGGAAAACTTCGTGTTGCAGATACCGGCATTAGGGAAGCGACCATTATAGGGCAAGGAATTGGAATGGCGCTAAGAGGATTACGTCCGATTGCCGAAATTCAATATCTGGATTATTTATTATACGCCATTCAAATATTGAGTGACGATTTGGCGACGCTGCATTACAGAACCGTTGGAAAACAAAAAGCGCCGTTAATTGTTAGAACCCGTGGTCACCGTTTGGAAGGAATCTGGCATTCCGGATCACCGATGGGCGCGATTGTGCATTTGTTACTGGGAATGAATATTTTGGTTCCAAGAAATATGACAAAAGCCGCCGGATTTTACAATACCTTATTAGAATGCGATGAACCCGCTTTAATTGTTGAAAATTTAAACGGCTACCGACTTAAAGAAAAATTTCCCAACAATTTAGGCGAATTTAAAACCCCCATCGGTGTTGTTGAAACCATTAAAACAGGAACCGATATTACCGTAGTTTCTTATGGTTCTACATTAAAATTGGTGGAAGATGCCGTAAACAGTTTAAAACAGGTTGATATTGATATTGAAATTATAGATGTCCAAAGTCTGTTACCGTTTGACACCAACAAAGATGTGGTGAAAAGCATCCAAAAAACAAACCGCCTTATTATTATTGATGAAGATGTTCCCGGAGGTGCTTCCGCTTATCTATTGAATGAAATTCTGGAAAAACAAAATGCCTACGAATACTTAGACAGTAAACCTGTTACCTTAACGGCAAAACCTCACAGAGCAGCTTACGGAACTGACGGCGATTATTTTTCAAAACCAAATGAAGAAGATATTTTTGAGACCATTTATAGTATTATGAATGAGGTAAATCCAACAAAATACAAACCATTATACTAATGTTACACAAATTAATCATTGTATTAATGTAACACAGATTACATTTTGTAAATTTTCAATAAAAACACCTGCTCAGGTGTTTTTTTATATTCACACATTCCCTAAAAAATTCAAAAAAAAAATATGACAATGGTCAGCTATTGATATTTGTCATTCTTTTTACAATAAATAACCTATATCTTTGAGAATAATAAAATAACAGTATAGTAATCATATATAAATTTATTGATATGGCAAAAGTAAAAGGAGCTATCGTTGTTGACACACAAACCTGCAAAGGTTGCGAAGTCTGTATTCCTGTTTGTCCGGAAGACGTGATTGGCATGTCAACAGACGTGAACAGAAAAGGCTATCACTATGCTTATATGAAAAACCCTGAAGCCTGCACCGGCTGCACAAACTGCGGTATTGTATGCCCAGACAGAGCAATCTCAATATACCGAGTAAAAGTTTCAGTATAACATTTAAAACATTGCGTAGAATGTCAGAATTAAAATTAATGAAAGGTAACGAAGCATTGGCAGAAGCTGCAATTAGGGCTGGAGTTGATGGTTATTT
>JAVVEF010000047.1:18922-20151 GCA_032251275.1 Lutibacter sp.
CAGGTTGATGAAAAAATACGAACAAATGGAAAAAGAGGACTTGCGTTTTGAAAAAATAAACTGCGACGATGCTGAATATTTAATCGTTGCTTACGGTTCAAGTGCACGAATTTCGCAAAAAGCCGTTGAATTGGGAAGAGCAAAAGGCATAAAAGTTGGTTTATTAAGACCGATTACTTTATTTCCTTATCCGAAAAAAGCACTTTTCGATTTGGCCGATCAGGTAAAAGGAATTTTAAGCGTTGAATTAAATGCAGGTCAAATGGTAGAAGATGTTCGACTTTCTGTTGAATTTAAAGTACCCGTTGAACATTTTGGAAGAACCGGGGGAATTATCCATACACCAGAAGAAATTTTAGAAGCTTTAGAACAAAAAATTATTAAAAATGGAAGTATCAGACATCATAAGACCAGAGAATCAAGTATTCTGTAAAACAAAATTTATGACCAACAATGCCCTGTCTTATTGTCCGGGATGTGGTCATGGCACTGCGCACAATTTAACGATGGAAGTCATTGATGAAATGGGCATTTCAGAAGATGTTATCGGTGTTGCACCGGTTGGCTGTTCTGTTTTGGCTTATGATTTTATGAATATCGATATGACACAGGCCGCACACGGACGCGCGCCGGCAGTGGCGACAGCCATTTCAAGGCTTTGGCCGGAAAAATATGTGTTCACCTACCAAGGCGACGGCGATTTGGCCGCAATTGGAACTGCCGAAACCATTCACGCTTGCAATAGAGGCGAAAATATTGTCATTATTTTTGTGAATAATGGTATTTACGGAATGACCGGCGGACAAATGGCGCCAACAACTTTGGCAGGAATGAAATCTTCCACATCACCTTACGGAAGAGACATTGAAACGATGGGTTCTCCCTTGAAAATGACAGAATTAATTGCCAATCTTCCCGGTGTTTATTACGTAACGCGTCACGCAGTCCATACACACAAACACGCCCGTAAAGCCAAAAAAGCAATTCAAAAAGCGTTTGAAAATACCCGATTGGGAAAAGGACTTTCGTTTATTGAAATTGTGTCTAACTGCAACTCTGGTTGGAAAATGAACCCAAATGAGTCAAATATTTGGATGGAAGAAAATATGTTTCCATACTTTCCGCTTGGTGATATAAAAGTTGATGGTATCTTAAAAAAATAAAACAATGACAGAAGAAATTATTATCGCAGGTTTTGGTGGACAAGGAGTGCTGTCCATGGGGAAAAT
>JAVVEF010000048.1:0-19057 GCA_032251275.1 Lutibacter sp.
CGTCAAAATCGTTTGGAGATTTAGGCGTATTAACAGAATATCCCATACCACCGTGAGCCAACAGATTGATAGTGTTGGTCCAACTTTTAAAATTAAGCACATTTCCCATATTTACGACACCCTGTAAGCTGGTTCTGAAATATTTGGTTTCAAAGGCTTGACTATCATCGTCATTTTCAATACTGTTATATCCGGCATCCAACTTAACACCAAATTTATCATTGAACATGTAACGTACACCAAGACCACCTTGCCATAAGCTTGGAGTTGATGTGTAGTACCCTAGACTAAAAGGATTGGCTGGTTTGTGAACACCGGCTTCTGCCTCAACAGACCACTGATTGTAATTCTTTTCCTGAGCGTTTAAAGATATAATGCATAATAGCATTATGCTTAAAATAATTTTTTTCATCAGTAAATTTTTATTAGTTCATAATATATTATCAGCGAAGATACTACTCTTATTGGTATTTTCATAAATTTTCGTCCTTTTTTATGTTTTTACAGCAAACTAAAAAAAATCTCATAATTAGGATAAAAACTTTTTAGATAAAATAATTTAATAGGCTTGCTATTAATTGGTATTTAAAAATTAAAATATTCATCATCATTTTTAAAATTCTCGTTTTAAACCTTTTTCCCATTCATCCATAAATTCCTCAATTTCTTCAATAAATTCGATAGGTTTTTCTCTCCTGTTTATGGTGCAATGCAAAACTATTTTATCTTTTTCAGGAGGAAAACCGGCAGTAATTGTCCACGATAATGCATTCGGACAATCCAGTAAAGCAAAACGAACACCTCCATTTATTTTATTGTAACTGATATTGAATTCGCCCCAAAGTGTTAAACCTATAAAATTGTTTTCAAGACTTTCCAGAAACAGCATCGATTCCGTAAATTCTTCTAAACTTTTTGGATGTATCTTGTTTTGAAGTTGCTCTTCGTTAGATTGTTTGTCAATAATTCTAAAAAATTCCATATTATTTTTTTCTGTTTGATTGAATACTTTCTATAACTACTGTGGTTAGAATCAGGAATCCGCCAATCAGCGTGTTTTCTGAAGGAATTTCATTCAGCAAAAATAGGCCAAATAAAACGCCATAAACCGGTTGAATACTACTCATAATACTTGCGGTACTTATAGAAAAATTTTTAAAACTCATTACAAAAAGCGTATGTCCAACCGCTGTTGTCAGTAAGGCTAAAGTGATTAAAGCCATCCAATCTTCTGAGGTTGGCTGTGTTTCAAAGACAAAAAGCACTGGCCATAAGATTAATGAAATAATGACAAGTTGATAAAACATCAGCATTGAGCCTTGGTATTGGGCAACTTTTTGTTTCATCATAATATTTCTTAGGGCATAAAATACGGAAGACAGCAATCCAAAAAGTACGCCTTTTGTAAGATTGCTTTCCAAATTGAATTCGGGTGCTAAAAAATATATACCGATCAAGGCAATAATTCCCAATAAAATATGCATTTTATTCAACTTTGTCTTAAAAAATAATGGTTCAAGCAAAGCGGTAATTACCGGATACGTGAATAAACTCAGCATTCCAATGGCAACACTTGAAAGATGAAGCGCATAAAAATAGGTAACCCAATGGGCGCCCATAAAAAAAGAACTCAATAAAATGGCTTTAAAGTCTCTTTTGCCATAAATTTTTAAGTCAATTTTTTGATGCCAGCAATAGCCACCCAAAATTAAAGCGGCAAAAACACAGCGAAACCAAATGGTAACAGGTGGCGGCATAGAAATAAACCGACCCAAAACACCTGAAGTGCTAATTAAAAGCACTGCAATATTAAGTTCTATAACGTGTTTTAAGTGTTGATTTTTCAATGTTTAAATTTTTTGAAGCATCGCCAGTGCTTTGTTTACTGAGGTAATTTTATCAAAAGTCAGCAACAATCGCAATCCGTTTTTTGTTTCTTTTTCTTTCATTGTACAGCCGAGTGGATTTTGCTGAACAAATTCCAAAATTTTTGAAAAAACAGGGGTTTGATAAAATGAACTTTGCTGATTGGAAACAAAGTAACCGATCATTTTCTGTTTTTTGAGAATAATGCGCTCAAGCCCTAATGATTTTGCAATCCATTTTATGCGAACACTGTTCAGCAAATCGGCCACTTGAAAAGGAAATTCACCGAAACGGTCAATCAATTCAAATTCAAATTTTTGCAATTCTTCTTCTGTTTTAAGTTCGCTTAATTTGGTGTATAAATTTAAGCGTTCAGAAATTACGTTGATGTAATCGTCCGGAAAAAGAATTTCAAAATCGGTATTAATCTGAATGTCTTTTACATAATCTTTTGGTTTTTCGTCACTGTCCTTATACAATTCCTTAAACTCATTTTCCTTCAATTCTTCAATGGTTTCATTCAATATTTTTTGATAGGTTTCAAAACCGATATCATTGATGAATCCGCTTTGTTCACCGCCCAATAAATCACCTGCACCCCGAATTTCCAAATCTTTCATGGCAATTTGAATGCCGCTGCCCAAATCGGTAAACAATTCAATGGCCTGAATGCGTTTTCGGGCATCATCGGTCATCATATGATAAGGCGGCGTAATAAAATAACAAAATGCTTTTTTGTTCGAACGTCCAACACGTCCGCGCATTTGGTGCAGATCAGACAAGCCGAAATTGTTGGCGTTGTTGATGAAAATGGTGTTTGCATTTGGCACGTCCAAACCGCTTTCAACGATGGTGGTGGAAACCAGCACATCAAACTCATTGTTGATAAAACCAAGCATCAAACCTTCCAGTTTTTTGCCGTCCATTTGTCCGTGACCGATGCCAATTTTAGCGTCGGGAACCAATCGCTGCAGCATTCCTGCAACTTCTTTGATATTTTCTATGCGGTTATGAATAAAAAATACTTGTCCGCCCCGCTGAATTTCATAGCGAATCGCATCGCGAATCACCTCTTCGCTAAAACGAATCACATTGCTTTCAATAGGAACCCTGTTCGGCGGCGGGGTATTTATGACCGATAAATCGCGCGCTGCCATCAACGAAAACTGCAAGGTTCTCGGAATCGGCGTTGCGGTGAGCGTTAATGTGTCAATATTTTCTTTTAAAGTTTTCAGTTTATCTTTTACGGCCACACCAAATTTTTGTTCTTCATCAACAATCAACAAGCCTAAATCTTTATATTTTATGACAGAATTTGTCAATTGGTGCGTTCCGATCACAATATCAACAGAACCATCTTCCAAACCTTTTAAAACAGCTTTTCGCTGTGTTGCTGTTCTAAATCGATTTAAGTATTCCACAGTTACAGGAAAATCTTTTAATCGTTCGCTGAAGGTTTTAAAATGCTGAAACGCTAAAATGGTGGTTGG
The DNA here is from genome assembly GCA_032251275.1 of Lutibacter sp. Classification (GTDB taxonomy): domain Bacteria; phylum Bacteroidota; class Bacteroidia; order Flavobacteriales; family Flavobacteriaceae; genus Lutibacter. Next base: position 3,357 of record JAVVEF010000048.1, read on the forward strand.
CACCAAAATGGCTACTTGTTTGCCATTATCCACAGCTTTAAAAGCCGCCCTGATGGCAATTTCTGTTTTTCCGAAGCCCACATCGCCACAAACCAAACGGTCCATAGGCATTTCATTTTCCATATCATTTTTCACATCTTGGGTTGAAGAAGACTGATCTGGCGTGTCTTCGTACAAAAAGCTGGCTTCAAGTTCGTGCTGTAAATAACTGTCAGGACGAAATTGAAAACCTTTTTGCATTTTTCGTTTCGCGTACAATTCAATCAAATTGAAGGCAATGTGCCTAATGCGCGATTTGGTTTTTTGTTTTAAAGCTTTCCAGGCGCCCGAACCTAATTTATGCAATTTGGGAGCCGTGCCGTCTTTACCGTTGTATTTTGAAATTTTATGGAGCGAATGAATGCTGATGTATAAAATATCGCGATCGCCATAAATTAACTTAATGGCTTCCTGTTGTTTGCCTTCAACATCAATTTTTTGAAGTCCGCCAAATTTTCCGATACCGTGATCGATATGCGTTACATAATCGCCAACTTCAAGATTGGTCAATTCTTTTAAGGTGATCGTCTGTTTTTTTGCGTAGCCGTTTTTTAGGCGGAACTTGTGATAACGTTCAAAAATTTGGTGATCGGTATAACAAACCAATTTATTTTCTTCATCAATAAATCCTTGAAACAAGGGGAAAACAAGCGTTGTATATTCCAATTCCTTATCCAGATCGCTAAAAATATCGTGAAAACGATCTGCTTGTTTTTGAGAATCGCAAAACAGGTAATTTGAAAATCCGTTTTCGCTATTCTGATGAAAATTTTCAATCAGCAAATCGAATTGTTTGTTGAATGAAGGCTGCGGTTTTGTGTTGAAAACGATAACATCATGCTGAACTTGTTTCAGCATCTTTTCATTCGTTTTTGAATCATCCTGAGAAATCCTTGCATTCACAATTTCAACCAAAGAAAAATCTAGTAATTGTTTTTTTATGAGGTCACCGTCACAAAAAAGTTCGTTTGGTTTTGCGTGATTTAAAGCCGAATTTAAATCTTTAAAAGCAGTTTCCGCTTTGCCGAAGAGATTGTCCAAGGTATTATAAATCAGGTTTAAATCTTTGGTAAAAACCGCCGTTTTATCAGAAATATATTTTAAAAAGCTGTCGCGTTTTTCCGTCAGCGCTTTATTTTCAACATTGGGCATAATGCTGATTTTATTGATCTTTTCGGTTGAAAGTTGTGTTTCAACATCAAAAGTTCGGATGCTTTCCACTTCATCATCAAAAAATTCGATCCGATAAGGTTCATCATTTGAAAAAGAAAATACGTCAATAATTCCGCCTCTTACAGAGAATTCTCCCGGCTCACTCACAAAATCAACCCTGTTAAAATGGTATTCAAACAGCACTTCATTCACAAAATCGAGACTCAATTTATCGTTGACTCCAATTTTTAAGGTATTTCTGTTCAATTCGGCTTTGGTGACCACCTGTTCAAAAAGCGCTTCAGGATATGTGACAATAATTGCTGGTTTTTTGCGCGAATTTATGCGGTTTAAAACTTCTGAACGCAACAATACATTGGCGTTGTCAGTTTCTTCAATTTGATATGGCCTGCGATAGGAACCCGGATAAAAAAGCACATCTTTATCGGTTAAAAGTTGCTCCAAATCGTTTAAATAATAGGCAGCTTCTTCCTTATCATTAAATATTAATAAAAATGGTTTTTCAACTTTTTTAAAACTTTCAGCAATCACAAAAGACAATGAAGATCCGACCAAATTCGAAATTTGAAAATGGTGATGTTCCTTTAAGAGTAACTGAACCAACTGTTTTTCTTCAACAATTTGTTCGTAAATTTTAACAATAGCTTGTTTGCTCAAATTTGCAAATTTTGCCAAAGGTAGCATTTTAAAAAAAATGAGGAAAAATTCAGGAAAAATTATTAAATTTATTGGGAATAAATAAAACAGGAACCGTTATGTCAATTTCAGATTTATACACCACCAGATTGCATGAGCAAAATAAAGGGCACTTTGCTTCTATTGTAAAACTAGCATTGCATGACCAAAGAATAAATGATGCAGAATTTAAATTATTGGAAAGATTGGCAATCAGATTAGATATTACCAAAAGTGAGTTTGACGCTATTTTGAAAAATCCTTCCAATTTTGAGGCAATTTCACCCGATAGCTATGATGAACGTTTGGAGCGCTTATATGATTTAACAAAAATGCTGTTTTTGGACAGAAATCCGACCATTGATAAAACGTCAACAATGGACAGGGTTGCTATTGGTTTGGGATTTCCCGTAGAAAATGTCAGAGAAATTGTGAAAGAAGCCATTAAATTCTTTTTAAAAGAACCTGATGTTGAGGATTTTAAAAAAGCCATAAAAAAGGTGAATCCGATAAAACACGGATCTTAATTTTATAAGCAATGAATATTTTGTGGGTTTAAGTATATTTGCTGTTAAAAATTAGAAATATGGCATTATCAGATTATAATTTAAGTGGGGAACAAAAAAGAAATATTGCACATTTTGCAAGCATTGTAAGGTTGGCTTTGGCTGATGACATCATTACTGAAGGCGAAGAAAAATTATTAAAACGACTCGCCAGAAGATTTCACATTTTAGACGAAAAATACAAGGAAATATTGGAGAATCCTAACGAATACTCGCAAGGAACACCTCACAGTTACGATGAACGGATTGAGCATTTGTACGATTTGGCAACGATGGTATTTGCTGATGGCGAGGCTTCCAAAGCAGAAGCTGAAGTGCTGAAAAAATTGGTGATTGGACTTGGTTTCCCTCTGGACAATGCTGAAAAAGTAACTAACGAAGCCATTCATTTGATTTTAAATAACAACGATTTGGAAGATTTTTCAAAAGCCATAAAAAGGGTGAATAGAATTTAAAAAGTTCATAAAATGTCAAAAAGCCGAACATTTTGTTCGGCTTTTTGTGTTTAAAATGGTAATTTGCGATAAAAATTACACGTGCAAAAAGCAACTTCCTTTCAAGTATATAGCGCATCTGCAGGCAGCGGAAAAACATTTACCTTGGTTAAAGAATATTTAAAAATTCTTTTAACAAGCGACAATACTTATAAATTTCAGCAAATTTTAGCAGTAACCTTTACCAACAAGGCCGCCGGTGAAATGAAAGCGCGCGTGATTGAGAATTTAAATGCGTTTTCCAAGGCAGAAAAAAATGATCTGCTTGCCGTAATTTGCAAGGAAACCAATTTAACCGAATCCGTTATTTTTAGCAGATCGAAAGCTATTTTAAGCGCCCTATTGCAAAATTATTCCGCATTTGGCATTATGACCATCGACAGTTTTACCCATAAATTAATACGCACTTTTGCGTACGATTTGCATCTTCCTTTAAATTTTGAAGTTGAAATGGACGCTGAAAGTCTGTTAAACGAAGCTGTTGACGTGGTGATTTCCAAAATTGGAAGCGACAAAAAATTGACCGATTTGCTGGTGAATTATTCGCTCCAAAAACTGGAAGATGATAAAGCATGGGATATTTCTTTGGAATTGAAATCATTTGCCAAAATTATTTTGAATGAAACCGATGCGTCGAATTTAAAATTGCTCCAAAAAATTTCCATTGATGAATTTAATCTTTTGAATGAAAAACTTCAAAAGGAAAACAAACTGCTTGAAGCTGAATTTGTGAGGATAGGCGAAAAAGCGTTACAAATTATTGGTGAAAACGGACTTGAACATAGCGATTTTGGTTATACGGGTGAATTTCCAAAACATTTTATAAAACTCACCAAACTAAAATACTTAAAAGCAGGCGATTTAAAATTTGAAGGAAGGCTGAACACCACTATTGAAGAAGATAAAAATTTATGCTCAGCAAAATGCAGCGCATCTTCTAAGCAAATTATTGAAAATATTGCCCTGAATTTAAAGGATTTGTACTATGAATCCAAAAGATTATATGAGCAAAAGTATCCCCGTTATTTGTTGAATAATTTAATTATGGAAAGTTTAATTCCTTTGGCGGTTTTAAATTACATAAACAATGCGCTGCAAGAAATAAAGGCTGAAAATAACATTTTGTTGAATGCGGAATTTAACCAACTTATTGGCGACACCATAAAAAATGAGCCCGCGCCTTTTATTTATGAACGGATAGGCGAAAAATTTCGCTATTATTTTATTGATGAAATGCAGGATACTTCACAATTGCAGTGGCAAAATTTAATTCCGCTGATAGATCACGCAATTTCTTCGGAAAATGAAATGGGCGAGCAAGGGAAATTGATGCTTGTTGGCGACGCCAAACAATCCATTTACCGCTGGAGAGGCGGAAAATCGGAGCAGTTTATAGCGCTTTCTTCCGAAGAAAAAAACAAAAGCAACAATCCGTTTTACGTTGAAAAAGGATTGTGCAGTTTGGAAACGAATTTCAGAAGTTACTCTGAAATCATCAATTTTAACAACGCCTTTTTTAAAAACAGTTCCCAATTTTTAACCAACACAAGTCATCAAAATTTGTTTTTTGAAGGAAACAGCCAAAAATTCAACAAGAAAACTGGCGGTTATGTACAAATTTCATTTGTGGAGAAAGACGAGGAAGAAGAAGATAAAACGCTGGTTTATCCAAAAAAAGTGGCGGAAATTATTCAAAATTTAGACCCTTCTTTTAAAAAGAATGAGGTTTGTGTGTTGGTACGGAAAAAAGACCAAGGAATTGCCGTGGCAAAATATTTGTCGGAAAACGGCATCGAAATCATTTCATCTGAAACCTTGCTGTTAAAAAATAATGAAAAAGTAACCTTCATTATCAACCTATTGTATGTGATTGAAAATCCGTCATACAAAGAATATAAAATCAAATTATTGTACTTTTTACACGAATTTTTTAACTTAGAAGAAGAAAAGCACATATTTTTAAGTCGGTTTATTCGTTTATCAACCATCGAATTTTTTGAAGGATTAAAAAAATACGAACTTCATTTTAATGTGAATGAATTTCATCAGATGCCGTTTTATGAAAGCATAGAATACATCATAAGAAGTTTCAAATTGGCTCAGGAATCCGATTCTAACATTCAATTTTTCTTGGATGCTGTTTTTGAGTTTCAGCAAAAGAAACAGGTTTCCGTTGGCGCATTTTTGGAATTCTGGGAATTAAAAAAAGACAAGTTTAGCATTGTGGCGCCGGAAGCCGAAAATGCTGTGAGAATAATGACCATCCATAAAGCAAAGGGATTGGAATTTCCTGTGGTTATTTTCCCGTATGACATTGATGTGTACCGACAAATAAACCCGAAGGTTTGGTATAAGGACGACCAATTGGGCGATATTAAGCAGGTTTTTCTAAATTATGGCGACAAATTAAATTACTTGGGCGATCAGGGAAAACAGCTATTTGACCAGCGAAGGGAAGAATTGGAACTGGACAATTTTAACTTGTTATACGTAACATTAACACGGGCAGTGGAGCAATTGTACGTTATTACTGAAGATAAAACCGGCGGTAAAGATTTAGATACCATAAAAAACACTTCGGATTTGTTCATACAATATTTGAAGAAGATTGCATTGTGGAATTCTGAAAAAAAGGAGTACAGTTTTGGAAATCCGAAGCGATTGCCTTTTTCAAAAAAAGAAGAAAGTAACACCACAATTCAGCAAAGTTTTATTGGTAATTCGTGGAAAAACCACCAGATTTCAATTGTGGCCAATTCCTCATTGCTTTGGGATTCTGATCAGGGAAAAGCCATTGTTTATGGAAATTTACTGCATGAAATGTTATCCAAAATCAAAACAAAGAACGACATTGATGAAGTGATGAATCAGTATTTGTTTAAAGGTAAAATTACCATTGAAGAACAAAATATACTGGGTGTTATTTTAAAAAAAATCATCAATCACGAACATCTTTCTCTTTATTTTGAGCAAAATAATCCAGTTTTCACCGAGCGGGAAATATTGACTTTAGAAAAGCAAATCCTAATTCCGGATCGATTGATTTTTGACGGCAATAAAGTCACCATCATTGATTATAAAACAGGAAAACAGGAGGAGAAACATCGCCACCAAATAAATACTTATGCAATGGCGTTGGAAAATTTAAATTTCAACGTTGAAAAAAAATTATTGATCTATATTACTGATGAAATTTTAATTGAGGAAGTTTAACATAAATTTGTAAAAAAATAAACAACATGTACGGCAAAATTCAACAACACTTACAAAAGGAACTGCAAGAAATAAAAGAAGCAGGCTTATATAAATCTGAACGCGTGATTATATCGTCACAAGATGCGGTCATAAAAATCAGCACGGGACAAGAAGTGATAAATTTTTGCGCCAATAATTATTTGGGATTGTCAAACAATCCAGAAGTTATTCAAGCCGCAAAAGACACTTTGGATAGTCACGGATTTGGGATGTCATCGGTGCGTTTTATTTGCGGAACACAAGATATTCACAAACAACTGGAGCAAAAAATTGCCGAATTTTATAAAACAGATGACACTATTTTATATGCTGCCGCTTTTGATGCGAATGGCGGAATTTTTGAACCGCTTTTATCGGAGGAAGACGCCATAATTTCGGATTCTTTAAACCATGCTTCCATTATTGATGGCGTTCGTTTGTGCAAAGCTGCGCGATATCGCTATGAAAATAACGACATGGATTCCTTGGAACAACAACTAATTGAAGCCAATAAAAAAAATCATCGATTTAAACTCATAGTGACCGATGGCGTTTTTTCAATGGACGGAATTGTTGCGAAACTTGATAAAATTTGTGATTTGGCCGATAAATATGATGCACTGGTGATGGTTGATGAATGTCACGCCGCGGGTTTTATCGGAAAAACCGGAAGAGGAACTTTAGAGCTTAAAAACGTAATGGGCAGGGTTGACATTATTACGGGAACGCTTGGAAAAGCTTTGGGCGGCGCCATGGGCGGTTATACAACCGGGAAAAAGGAAATTATAGAATTGTTGCGTCAGCGCTCAAGACCTTACTTGTTTTCAAACTCATTGGCTCCTGCAATTGTGGGCGCATCCTTAAAAGTATTCGAAATGATTTCAAACGACACCAGCTTAAGAGATAAATTAGCATGGAATACAAACTACTTCAAAGAAGGAATGACCAAAGCGGGATTTGATATCATAAAAGGAGATTCAGCCATTGTTCCGGTAATGCTTTATGATGCCAAGTTATCGCAAGACATGGCCAATATGTTGTTGGCAGAAGGTATATATGTAATCGGTTTCTTTTATCCGGTTGTACCAAAAGAGAAAGCAAGAATTAGAGTGCAATTATCTGCCGCTCATAGTGAAAAACACTTGGAGAAAGCTTTGAATGCATTCATTAGAGTGGGCAAAAAACTTAAGGTTATATAGAAAAGTTACAAAAAATCATTGATTTCAATATATTTTTGTATTTTTGTTTGATAAAAGGGAGAGTGTTACAGACTTTCCTTATTGCAAAAAAGAACATTAAATTTAAACTTACTTAAAATGAAACATGTAAAAGTGGCCTTGTTGGCTTTAATTCTAGTTACTGGTTTAAGCAATGTGAACGCACAAGACAAAAATAATCCTTGGGCTATTGGCATTGGTGTAAACGCAGTAGATTTTTACCCAACCAATGTAGATATCCCAAATGGCGGATATGGAGCTTGGTTTGACGAGTTTTTTAATGCAGGAGACCATTACAATATTCTTCCTGCAGTATCAAAAATTACTGTTGGTAAATATTTAGCTGATGGCTTTACGCTTGAAGCGGCAGGTTCATTAAACAGAATAACTAAAATGGGTGACAATAGTGTTAGCGATTTAACTTATTATGGATTGGATGGTGCTTTAAAGTATGACCTTAACAACATTATTGGCCAAAGTTCTTGGTTTGATCCTTATGTTTTAGTTGGTGGTGGTTACACTTGGTTGGATGAATTTGGAACAGGTACCGTAAATGGTGGTGGTGGATTAAATATTTGGTTCAGTGACAATATTGGATTAAATGTTGAGTCAAAATACAAACATGTTTTTGACAACGTAAATATTTTACAACATTTTCAACATTCTGTTGGAATTGTTTTAAAATTTGGAGGAACTGACACAGATGGTGACGGTATTTATGACAAAGATGATGCTTGTCCAGATGTTTTCGGATTGGCTGCTTTTAATGGTTGTCCTGATACTGATGGTGATGGTGTTGTTGATTCTAAAGACGATTGTCCTACCGTAGCAGGTTTGGCAGCTTTAAATGGTTGTCCGGATGCTGATGGTGACGGAATTGCCGATAAAGATGATGCTTGTCCAAATGAAAAAGGAACCAAAGCAAACAAAGGTTGTCCAGATACTGACGGAGATGGTGTTGTTGATAAAGACGATGCTTGTCCAACTGTTGCCGGTCCGGCAGACAACAAAGGCTGTCCTTGGCCAGATACTGACGGAGATGGCGTAACTGATAATGTTGACAAATGTCCAACTGTTGCAGGTCCAGCTTCAAATAATGGTTGTCCGATAGCCCCAACTGTTGAGGTTATGGCAACATTGAATGAGTATGCAAGAACTATCTTGTTTGATACAGGAAAAGCAACTTTCCACAAAGAATCTATTGATATCTTAAAAGCAATGACTGCGATATTTAAAGATTATCCACAAGCTGATTTTGTAATTGCTGGTCATACTGATAGCGTTGGTTCTGATAAATCAAACCAATTACTGTCTGAAAGAAGAGCTGCTGCTGTAAGAGATTATTTAATCTCAAATGGTATCAATGCTGATAGATTGACAACTGTAGGTTTTGGAGAAAGCAAACCAATTGACACTAACAATACTGCTGCAGGCCGTCATAACAACAGACGTACTGAAGTGACTTTAAAAAAGTAAGCGAATAGCTTTAATTTATAAATTGAAAAATTGTCTAAAATTAATTTTTTAGGCAATTTTTTTGGAAACATTGATCATAATTTTTTACTTCCTAAGGCAAAGCCGAAGGTTGAAAATTATAAATTTTAAAAAACTTCCCTAAAAGCCATTTCATTTGAAATGGCTTTTATATTTTTATAGGAAATAAAAAAATCAGATGAAATGGATCTTGCGGAACACGATTCAAGCACCAACGAAAATATATGAAACGAGCACAACAAAATTTGATACACAGAAGAATGATTAATAGCGAGCCTGCCTGTCCGGCAGGCAGGCAGCATCTGTACCAAAAAAATAATATATAAACAGATGAAATCATTTATCTCAAGCGTTATTGATGATGTCTTAAGCAAGCACCAAAGTTTCAATAATTTAATATTTGTGCTGCCAAGCCAACGGTCGTGCGTGTTTTTAAAAGAAAAAATTATAGAAAAATCACCAAGTTCCGGTTTTCTGCCAAAAATTACAAGTATTGAAAATTATATACAGGAATTGGCAGATATCAGCCTCATTGATGCAACGCAACTATTGTTCGAATTTTACACCATTTATCAGCAAAATATCCCCAAAGAAAACAGGGAATCTTTTGATGCTTTTTCCCAATGGGCAACCATTGCTTTGCACGATTTTAATGAAATTGATAGCTATTTGGTGAATGCAACACATTTTTTTTCAAATTTGAGGGATGTTAAAAAACTTGATGAATGGTTTCAAGACAGAAAACCAAGCCAATTGGCAATAAATTATCTTCAGTTTTTTGAATATTTGGCTGTTTTGTATGAGGCGCTTTATGAAAAATTGAAAATCAATAAATTTGGTTATCAGGGTTTAATTTACAAAGAAGCCACCAACAATTTGGAATTCTATATGAATAACAACAAAGACAATCATTTTATTTTTGTAGGATTTAACGCGCTGAACAAGGCGGAAGAAACCATATTTCAGGAATTGTTGAATAACAATTTGGCATCTGTTTATTGGGACGCTAACGAATCATTTTTCAACAATTCAAATGAAGCGGGTGTTTTTTTAAGAAAATATAAAAAGGAATGGGCATATTATCAAAAAAATCTGTTTTTATGGGACAACAATGCGTTACCAATTCATAAAAATATCAACTTAATAGGCGCACCTAAAAATACCACCCAAATAAAATATGCAGGAGAATTGTTGTCCAAAATAGAGAATTTCAGGAAAACCGCCTTGGTTTTGGCCGATGAAAACTTGTTGACCTTAACGCTAAATTCCCTGCCAAATAATGTAAAGAATATTAACATCACGATGGGTTATCCACTAAAGGACATTCCTTTGGCAAGTTTGTTTGATGCGCTTTTTAAACTGCATTTAAACCAGTATAAATTCAATAAGGAGGCTGAACATCTTTTTTATTACAAAGATGTTTTAAGCGTTTTAAACAATCCTTTTCTAAATAAATTAAACGGCGGAGTTCTTCAAAAGTTAATTGCTGAAATAAAAAGTAAAAACAGCATCTTTTTATCGGCAGATATGCTAAAAAAGTATATTTCATCAGAAGAAGAAGCGCAAATTTCAAACATTTTTTCATTATTTTATTTTTCAACATCCGTAAATGAAGTCATAAAACAATGTATTGATTTGATAAATGCCTTTAAGAATTATACGGAAGGTGTTGAAAAAGAATATTTGTATCGCTTTTTTACGATTTTTCAACAGTTGCAAACCTTAAATGCAACTTACAATCACATCACCGATTTAAAATCGTTAAACCTTTTTTACACCCAAATTTTAAGAACCGAAAAACTGTCGTTTCAAGGAGAGCCATTGCTGGGTTTACAGTTGATGGGAATGCTTGAAACCAGGGCGTTGGATTTTGAAACGGTGATTTTAACTTCAGTAAATGAAGGGATTTTACCGGGCGGAAAAAACGATTTTTCATTTATTCCTTATGATGTAAAAAAATATTTTGGATTGCCTACTTATAAGGAAAAGGATGCGATTTTTTCTTACCATTTTCAGCGATTGCTGCATCGGGCAAAAAACATTTATTTGATTTATAATACGGAATCTGACGGCTACGGATCTGGTGAAAAAAGCCGTTTTTTAACCAAGCTTGAAATCAACAACCCCGATATTACAAAAACAATCATCAGTCCAAAAGTGCAACATACAATTTTTCCAATACTGCAAATTGAAAAAACGCCTGAAATAATGGAAAAATTACAGGCAGTGTTCACTAAAGGCATTTCGCCATCGGCGCTGGCAAGCTATATTTACGATCCGGTGAAATTTTATGAGCAACGCATTTTGGAAATTTATGAAGAAGATGAAGTTGAGGAAACCATTGCTGCCAATACGATGGGTTCTGTAATTCATGAAGTCCTCGAAGATTTATACAAACCGTTTATTGAAAAATATGTAAGCAAGGAAAATATTGCAGAAATGCAAAAAAACAAGCACGATTTGCTTGTGAAATATTTTGAAAAATACTATGAAAAAGGGAACATAGAAACCGGCAAAAACAAACTCATTTTTGAAGTGTGCAAAAATCACATCAAGCGATTTTTGAACCAGGAATTGCAATTGCTGAATCAAAATAAGCAGCTTAAAATTATTGCATTGGAAAAGGGATTGTCCGCTGAAATAAACATCCAAGGCATCAATTTTCCCATAAAATTAAAAGGAATTGTGGACAGAATTGACGAATTGAACGGCGTTACCCGAATTATAGATTACAAAACGGGAAAAGTTGCGGCCAACGATTTAAAAATAACCAATTTTAGTGTTTTGGGAAGCGATTATAAATATACAAAACCATTGCAGGTGATGCTTTACAGTTTTTTGTTTTCAGAAGAAAATGGCGGTAATTTTTCAAAACCTGTTGAAGCCGGAATCATTTCATTTAAAAATTTGAACAGCGGCTTCCTTAAAATGAATTTTTCAGAAAAAAGAGGCGCCAATGAAAGTCTTATTTCCCAAGAAAATATGGATCCGTTTTTAACGGAATTAAAAAGAATTATCGCTGAAATTTTAAATCCGAGAATTCCTTTTATCCAAAATCAAAATTTACCTTTTTAAAAAATTTATCAATGCAAAAAAACAGCAATCTAATTGTAAAAAGCAGTATTCACAACAAACCCATCGTAACCGATGTTTTTTATTTAAAAAACAACACCAAAAAACCAATCGTGATTTTTTGCCACGGCTACAAAGGTTTTAAAGACTGGGGCGCCTGGAATTTAGCGGCAGAGACATTTGCGAACAACAACCTGTTTTTTGTGAAATTTAATTTTTCGCATAACGGCGGGACATTTGAAAACCCAATTGATTTTCCCGATTTAGAGGCTTTTGGAAACAATAATTTTATTAAAGAGCTTGATGATTTGGAAGATGTTATAAATTGGGTAACATCCAATCCCGATTTTAAAAATGACATTGACATTGAAAACATCACTTTAATCGGACATTCCAGAGGCGGCGGAATTGTATCAATCAAGGCTTCAGAAAATAATAAAATAACCAAACTAATCACTTGGGCTGGCGTTTCCGATTTTGGCGCTCGTTTTCCTGAAGGTGAACAGTTACAGGCTTGGAAAAAGTTGGGCGTTTCACATATTTTAAACACAAGAACCCTTCAAAAAATGCCACATAAGTATGATTTTTATCAAAATTTTAAGGACAATGAAGAGCGTTTAACCATCCAAAATGCGGTTGAAAAATTGAACATTCCACACTTAATTATTCAGGGGGAAAATGATGAAGTTGTACTTTCGAAAGAGGCCAAAAACTTACATTTGTGGAATCCTAAAAGCAAACTGGTTTTAATTGAAGAAATGAACCATCCTTTGGGTTGCACGCAACCTTGGGAAAGTTCAGTGCTGCCTTTTCATTTGCAGAAAGTGGTTGCGGAAAGCATCAATTTAGTTCTTAATAATTAATATTTTTATCATATATTGTAAAGAAGATGGTGATAAAAAAAGCTTTAAAACAAGATTTGGATCAATTGCTTTCAATTGTAAAAAGTTGCGGACAAAAACTGATTGAACAAGGCATTTTTCAATGGAATGAAGAATATCCTTCAAAGGAAATTTTGATCGAAGATATTGAACTTCAGGAGCTTTGGAAATTGGAGGATAATAACAGTATTATTGGTTTAATTGTGCTTAGCGAAAATGAAGATGCCGAATATCAAGATGTTAAATGGCTGACAAAAAATCACAAGAATCTTTACATTCATCGTTTGGCAGTTGATCCTAAATTTCAGGGAAAAGGATATGCACAAAAACTCATGGATTTTGCCGAGAAATTTGCCAGAAAAAACGGTTATAATTCCATTAGGCTTGACACTTTCAGTCAAAATAAACGGAATTTAAAGTTTTATGAGCAGCGCAATTATGTAAAATTGGAAAGTATTTATTTTCCAAAACAAAGTGCGTTTCCATTTTACTGTTATGAAAAAATAATGAATGTATAAACGGTCTAACATCACGTTTAAAGGTATTAACAAATTGGCAATTCCCGCTATTATTGCTGGTATCGCAGAACCTTTGCTTTCAATTACGGATACAGCCATTGTTGGGAATTTAACCGAAAATCCTACCGAAGCGCTTGCTGCTGTGGGTATTGCGGGTTCCTTTATTTCGGCGATGATTTGGATTTTTGCGCAAACACGTTCGGCCATTTCTGCCACCATTTCAAAATATTTGGGCGCTAAAAAGCTGGATGAAGTAGCGTCATTGCCGGCACAAATTATTGCAATTAATTTTATTTTGAGCCTTATTATTTGCTTTATTACGTTGTTTTTTGTAGAGGAGATTTTTCGGCTTTACAATGCCGACGGACTTATTTTAAGATATTCAATTGATTATTATAAAATCCGTGCCATCGGTTTTCCGCTCACGCTTTTTGTGTTTTCGGTTTTTGGAGTTTTTAGGGGGTTGCAAAATACCTATTGGCCAATGGTAATCAGCATCATTGGCGCATCACTTAATATTGGGCTGGATTTTGTTTTGGTATTTGGTGTTGACGGTTTTATTGATCCAATGAATGTAAAAGGTGCTGCCTGGGCAAGTGTGATTGCACAAGCCGTGATGGCCATTTTATCTTTGATATTGTTGTTGAAAAAAACGCCGTTTAATTTAAAATTGTCGTTTACCCTGAACAAAGAAATTAAAAATTTATTGAGACTAAGCATAAATTTAATGGTGAGGGCACTGGCCTTAAATGTCGCCTTGTATTTGGCAAATGCTTATGCTACAAAATATGGAAACAACTATATAGCGGCGCAAACCATCGCTTTTCAAATTTGGCTGTTTTTTGCTTTTTTTATTGATGGCTATTCAAGTGTGGGCGATATTGTTTCGGGAAAATTATTGGGTGAAAAAAATTACAAGAAACTTTGGCGACTCAGTATTAAATTAAGTCGGTATTCTATTGTTGTTTCTATACTGCTTGCGCTTATTTGCGCGGTATTTTATTTTCCCATTGGCCGGCTTTTTTCAAAAGATCCGTTAGTGCTTGAGTCTTTTTACGGTATTTTTTGGCTGGTGCTGGTAATGCAGCCAATTAACGCGATTGCTTTTGTTTTCGACGGCATATTTAAAGGATTGGGTGAAGCGGCAACCTTACGTAATTTACTGCTGACTGCCACTTTTTTGGGGTTTGTTCCCGTACTGTTGATCGGAGATTATTTCAATTTAAAATTGTATGCTGTTTGGCTGGCTTTTACGTTGTGGATGTTAATGCGGGCCGGAATTTTGGTGTTTAAATTTAGGCGAAAATATTTATATAAAAACCCGTAACTTTGGACATTATGGAAAACGGAAGTTTATACACGCATATTCAGAACAAAATTGCCGTCATTGAGTTTTTTCATCCGGCGGGCAATTCGCTTCCCGGCGAGTTATTAGCTCGTTTAGCGGCTGCTTTTAATGAATTAAGCGCGAATAACGAGGTGAATGTGATTATCTTAAAAAGCGAGAAAGAAACCACTTTTTGTGCGGGCGCTTCGTTTGATGAATTAAATGCCATTACAACTGTTGATGATGGAAATCAATTCTTTTTGGGTTTTGCCAATGTGATTAATGCGATGCGTAAATGCTCAAAATTAATTATTGGCCGTGTTCAGGGAAAGTCGGTTGGCGGTGGCGTTGGATTGGCTTCGGCCTGCGATTATTGTTTTGCCACGGAACAGGCTTCCATAAAATTATCGGAATTTACCATTGGCATAGGTCCGTTTGTGATTGCGCCGGCGGTTGCGCGTAAAATGGGTGTGGATGCCTTAAGCGAACTAACCTTAGACGCCACCAATTGGCAAAATGCCTATTGGGCAAAAGAAAAAGGACTGTTCGCCAAAGTTTTTGAAACTATAAATGAAATGGACAAAGAAGTGGACAATTTAGCCTTGAAATTGTCGCAATACAATCCGGAAGCTTTAAAGGAAATGAAAAAAGTTTTGTGGGAAGGCACTGAACATTGGGATATATTATTGGAAGAAAGAGCGAAAATCAGCGGTAAATTGGTGCTGTCTGAATCTACAAAAAACGCTTTGCTAAAATTTAAAAAGTAATAAAATGTTGTTGAATTTTATCGCATTTCTTCTTCAGATAAATATTGACGAGAAAATTAAAAATGCACCGGATAAAGATTATGAAATAGGCATTGTTATTGGAACCTATTTGCCGTTTGTTTTATTGGTGGCCCTGGCTTATTTTACCTATTACAAAGCCAAAAACAGAAAAGATCTTGAAGAATAAATATAAATATTTTTAAGGAAGATGAGTAAGATTAGAATCACAAAGCAATTTAATTTT
>JAVVEF010000049.1:0-1931 GCA_032251275.1 Lutibacter sp.
TGGGAAATTTGAATTTTAATTCGGTGATGGCCGGATTTGGATAGGCAACAACTTCCAGAATGTCATCCGCTTCTTCCATATTCAGCAGGTTAAAAACGAATTCAAAATTGGGTATTCCATAACCTTCCTGCGATGTTGGATTGGTGTATAAATGTGCTGATTCTTTCACCAATTGTATTATTTCAGCATTGTTTTTATCCGGAAAAGCCTGCCACAAACACGCGACAACTCCAGCCAATACAGGCGATGAAAAAGAAGTTCCGTTTGACGTGGCAATTGCTCCTGAAGGATTGATAATATAAACTCCTGCACCCTGCGCACAAACATCGGGCTTTACACGATTGTCGACCGTTGGACCGTATGAACTAAAACTCGCAATTACACCCGTTGCATTTACGGCACCAATACTTAACACAGAAGCGGCATCGGCCGGCGCACTGATATAATGCCAGGAAGCATTGCCTTCATTTCCTGCAGAATTGACCACAATCATTCCGCGGGAAAAAGCAATTTCTGCCCCTCTTGAAATAAAAGTCGTTTTTCCATCCATATCTGCATACTGATAATTGTATTTTGGGTTGTCGAAAGTAGTGTAGCCTAACGAAGTGCTAATGACGTCAACACCCAAACTGTCTGCTTTTTCAGCAGCTTCCACCCACAAGCTTTCTTCCAATGGCGTTTCGTTTGCAGCGTCTTCAGAAATAAACAAATAGAATTTTGCATCAGGCGCCGTGCCTATAAATTGATTGTCCACATAACCTGCAATGGTCGACAATACCGACATTCCGTGGTTATTGCCAGTATAAAAATTTTCATTTCTTTTCACAAAATCATAACCGCCTAAAATTTGGTTATTGTCACGAATACGCTTAAAAGCATCAAATTTATCGACATTCGGAAAGCCTGCATCAATAATAGCGATTTGCATACCCTGACCTGCAAAGTTGTTTTCATGAAGCACATCTCCTTTTAACATCTGAATTTGATTGGAGGTATTTCCGTAGTTAAAATTGGAAAAATCCAATTTATTTGATTTTTTATCAACTTTTTCCTGCTTTCTGTTTTTACCCGAAAGATTTAAGGATTTATTGGCAAATTCAATTTTACTGACAAAATTAAATGTTAATAAATTGGCAATATCTGATTGCGTTCCTTGGATGTGCAGTGCATTAAGCCATTTTGATTTGGCTTTAACCGAAATTCCGCCAAAATTTTTAATTTGGGTACAATATGTGTTTTCTATCGGAATATCTTTGGCATCAAGCACAATATTGTAACGCATTCGCCTGTCTAAAGCACGTTGCGATAACATCGTTAAAGGCGAAGCAGTAAATGCAGTCTGACTGGGTTTGTCCTTGAAAAAAACCCAGGCATCTTCCACTTGCGCCGAA
This sequence comes from Lutibacter sp., assembly GCA_032251275.1. Taxonomy (GTDB): domain Bacteria; phylum Bacteroidota; class Bacteroidia; order Flavobacteriales; family Flavobacteriaceae; genus Lutibacter. Next base: position 1,392 of record JAVVEF010000049.1, read on the forward strand.
GCACTATTTAGTGAAAATAAAAACAAGAAGGTTAAAAGTAGTTTTGCTGGCACAATAAAAAAATCACGGAATTAAAACTCGAAAATAGGCATTTTTATTGAAAAACGGAACTTGATCTTAGGATATTACGCCCGACCCTAACAATTCGTCATTGATGTACCAAGCCACAAACTGGCCTTCGGTAATGGCCGACTGCTTGTTTTTGAATTCCACATACAAGCCATTTTCCACTTGGCAAATAATGGCTTCATCCAATGCCTGACGGTAACGAATACGTGCCAAAACGGACAAGTTTTCTCCATTTTTAATCGCTAAATCTGGCCTGATCCAATGCAATTCTTCGTTGGACACAAACAACACATTGCGGTACAATCCCAGATGGTCTTTGCCTTCACCCACGTAAATTACATTTTCATTGACGTCGGTATCAATCACAAACAACGGTTCTTTGGTTCCGCCAACCGCCAAGCCTTTGCGTTGTCCTTTGGTAAAATAATGGGCACCCTGGTGTTTGGCCACTATTTTTCCGTCGGAAATTTG
>JAVVEF010000049.1:2031-18915 GCA_032251275.1 Lutibacter sp.
ACTTCAGGTTTTGTCAGTTCCCCGATAGGAAATAAGGCTTTCGACAATTGTTCTTGTGACAATTGACATAAAAAATAGGATTGATCTTTATTTTTGTCCTTTCCGGCAAGCAATTTATAGACGGTTTTTCCATTAACAAGCTCCTCAGCTTTCCGAGAATAATGTCCGGTTGCCACATAATCTGCGCCCAATTCCAAAGCAATTTTCAAAAAAGCATCAAATTTTATTTCCCGGTTGCACAACACATCCGGATTCGGCGTGCGCCCCAATTCGTATTCTTTGAACATATAATCAACGATACGTTCTTTGTATTCTTCACTTAAATCCACCACCTGAAACGGAATCCCCAATTTATCGGCCACCAACATGGCGTCGTTGCTATCTTCAAGCCAAGGACATTCATTGGAAATGGTTACGGAATCATCGTGCCAGTTTTTCATAAACAGGCCAATCACCTCAAAGCCCTGTTCCTTTAATAAATAGGCCGCCACACTGCTGTCCACACCGCCTGAAAGTCCGACAATTACGCGTTTCATCTGTTTAAATTTTATTTTTTAGCGGTAACAGCTGCTGTTCGCCATTAATCATTCCTTCTTGTATCAAAATTTGTTATGCTTGTTTCATTTTAACTAATTTTAGTTTGCAAAGATAAGGATAAGTTTTTTGAACAAAAAGTTAATGTTTAGACTCAATATTATTCAATCCAGTATTAAAAATAAAGAGTTGTTTAACTTTTAGTCCCACAAGGATTTAGGAATTTCCTTTTGAATTTCTCTTGTAAAAACTTCAATTTCTTGTTGCAACTCATCTTCAGTTAATCTGCTATTTTCATCGGTCGCATTTAAATTTTTACGCACAATTTTTTCTGCCAGTTCCCTAGATTTTAATTCCACATAGTTTACCAATGAATTGTGTTTTGGCACAAAACCATATACAAATTGCATATCTAACGCTTTCCCAACTTCCGTGAGTGATTTTATTGAAATAGAACCTGACAATTCTCTTTTTTCAATGTCTTTAACGCCTTGTATCGAAATTTTTAATTTATGTCCGAGTTGCTGTAAAGTCATATTCAGTGCGGTTCTGAAGGTAAACACCCATCCTCGTTCAGGAACCTCAATATTTTTTATTTCGTGGAAAGGCTTAAGTTTAAGATCCAGTTGTTCTATCAGTATTTTTTTCTGATTGCGCATAAGTTCCTGTTTTATTTAATTAAAAATGATGTTGGCCAGTAGGTAATAAAATATTAAAAGTTAAAATTTAAATTTGTAATTCAAATTGCGCTAGGGGTTGCAGCAGAAATCCTGACAATGCGAGTGTGCGAAGCATTGGCAGATTGTAGCGAAAACCCGCCCGCTTTTTAGCGGGAGCGCCCAAAATGCGCATAATCAGTTTTAACTACCTTATTTTACTGTCACAAATTAATATTTCAATATTTACGTGGTATATACAGAATTAAACAACACATAATCCGTAGTTAAATCTGTTCCCCAGCCTTTTGATTTGGCTTTTCCATTGTGAAGATCCAGCACAATTTTAAGGTGCGATTCCCTTAATAATTTCTTGATATAGTTGGTGTCGAATTCCAAAGGTGTTCCCTGTTCCAGCACCTTTATCGTTTTTTTGTCTGAACCAATATAAAGGTCAATTTTTTCGTAGTCAAAAGGAAGTCCGGCATTACCTGCTGCACTAATAATGCGTCCCCAATTGGGATCGCGACCAAACATGGCGGTTTTGACAAGGGCAGAATCTGAAATTTTCCGAATCATTATTCTTGCATATTCTTCGGTTGGTGCATTTACAATCTCATATTCAATAAACTTTGAAGCGCCTTCCCCATCTGAAACGATCAACTGGGCCAAATGCACCATCATTTCTTCCAGATGTTTTTTGAAAATGGCATATCCTTTGTCTTTTTTCGATTTGATGATGTCATTCTGCGCCAAACCATTGGCCAACACAATCACCATATCATTGGTAGAAGTATCGCCATCAACAGTAATCATATTGAATGATTTGTCCACCGTTTCCTTCACGATGGTTTTTAAAAACTTGGGTTCAATGGCAATATCCGTAACAATAAAAGCCAGCATGGTAGCCATATTTGGATGAATCATTCCCGAGCCTTTGGCAATTCCTGCCATATTAATTTCACGGCCGTCAACCTCAAACTCCACAAAACCTTCTTTTGCAAAGGTATCAGTGGTTAAAATAGCGTTTGCAACAAAGGATCCGGCATTGGATCTGTTGGTCAGATTTTTTGCGTTTTCTCGAATGCCGTTCACTATTTCCGTGGTTGGAAATTTAACGCCGATGATACCTGTGGAAGCCACTAGTACCAATTCATTGTCGATTTTTAATTCCTCAGCCAACGATTGCGTCATAGCTTCGGCACCTTCCATCCCTTGTTTCCCTGTGGCTGCATTCGCATTTCCGGCATTGATCACAATGGCTTGGGCTTTACCATCGGCAATATGTTTTCTAGATACGGTAACCGGTGCTGCCACCACTTGGTTTTGCGTAAATACCGCTGCCGCGCTTGCCGGCACTTTTGAAAAAATAATGGCCAAATCCCTTTTCATGGATTTAACGCCTGTATGTGCGCCCCAACAGGTTATTCCCCTTACATTTGTTATATTTTTAATCATTTCAATTCTTATTAATTAGTGTTAGTTTTTTGCTGATGTAAAAATTTATGGATTTAACGGAATTAGGTTTAACCCGCTTGTTTCTTCAAGTCCGAACATGATGTTCATATTTTGAATTGCCTGTCCGGCCGCGCCCTTAATCAGGTTATCTATTACGCTGATTATAATTACCATATTGGTTCGTTCATCATAAGTCACAAATAAATCGCAATAATTGGTTCCACGAACATCTTTGATGGCCGGTTCCTGCTTTCTTAAACGCACAAAAGGTGCCTTTGCATAAAAGGCAGCGTATAATTCTTTTAGTTTGGTTTCATTCATTTTTTCTTTCGGACGTGCATAAATGGTAGACAAAATACCACGATCTACCGGCAGTAAATGCGGGGTGAACTGAATCATTGTTTCTTTTCCGGAAACATTATCCAATATTCCCTGAATTTCAATGGTATGCCGGTGATTTTTAAGTCCGTATGCCTTAAAATTATCGTTTACATTCGAATAAAGGTTTACATTTTTAGCTTTTATTCCCGCTCCCGTAACACCCGTTTTTGAATCGACAACAATATGATCTGTTTCAATGAGGTTGTTTTTCAATAAAGGTGCCAGTCCTAAAATGGCAGTTGTTGGGAAACAGCCGGGATTCGCGATCAGGTTCGCTTCTTTAATTTTATCAAAATACAATTCCGGACTTCCGAAAACGGCATTTTCTATGCCTTCGGGATAAGTATGGTCTATTTTATACCATGCTTCATAAATTTCTTTGGAACCCAATCGAAAATCGCCGGAAAGATCAATAATTTTAAAAGATTTGTTTTTAAAACGTTTCACAAAATCCATGGAAACGCCGTGCGGTAACGCGAGAAAAACCAAATCCAATTCATAATCATCTATCTGATTGATTGAAACCAATTTTTGATCGGCAATTCCCTGTAAAAAGGGATGCACATCAGAAAACAATTCTCCCACCCTGCTTTCGGAAGTAATCATGGTGATTTCAATAGCTGGGTGATTGGTAAGAATACGCACCAATTCCGATCCTGTATAACCTGTTGCGCCAATAATTCCTATTTTCTTTTTATCCATGGTCTTTGAGTTCTTTTAGTGATTTTTCTAATATTTCCATTGCAATTTCCAAATCTTCATAAGGGATATTTAATGGCGGAACCAAACGCAACACCTTATCGGCAGTGGCATTTGCCAACACGCCTTTTTCAAGCATTTTCAACACCAAAGGTTTGGTCTCAGAATTAAATTCCACGCCTATCATCAATCCTTTACCGCGAATTTCTATGATGTCGGGATTTTTCATTGCCGCAATTTTCTCTTTTATCCAATTGCCTTTTTCCTCAGCCTGTTGCATCAAATTTTCCGATTCAATAACCTCAATGGTGGCCAATGAAGCGGCACACACCAATGGATTTCCGCCAAAAGTTGTACCGTGATCGCCAAATTCGATTGCCGAGCTTACTTTTTCATTTGAAAGAATGGCACCGATAGGAACACCGCTTCCCAAGGCTTTGGCCAAAGTCATAATATCCGGTTCTACGCCAAAATGGTCTTTGGCAAACATTTTTCCTGTTCGTCCCATACCACACTGAATTTCATCGAAAATCAATACAATATGTTGTTCATCACAAAAAAGTCTTAGTTCTTTAAGAAAAGTTTTATCCACAATATTAACGCCGCCTTCCCCTTGTATCGGTTCTATAATGATGGCCGCTGTATTGTTGTCGACCACTTTTTTAATAGTTACTAAATCATTAAAGGGTACTTGCGAAAATCCCAGCGGAATTGGTTCAAATCCTTTTTGATAGGCTATTTTACCTGAGGCAATCGTTGCCAATGTGCGTCCGTGAAAAGAGTTTTCAAAAGAAATGATGTTTCCTCCGCGTCCGATACTATGAGCGTATTTTCGCGCTATTTTAATGGCGCCTTCAACAGATTCCGCACCGCTATTCGAGAAAAACACCCGGTCCAAACCCGATAATTCCACGAGTTTTTTGGAAAGCATTACCTGCGGTTCACTTAAATAAAAGTTAGAAATATGAATCAATTTGGCTGCCTGATCCTGAATTGCTTTCACCACTTTTGGGTGACAATGGCCTACGCTGTTAACGGCAATACCGCCCAACATATCAATATATTCATGGCCTTCCACATCCCAAATATGCGAACCTTTTCCGTGTTCAAATGTTAAAGGGTAGCGTTTAAAAGTTTGTAAATAGTACTTTTTATCAAGTTCGTCGTATGTTTTATTGCTTTTATGTGTCATAATGTAAATTCTTAAAATTATGCAGTAATGATGGTTCCCAATTTTTGATTTTCAAAAAGGGCTGAAATCTGTTCAGGAACAGTTCCATTGATGATTCTTGCCAGCTTGGCTCCTTTTTCTAAGGCAACTTCACAAGAATCCATTTTAGGGATCATTCCGCCCTGAATACATTTTATTTCTTTCAGGTGATTTATTTCGGCCACTTTAAGTTCATAGATCAGGGAAGCCGGATTGTCCTTATCTAGCATTAATCCGTCAACATCTGTTAATATAATATATTGTTCTGCTGAAAGTGCCCCAGCTATATGGCCTGCAAATAAATCTCCGTTAATATTATAATCGTTCCCGTCTTTATCAGAAGCAATGCAGGTAATTGCCGGTATATAATCATTTTCCAACAACATTTCAATTAAGGAAATATCAACGCTTGCGACATCACCAACCTGTCCTAAATCCACCATTTCTGTCTTTCCGTTTTTTATATGCTGATGCAAACGTTTTTTGGCAGTGACTGTTTGTCCGTCTTTTCCGGATAGCCCAACCGCTTTATGGCCCATTGCGTTAATGGTGGAAATTAAACTGCCGTTTACTTTGCCTTTAAGCGCCATTTCTACATATTCCATCGCTTTTGGCGTTGTTTTTCGCTGCCCGTCGATAAACTCTGATTCAATTTTCACTTCTTCCAAAGTTTGTTTGATAAAAGGTCCGCCACCGTGAACAATCACCACTTGGAATCCTTTTTCTTTTAAATCACATATATTTTTAAGCACTTGTTTTTTAAGAGACTGATTCGTCATGGCATTTCCTCCATATTTAAATAAAAGCAGGTGTTTTTTTGTCATTGTTTTTTCTTTTTAATTAATGGAACATACTCAGAAAAATTTATTCAGGAGCAGTTATGTCGTTGGGTTGCATTTTTTTTGATTTTTTTTACAAACCTTTAAGTGTTGGAAGATTTGGATTTGCGAACCCGATATGAAATCATTTTGATAAAGATTGTGAATGATTTAAACTGTTTACATTTTATTTTTTTAGCGGTGACAAATTCTGTTCGCCATTAACCATTCCCTTGTGTATCAAAATTTGTAATACTCGTTTAATCTAATAATGATGCAAATTTAAGGCTATTACTTTAATTTTCCAAATAATTATTAAAGTAATAGCTTTAAAAAATAATTATTTTTTAATAAAGCCAGTAAAGTTATATGCTGTCAAAATAAAAATGAGGCATAAAAAAAAGCCTATCAGAGTGATAGGCTTTGGTTGAAAAAAGGTAATTAGTATATATTAAATAACTTTTACATTTACTGCGTTTAATCCTTTTTTACCTTCCTGCAAATCGAATTCAACTTCGTCACCTTCGCGTACTTCGTCGATTAATCCAGAAATGTGTACAAAATGTTCTTTGTTCGAACCATCTTCTTTTATGAATCCAAATCCTTTTGCTTCATTGAAGAATTTTACTGTTCCTTTACTCATCTTTAAAAAATTTTAAAATAATATTAGCCACAAATGTAATATTTTTTTTTTAAATTCCAAATGTTTTAAAAAAAAATTTATCAAAAAATTATAACTATAAACCACTGCCTACTAACTGATTAAATGATGGTTGACAAAGAAAAATTTTGATATATAAATTGCATAGTTTGTTTCTTAAATTACGAATATTTTTATTTGATTTGAAAGATATTCGTAATCTTCGGATCTTTTATATTGGTTTATCTCTATTTTTCGACAGGAAATTTCCCCTCTTGACCCCATTCTGCCCAGGAGCCATCGTACAAAACATTTTTGTTTTTAGCAATCAGTTCACTTGCCAATAAAATGATGCAAGCCATAATTCCGGAACCACAAGTAAAAACCATCGGTTGATTTTCTACATTCAAATTTTTGAAAATTTTGGTCAGTTCTTGTTTTGATTTTATTTTCGCTTTTTCCAACACTTTTTCAAAAGGAAGATTGATAGAATTTGGAATGTGGCCGCTCGACATATTTTCCCTCGGCTCAGGAATCATCCCTGAAAATCTTTCTTCTGATCGTGCATCAATCACCCGAAGCTTTTTTGAGTCGATATTTTTCAGCAAAGTATTGGCATCAATCACCAAATCCGATTGGTAGCTGACCTTAAAATTACCTAAAATTGTTTCATTTTCACGAATTGGTTCTGTTGGCAAATTTTCATTCTTCCAAGCCGACAATCCACCGTCCAAAACCGCAATTTGCGAATGGCCCATCGCCTTAAACATCCACCAGACTCGCGGACTCGTGTAAACGCCCAAATTGTCGTAAACAACAATCAGGCTGTCATTATTAATTCCTAATTTTCGGCATTCCTCTTCAAAAACCTTTTCATCGGGAATCATATTCGGAATTGGGTTTTCCTTATCTAAAAACACTATTTCCATATCAAATTTATGGGTGCCTTTAATTTGGATATTTGTAAATTCGGGAATTAAATTGGATTTATTTTCCCTCGGACTCGCGTCTAAAATAACCAAGTTCGGGTTTTCAAGCTGTCCAAAAAGCCAGGTTGTGGAAACTATCGGAGTTAAATTCATAGCAGCGTTAATCTTAAAAAAGGATTAATGCAAACGGTAAATTTCCCTGATATCTGCCAGTATTTTTTCAAAATCAATTTTTAAATCAATCAATTTACCATTATGAATATCCCAAACCCAACCGTGAACCGTAATCCTTTTCTCAAACAATGCTATCTGCACATCGGCAGTTTTCAGCACATTAATACATTGTTCCTGCACGTTTAATTCCACCAATCTGTTGTATTTTTCGTCTTTACAGGCAATTACATCGAGTTCGTTTTTATGCAATCTGTAAACATCACGTATGTTCCGCAACCAGGGATTTAAAATTCCTAAATCTTTCGACTGCATCGCCGCTTTTACGCCACCGCAATAATAATGGCCGCAAATCACCAAATGTTTAACTTTTAAATGCGTAACCGCATAATTGATGACCGACATCACATTTAAGTCGGTATTTGGAACCATATTGGCAATGTTTCTATGCACAAAAACTTCTCCTGGCCGAACGCCCATCAATTCTTCTGCCGAAACACGGCTGTCTGAACAGCCGATATATAGGATTTCCGGACTTTGGCCTGATGACAAATTTTTAAAATAATTTTCGTCAATCTGAAGCCTCTCCTCAATCCATTTTTTATTGTTTTCAAAAATTTTCTCGATATTCAATTTGCTTATTTTTTAAATTATTCTTTTATTTTTTTTGCTGATATTGGTTCGCCATTTTCAAAATATTCCCAATTTCCAACTTTTAAGTCATTTTCATAATCACCTTTGCGGACAAGTTTACCGGCTACATTGTAATATTTTGCCGAACCGTGTAACTTTCCGTTTTCATACTGCAAATCATCCAATAATATTCCTTCGGATGAATAACGAAGTAATTTTCCGTGCAATTCCCCCTTTTTATATGTCGCGGTTTGGGCCTTTTTTCCATCAGAGAAATAAGTTGTGGAAACACCATTAAGAAGACCGTTTTCATAATTTTCTTCTGAAACAATCGTTTTTCCGTCGGTATTGTAAAAAATCCATTTGCCAATGCGATTTACGCCGTTCATATTCCCTTCACTCTGCAGCTTTCCGTCCTCATAAAAATAGCTGACTTTTGCAGAATCATTGCCTTCAGCAAAAGTTTTAACAAGTATTGGGTGCTTCGTATTTAGTTCGCTATAATAGTTAAAAACGCCTATTTCTTTGCCGGCTACAAATTGGCCTTCATAACGAATATTCTTATTGTCGTAATATTTTTTCCAAACGCCGGTGCGCCTTCCCTGCGCATCCAACTGATTTATTTTTTCCTGAGCTATTGCAGTTCCTGACACAAACAAAATCAGAAAAAATAATAAACTTTTGATAGTTAGCTTTTTCATAAACCGCATCATTTTATTCAACTTTTATGGAATTGGCCCAATCATACATTATTTGGTACTGATTTTCTGTCAGTTTTGCTTCTTTATGGATCAACAAATAACTTTTCAACGGCATTTCCCGGTCATTTAACACTTCCTTTATGTCTTTTAAAATATGTGCTTGCTGGTCTTTATTGTAAGTGGTCCATTCAGAAAAATTCAAATGTTCTTTTCCTTCCTTCACATGTTGCGCCAAATACCAAGACGCAGGCGCAATTTCGCTGTACCAAGGATAATTGGTGGAATTTGTATGGCAATCCGCACAAGAAGTCTGAATAATTTTAGTCACTTCAACCGGAATTTCCATTACGGTACTCATCGCATTCATTTCGTTTTTTGAATTATTTTTTTCTGGTCTGATGAACTGAATCAAAATAAAAATTGCTAAAATTCCTAAGAGTATTTTTTTCATGATTTATAATTTTAAAATTTCTTGTAATTCTTCTTCGGAAATGGTTAACAATTTAGGTTTCATCAATCTCGGCGTTAGTTCTTTCCATTTGCTGTTTTGCTTAAAAATATTTTTAAAAATGGCTTTTGCCTCGTTTAATTCTCCATTATTGGCCAAAGTTACGGCATACCAATATTTCATTTCCAGATTTTCCGGATTTAATTGTTGCGCTTTCATATAATGTTCTTTTGCCAATGTATTGTCGCCCACTTCCACCGCCAAATCTCCTTTATTCATATAATCATAGGCGTTATGGATGTTGAGCAGCCTGCGCATTTCCTTTAACGGATTTTCGTTGTCTTCCACACGCAAATCCGCCGTTTTATCTTCCCAGCTGTTTCCGGTCGACTTGGCTTTAACGACCAAAATTGCCGCAGATTGCTTGCCACGAATATCGCCACCTTCATTTTGGGCCGCTTCCATAGCCGCCAACATACGTTCGGCCAAAGTACCTTTTGCATTTTCAAAAGCTTTTGCCATCGCGGGCCAAACCGTATTTTTATCCATTAAATTTGCCTGAACAGAAAAATTATCGCCAACTAGATGTCCGGCCGCTTCTATGCAATTTTTTCCGGTAAAAGCTTCCACATTGCCATGTACATCCAATATTGCCAGCTGACGAACTTCCCTGCCTTCATCAAGTTTCAACAAGGTTTCTACGGCCATTTTTGGCGTTAAGCCATTTTCCAGCAAACTTAATCCGCGCGGACCGAAAGATGGATTCACAAACGACTGGGTGGCCACAACGCCAACGCCTGCTTTTCCCCAAACAACAGAAGTTCCCACAGAAAACCAATGCGATTGCACCGCAACACCCATTTCGCCGGTTACCGTATCTCTGGCTACAATGGAAAAAGTATGCGCAAAAGGTTGTTTTTTATTATAAACTTGTTGGGAAATAATGGGAATACTGCTTAATAGTGCCATAACTGTCAGAATTGAAAACCTCATAATATTTGAATTTTAAAAAATTAAAGATATGCAAAACTTTTTGTAAATTTATAAATATTTTTTTTGATCATGGGAATTTCTAATTTTTGGTTTTACACCATTATGAGTGTGGTGATTTTGCACATAATTGTTGGTTTCGCTTATTTGCTTTATAAATTAACCCCGAAAAAAAAGACAAAAAAAGAAAATGAAATTGCGGGAAAAGACAATTCTTAATTCCGTCTTTGCTATTCCGTCTTCGGTCTTCGGGCTTCCGTATCCGACTTTTAAACTTTTTACTTCAAACTAATGTTTATTTGATTAATTTTACACCTTTCAACATAAAACTAAAAAATGTCTTTAACCAATTTGAATGCCATATCGCCAATTGACGGCAGATACCGAAATAAAGTTGAATCTTTGGCGCTGTATTTTTCCGAAAAAGCGCTCATTAAATACCGCGTAAAAGTAGAAATTGAATATTTTATTGCTTTGTGCGAAATTCCGCTTCCGCAATTGGCCGATTTTAATACATCGCTTTTTGTTGATTTAAGAAAAATTTATCTTGATTTTTCTACGGATGATGCACAAAAAATTAAAGACATCGAGAAAATTACGAATCACGATGTGAAAGCCGTGGAATATTTTATCAAAGAAAAATTCGACCTTTTAAATTTACACAACTATAAGGAGTTTATTCACTTCGGATTGACCTCCCAGGATATTAATAACACCGCAATTCCATTGTCTATAAAAGACGCTTTTGATGTTGTTTATGAGCCAGATTTGAAATTGCTTTTAGATAAACTAAATCAATTGGCAAACGACTGGGCGGAAATCCCTATGTTGGCAAGAACCCACGGTCAGCCTGCTTCTCCAACACGTTTGGGAAAAGAAATCGCCGTTTTTGTGGAACGTATTGAGCAGCAATTAAAACAACTGAAAAACATTCCTTTTGCCGCAAAATTTGGCGGTGCAACAGGAAATTACAATGCGCATAAAGTGGCTTTTCCGGCAACAGACTGGAAAGTTTTCGGATCTCATTTTGTAGAGACTATTTTGGGCTTGCACCATTCTTTTCCAACCACGCAAATTGAGCATTACGACCATTTGGCCGGGATTTTTGATGCATTAAAACGCATCAATACCATAATTATCGATTTTGACAGAGACATTTGGACTTATGTTTCTATGGATTATTTTAAACAAAAAATTAAAGAAGGTGAAGTGGGCTCTTCCGCGATGCCTCATAAAGTGAATCCGATTGATTTTGAAAATTCTGAAGGAAATCTGGGAATTGCAAATGCCATTTTTGAACATTTATCAGCAAAACTTCCGTTATCCAGATTGCAGCGCGATTTAACCGATTCAACCGTGCTCAGAAATATTGGCGTTCCGTTTGCGCACACAATTATTGGCTTCAATTCAACGTTAAAGGGATTGGACAAATTAATCATCAACAGAGAAAAGTTTGCGGAAGATTTGGAAAATAATTGGGCGGTGGTTGCAGAAGCCATTCAAACAATTTTGCGCAGGGAAGCGTATCCGAATCCGTATGAAGCCTTAAAAGGACTGACGAGAACCAACGAAAAAATTACCCAAAAATCGATGGCCGATTTTATTGATGGCTTAACGGTTTCCGACGCCATCAAAAAAGAATTAAAAGCCATAAGCCCAAGTAATTATACTGGAATATAATGAGAAAAATCACAATTTTATCCTTGTTGCTTTTAGCACTGTTTTCATGCAAAAATAAAATTGAAACGCCTGATGCCGATCGATTTAAATCGGGAACTTTTGAAATTCCTGCCGGTCAAGGTTATGAAAAAACCATTATCATCAGACAAGATTCAATCCAAATTGAAAAATATGAGGATCGGATTGACACGCTTTCTATCTCGTGGAAAAACAATTTTAATTACACACTTAAAATGTTGCATCCTAAAACTGCCATTGATGAAGATCCTATTCATATAAAAATCACCAATATCAAAGACAATTCTTATGAATTTGAAGCGGTGATCGGGCATTCAAATTATGTTCAAAAAGGAGAAATTACAAAAACATCAAACTAAAACTTTATGGAAATATTTTTACACGCAGACGCTTGGATTGCGCTTTTAACGCTAACTTTTTTAGAAATCGTTTTGGGAATAGACAATATTATTTTTATTTCCATTGCTGCAGGCAAACTGCCAAAAGACCAAATTAAAAAAGCCACAAGAATCGGTTTAATTTTGGCGATGCTATTTAGAATCGCGTTGTTATTCGGTATTTCCTACTTAATTTCAATGAAAGATCCTTTTTACTCAATTGACTTATCCTGGTTAAAATTTGGGGTAACTGGACAAAGTGTCATTTTAATTTTGGGCGGACTCTTTTTATTGTACAAAAGCACCAGCGAAATTAGGGATAAAGTGGAAGGCATTGAGCACGAAGCAACTTCTTCATCAAAAATAAAGTTTGCCACCTTGCGAGGCGTAATCATACAAATTGTGATGATTGACATTGTTTTTTCTTTTGATTCCGTTTTAACGGCTGTTGGAATGACCAACGGAATACAGGGCGCTTTAATAATTATGGTAACTGCTGTGGTTATTTCTATGATTATTATGATGATTTTTGCAACGCCGGTAGGGCGATTTGTAAATGCGCACCCAACCATTCAAATGTTGGCATTGTCGTTTTTAATTTTAATTGGTTTTATGCTAATTACAGAAGGTGCGCATTTGTCCCACGCAGAAATATTGGGACAGCAAGTTGGCGCCATCCCAAAAGGATATTTGTATTTTGCCATCGCATTTTCATTGGGTGTTGAGGCCTTAAATATGAGGGTCAGAAAAGGAAAACACCTTATTCATGTCGATAATCCTTCTTTGGATAAAGCAGCATTGAAAGAAGATGAAACAGCATTTAAAGAAGATAAAACAACTGATAAATAACTATATTTTTTGGAATTTTAAAACGAATTTGTTTTAATTAAAGATTTATGAAAGACACCAAAACAACAAATATCCTATTGCTGATTATTGTAATTCCATTTATTTTTTATTTGCTGAAAATATTGTCATTTATTTTCGTTCCACTTATTGCGTCTATGTTTATCGCCTTGTTATTTTTGCCGCTCATGCGCTGGTTCAACAGACGAAAAGTGCCAAAATTCATCAGTATTTTTGTGGTCATCCTTATTTTTGCCGCAATATTTAAAATTGGTGGAGAATTGGTGAAACTGTCCAGCAGAGAAATTTTAGCCACTGAAACTGTTTTTTTGGAGAAAGCTGAGACAAAAATTTTAAATTTAATGACTTCCGTAGAGCAATTTTTCGGGATAGAATACTTCAATGAAAGCGAGAATATTTTTTCAAGCATATTTCAAAAAGAAAACGTTTCAAAATACTTTGGGTCAACGTTAGATTTTATAAGTAAAACGCTTACGATGACATTAATGACAGCTTTCTTTGTGATTCTTTGGCTCGCGGAGTCCATCAATTTTGAAAAATTATTGAACAATACCATTCTTAAACAAAAATACGCTTCCGTAAAAACCTTCATGAAAATTGAAAAGGATTTACGCACATTTATAAAAGTAAAAATATTGGTCAGCGCACTCACAGGCATAAGCATTGGTTTGGCTTGCGTATTTTTCGACGTTAATTTTCCCATATTTTGGGGATTGTTCGCATTTATCATCAATTTTGTGCAAATGGTCGGTTCTTTTGTTTGCGTTATTTTATTGTCGCTCTTCGCGTTTGTACAACTGGATCCAACAAGTACTTTATTCTTTTTTGTACTTTCAATCACGGGCGTACAAGTATTGTTTGGCAGTATTTTAGAGCCTGTATTTATGGGCAGGTCATTTTCCATTAACATTATTGCCATTTTGGTGATGTTGATGCTTTGGGGCTATATTTGGGGAATTCCGGGATTAATTATGGCAATTCCATTAACGGTATTTATCAAAATTATTTTGGAAAAATTCCCTAGAACCAAAGTTATAGCCAGTTTACTGTCTTAATCACCTACATTTTATTTTAAAATCATTTTTTAATTGCCGTTAATTTAATAACTTAACAGTTATAAAGTTACAATGTAATTTTAAGTCATAAATGTTACATAACTCTGTAACGTTTACGACAGCGTTACATTCTAACCCCAACTACTTTTGCGTCGAACAAAAAAACAAAATTATGCAACTTAAAAAAAGTGTATTCATTGTATTTTTTCTTTTCAACGTTTTAATCTTAAGCGCACAGCAAGAAATAATTTCTCTTGATGAAGTGTTGGAAAAGGTGGAAAAGAATAATTATGCCATTAAAATATCAGACCAGGTTTACAATGCCGCCAAGGCCGATTTTAACCAGACAAATTCCATTTTTTTACCAAATATTTCCATTTCCCATACGGCCATTGCCACTACAAATCCGTTGATGGCATTTGGCTCAAAATTAAATCAGGAAATATTGACACAAGCCGATTTTAGTACGGCATATTTAAATGATCCGGATGAAATTAAAAATTTCGCCACCAAAATAGAAATCCAGCAACCTATTTTTAATGCCGACGGATTGTTTATGCGCAAAGCGGCAAAAGCAAAAATGAATGCGGTTGCATTGCAGTCGGAAAGAACAAAAGATTATATAAAACTGGAAGTTGTAAAAGCCTATATGCAATTGCAAGTGGCTTATAAAGCGGTGGAAGTTTTGGAAAAGGCAAAAGAAGCCGCGCTTGAAAACAAAAAAATAGCGGACAATAGTTTTAAGCAGGGCTATATGCAAAAAGCCGATATTTTATCGGTGGAAGTTCATATGACAGAAGTTGAAAATCAGTTGTTAAGCGCCAAAAGCAGTGTGCAAAACGCATCAGACAACCTAAAATTTTTAATGGGCGAGCAAAATGAAACGGTTTTAAAACCTTCTTCAGAACTAAAAGCGGAACTTGATTTGTCCATTTATAACGAAAACCTTTCCCAAAACAGGGCTGATATTGACGCCATGCAACAAAGCACAGAAGCGTACAACAATATGTATAAAGCAAACAAAATGAGTTACTTGCCAAGTTTAAACGCTTTTGGAAGTTATGAAATGTACGACAACCAACTATTTGGCACAGATGCAAAAGGATATTTGGTTGGCGCCCAATTGTCGTGGAATCTTTTCGACGGTTATAAACGCATCGGTAAAATTCAAAAAAGCAAGGCTGAACTTGACAAAGCCGAAATTAGTTTGGACCAATATAAAAATCAGAGCAATTTAGATTATAATATGGCAAAACGCCAGCTTAAAGACGCCGAAAACAAGCTGATGCTTACAAGCTTGGCTTCAGAACAATCAAAAGAAGCATTGAGAATAAGAACAAACAGGTTTGAACAAGGTTTGGAAAAAACTTCCGATTTGTTGATTTCAGAAACACAGTATATGAAGAAACAGCTTGAATATTTACAAACTGTTTTTAACTACAATTTCACAAAAGCCTACGTGGAATTTTTAACAAGATAAGTCGGTAAAAGGCTAAAACAATACACAAAACCATTCTTAAAAAAAATAAAATCAATGAAAAAAATCACAACAATATTCGCAATTACAGCCTTAATTTTAACGGCAAGTTGCGGCAAAGATAAAGCAGCACAAAAAGATACTGCAACGGCAATTGCCGTAAAAGTGAGTACGCCATCGGCCGCAGGAAGCACCTTTTTATCGGCAAGCGGTAAAGTTGAAGCGGTGCAAAACGCCAACCTCAGCACAAGAATGATGGGCTATGTTACCGAAACTTATGTGAATGTAGGCGATAAAGTTTCTAAAGGTCAATTGTTGCTAAAAATTAACAGCACCGATATTTCGGCCCAAAGCGCGCAGGTGACTGCTTCAATAACCGAAGCCAAAGCCGCTTTTAAAAATGCGGAAAAAGATTACAATCGTTTTAAAACATTGTACGAACAAAACAGTGTTTCCCAAAAAGAAATGGATGACATCACTGCCAATTATGAAATGGCAAAAGCGCGTTTGGAAGGTGCCACCCAGATGAAAAATCAGGTGAATGCGCAACTTTCCTACTCCAATATTACGGCGCCTTTTAGCGGTGTTGTAACGGGGAAATTTATCAACAAAGGCGATATGGCAAATCCGGGAATGCCTTTGATTGGATTGGAAACTCCAGGGAAATTTCAAGTAATTGCCATGGTTCCTGAAACTGAAATTACAAAAATTAAGGATGGGACAACCGTGAATGTTGTGGTAAAATCTACCAATGAACTTTTAAAAGGCACCGTTACTGAAGTGAGTACTTCGGCAAAAAATACCGGCGGACAATATTTGGTGACAGTTGTTTTAGACAAAACAGATGCAAAATTACTTTCGGGTATGTTTACTTCCGTGCAATTTCCTGTAGAAAAATCAACCGAAACAACACGGATTTTAGTTCCGGAAAGCGCTTTGGTAAAACAAGGACAATTAACCGGTATTTACGCGATTGGAAATGAAAATGTCGCTATTTTAAGATGGTTAAGAACCGGAAAAACGTTTGGCGATAACGTTGAAGTGTTGTCGGGATTGGCTGCGGATGAACAATTTATTGTTTCTGCCGAAGGAAAATTATTTAATGGAGCGAAAGTTATCCCATCCCCAGCCCTTCCCGAAGG
>JAVVEF010000050.1:0-18275 GCA_032251275.1 Lutibacter sp.
ATAAATTGAAATAAGGGGAAAGCAATATCTTTCCAAATGACATGATTTGAGTAAAATAAAATTTCTGAAATTATTGATTTTAGAAGCATTTCTAATAAATGAATATTTGTTGCTGGAGCAAAATATCTGTGTAATCCAGTAATATATCCGGAGATAATAAAATTATGATGTAAATAAATGGACATTAAAGAAAGGTTAATTAATGCAATAGAAATTAAAATTATTGATCTTGATTTATCCTTCTTTACAAACAAATAATACAAACCGATCAAACCAATAACTCCAAAGCTAAAAGCTCCAATATATCTAGATAAGAACAAGAAAAGTGAAGAAAATAAGATACTTAGGTATATTCCTGGATTTTTTTTAGTTCTGGCTAGCAATTCATATATTGATGTCGAAAACCATACTAAACAAAATATAAAAACTGATTCACTCCAAGAATATGTATAAATCTGAATTAATGATGCAAATAAAAAAATAAGACCATAGAGATATGCGTTTTTATTAAAAAGTTTTTTGAAAAAAAACAAAACTAAACCAATAAATAATATATTCAATAATTTTGAAGCAAAAAAGACAGAAAGACTAGTTATTTTAGCTGTCAGAAAAATTAAAAATGGGTATCCTACTGGCCACACAGCAAACAATTCTATTTTCATATTAGGCCCATAAATATAAAAACTATAGTTATCTAATAAATTCTGTGCTAATGATAAATAATAAATTGAATCTGGTGATAAATAACCACTTGGATTAAAATATGATTTTAAGAGTATTGTAATTGTCATTACAAAGAAGATTGTTATTAAATACCAATCTTCTTTGCGCAACTTATTGAATATATTGTCAATTTTCATAGATGTATTTTTTTTAAATAGGCAATCAGGATTATTCCTAATTATGATAAAACCTATGTCCAAAAGTACTTTTTTAAATTGACATTTTTTCTTTTTGATTTATTATATCAAATCTTATTTGCTTTCTAATATTGAGAACTTTTACTTTTTAATTCCCCCTTCGGGGGTTAGGGGGCCTTTCTCAAACATTTCAATTTTTGTTTCGCCACTCGATTTTTTAAATCCCCTGAACATTCCCGTTGAGTTAAAATCCCAGTGAACATCACCGTTTTTATCCAATAAAATGATGCCGCCTTCGCCGCCAAGCGGCCCAATTTGATTAAAGAGCACTTCATGCAACGCTTCTTTCGGACTTAACTTTTTGTATTTTATTAAGCTAGAAACTTCGTGCGCGGCAACAGTTCTCATAAAATATTCGCCGGTTCCCGTACAGGAAATGCCGCACGTTAAATTGTTTGCATAAGTTCCTGCGCCAACAATAGGAACATCGCCAATTCTGCCATATTTTTTATTGGTCATTCCGCCGGTGGAAGTTCCTGCAGCAATATTTCCGTTTTTATCAATCGCCACAGCGCCAACCGTTCCAAATTTATGGTCATCAATTAGTTCATTTTTAATCAAATATGCGGTATGATCCAATTGTGTTTTATCCTGTCCCTGAATTTCGCGCAACTGATTTAATCT
This sequence comes from Lutibacter sp., assembly GCA_032251275.1. Lineage (GTDB taxonomy): Bacteria > Bacteroidota > Bacteroidia > Flavobacteriales > Flavobacteriaceae > Lutibacter. Next base: position 1,545 of record JAVVEF010000050.1, read on the forward strand.
TTTTTCGGTAAAAAAGTATGAGCTGTCCACCATTTCAATTCCGAATTTTTCTGCCATAATTTCCGCGCCTTTGCCAGAAAGCATCACATGATCAGAACTGTCCATCACCATGCGGGCAGCCAAAATCGGATTTTTTATATGGTTAACGCCGGCAACCGCTCCGGCATTTAAAGTTTTGCCATCCATAATTGCCGCATCCATTTCCTGATTTCCTTCACTGTTGTACACCGAACCTTTTCCTGCATTAAATAATGGAGAATCTTCCATTACATTAATGGCAGCCTGAACTGCATCCAATGAAATTCCGCCATTTTCCAAAACGGCATATCCGGTATCAAGCGCTTCCTGCAGTTTTTGCGCATAAGCATCTTGTTGTTCCTGGGTAAAATACTCTCTTTTGATGCCGCCGGCGCCTCCGTGGATAACGATGGCAAAAGAATTTGGTTCCCGCACAGTTTCAGTTTCTTTTTTTGCAGTATCAACATCACAAGACATTAAAACGATTGTAATAAGCAATAGGTATGCAGTTTTTTTCATGGATTTTAATTTGATTTTCAAATATATTAAAATTAAAATGGAAATTTAGGAATTTGCTTTTGATATATTTGTGATTTAAAACACTAACGATATTTCTGATAGCGACACATATAAAACCATCGAAGTAGCTCAGGGCGATGCGCTTTTTAAAGAGAAAGGCAGCAAATTTATTGGCTATGTTTTTCCTATAGAAAAGGAGGATGAAGTAAAAATTCACCTTGATGATTTAAAGAAAAAGCACCATGCAGCGCGTCATTGGTGTTATGCCTGGCAATTGGGCGTTGAAGAGAAAAGCTATCGGGTGAATGATGATGGCGAACCAAACAATTCGGCAGGAAATCCAATTTACGGACAAATATTGTCAAAAGACATCACCAATATATTAGTTGTGGTGGTTCGTTATTTTGGCGGTACCAAATTAGGCGTTGGCGGACTCATAAATGCGTATAAAACGACGGCGAAATTAATTTTGGATGCAGCGGAAATAGTTGATAAGACTGTTAATGTTTCTTTTCAGGTGACTTTTGAGTATCAGGATATGGATAAAGTCATGCGCATCATCAAAGAAAACAATCTCGAAATTTTAGATCAAAAAATGAATTTAAATTGCGTCTTTTTAATTGAAGTTCGTAAAAAAATTGCGGCTAAAATTCTTCAATTATTCAATGATTTGCGCTGCCTTAAAATTCAGGAAATCAAGCTTTAATATCTCTCAATTTTTTTAATACATACTCGGGTGCCCGGGTTGGTTTATTGGTTTTCATATTTACAAAAACCAAGGTGGTATTTGCCGTTGTCAGCAGTTCATTTTCTTCATTGAATACTTCATAGGAAAATTCAATTTTTGCGGAAGGAAGTTTGGTTAATATTGTTTTTAATGTGAGCAAATAATCATATTTTGCTGGCTTTAAATAGTTTATGTTTAAATTCATCACTGGCAACATAATGCCGTCTTCTTCCATTTTTTTATACGTTATTCCTAATTTTCGAAGCCATTCCGTGCGGCCCATTTCAAAGTATTGGGCATAGTTTCCATAGTAAACAAAACCCATCTGATCTGTTTCGCCATATCGCACTCTAAATTGAATTTTATCCGATTTCATTTTTTTATATTTTATGTTCTTCATGTTACGCAAAAAAAAATTAAGAATCAATAGTGATTTTATTTTTTTATGCTAAAATTTATTCACATTTTTGTAAAGCCAAAAATAGCTTAAGGATTGCTTTAGGTTAATCAACTAATTTTAACTTTAAAATTGTTTACGATAAAAAATGAGTAAAACTGCATCATCAGTTTGGGAAGAGTGTTTGTCATTTATTCAGGATAACATTAAACCACAAGCTTACAAAACTTGGTTTGAGCCAATCAAACCGGTAAAATTATCTGGTGAAGCACTTACTATTCAGGTACCTAGCAAATTTTTTTACGAGTGGTTGGAAGAGCATTATATTAAATTGTTAAGGGTCGCTTTGGTAAAACAATTGGGAGAAGATGCCAAGCTGATTTACGATGTTCGCATGGAGAACAATTACAGCAGTAACAATCAGCATACGGTAAAAATTCCAAGCTCAAACAGAAATCCGATGGTTCCGCAGGGAGTCGCGTTTCCAATAGATGTTAATAAGCGTGAATTAAAAAATCCGTTTATCATCCCGGGCATTCAAAAAGTTAAAATTGAATCGCAGTTAAATCCAAATTATAGTTTCGAAAATTTTATTGAAGGCGATTCAAACAGGTTGGCGCGTTCGGCAAGTATGGCTGTTTCCAATAAACCGGGAGGCACCTCTTTCAATCCTTTATTGATTTACGGTGGCGTAGGATTGGGCAAAACGCATTTGGCGCATGCTATTGGCGTGGAAATTAAAGATAAATACCCGGATAAAATTGTTTTGTATATTTCTTCAGAGAAATTTACGCAGCAATATATAGATTCCGTAAAAGGAAATTCAAGAAATGATTTTATTCATTTCTACCAAATGATTGATGTTCTATTGATTGATGACGTTCAGTTTTTATCGGGTAAAACCGGTACGCAAGATGTGTTTTTCCATATTTTCAACCATTTGCACCAAAACGGAAAACAGGTAATATTGACTTCGGATAAAGCTCCGGTTGATATGCAGGATATTGAACAACGCTTGCTTTCCCGCTTTAAATGGGGATTGTCAGCCGAACTTCAGGCGCCTGATTATGAAACCCGTGTTTTAATTTTGCAAAATAAACTGTATCGAGACGGTGTGGAAATGCCTTTTGAAATTGTGGAATATATTGCAAAGAACATAAAATCAAATGTTAGGGAACTGGAAGGCGTTTTAATTTCCTTAATCGCACAAGCGTCTTTTAACAGAAAGGAATTTACCTTGGCTTTAACAAAACAAATTGTAGATAAATTTGTTAAAAACACCAAAAGAGAAGTTTCCATTGAATATATTCAAAAGATTGTATCGCATTATTTTGAATTGGATGTTGCCACTTTGCAATCTAAAACACGCAAACGTCACATTGTTCAGGCACGTCAGTTGGCGATGTATTTTGCCAAAAGAATGACAAAGGCTTCATTGGCCAGTATTGGTTCCCAAATCGGGAAAAGAGATCACGCCACAGTACTTCATGCTTGCAAAACTGTTGATAATTTAACAGAAACGGACAAGCAATTTAGAAAGTACGTGGATGATATTAACAAAAAACTCACTTTTTAAACCGCTGAAATGACTAAAATATTGATGGTCTGTCTCGGCAATATTTGCCGTTCGCCTTTGGCAGAAGGAATTTTAAAATCCAAACTTTTTAGGGCTAACATAATTATTGATTCTGCTGGTACTGGCGCCTATCATATGGCTGAAAAACCGGACAGTCGTTCCATTGCTGTCGCAAAAATTAACGGCATTGACATTACCGATCAGCGAGCCAGAAAATTTTTAGTGGAAGATTTTGATGAATTTGACCTAATTTATGTGATGGACAATGCAAATTATCGCGACGTTACAGAGATGGCAAGAAATAAGAAAGACCTTGCCAAGGTGAAATTGATTTTAAATGAAGTGTTCCCTAATGAAAATTTAGATGTTCCGGATCCTTATTTGGGCGGTGATTACGGATTTAAAAATGTCTATAAAATGCTGGATGAAGCTTGTGAGATTATTGCAAAAAAAATAAATCCGGATGGATAACAAAAGGGGTTTTTTATACTTGATACCAACAACTTTAGGCGACAATGAGCCTATGGAAGTACTTCCGGTATTGGTTAAGGAAGTGATTGAAAAACTCGATTGCTTCATTGTTGAAAACGAAAAATCAGCCCGTAAATTTATCAAAAGAATTGCTCCTAAAAAGTCACAACCTTCTCTGACACTTTTTGGTTTGGGCAAATATGCTGATCAAATGGAAGTTAGCACGTATTTGGATATTTGTGACAAAGGTGTTTCCGTTGGACTGCTGTCAGAAGCCGGAGTTCCTGCCATTGCCGATCCAGGTGCGGAAATTGTAAAAATGGCGCATCAAAAAAATATCAGGGTAATTCCGTTGGTTGGTCCGTCTTCTATCATTTTAGCGATGATGGCCTCTGGTTTTAACGGCCAGAATTTTGCGTTTAATGGCTATTTGCCCATTGAAGTTTCAGAAAGAAAAGAAGCCATAAAAAGTTTGGAAAAATTGTCGAAAGATAAAAATCAGTCACAAATTTTTATTGAAACACCCTACAGAAATGAAAAATTATTCATAGATTTAAAAAGCACGTTAAATCCCGCCACAAAACTTTGCATTGCGTGTGACATTACCTTATCAACGGAATACATTAAAACATTGCAAATCAAAGATTGGAAAAATGAACATCCTGATTTACAGAAAAGACCTGCCATATTTATAATTCATAAAGAATAAAAAAGCCCTGAATAGTACTATTCAGGGCTTTTTTATTCTATAAAATATATTGTTTATAATACTTTAGGGTTTTTAGCTGCCTCAATGATCGAAGTGTCATAGCCTCCAAATTTTTTAAGATAGTGTTGCATGGACGAACCAAAACCATCTTTAAATCGGTATTTGCCATTGGTTCTTAAATACTCTTTTATGTTACCTGATCCTGCCAAATGTGCAGCAGCCAGAATGCCCGACTCAGTAATTTCTATCCCATTGATTTTTTTTCCGACCTTTTTCTCAATTTCTTTTCTCAAAATCCATTTATTTAGGGAACACAATGCCATAAATGCATCTTCCTGTAATTCAGGATTTTCCAAGAAATGGTCCATATCGTGAATGTTAAATCTTTTCAGGGTTGATTTGCCAAATTGATATTTACCCAAGTATCCAAATGAGCTGACAATGTCATATCTTCCTCCTGATTCTCTAAAAGCCAAAGCTTCTTTAAATCCATTGAATGATTTGCCAACAAAAGGAATAACGCTTTTTTTGATTGGGGAAATCTCTTTTTCGGATGGAACAAAGGCGATTTCTTTTGGGAGATTAATTGTACTGGTTACGTTTTTTTTATCTTTGGTAAAACTCGATATAAAAATTCCTATTGTCAGTAAAATTGTAAAAAATATTGTTTTTTTCATAATTTAATGGTGTTTGGCCTATTAAATTTTCAGGTGCAAATGTACAACATATTTCTTAAACGGCAGAAAAATGACTAAATTGGCGTTCCTTTTAATAAAAAATTAACAAAAAACGATATTTGTTGAATTAAAATTAAAAAAATAAAATCAAAAAAACAATATTTAGTTAAACAAAAATTGTCCTGTTCACAAATAGTTAGAAGCTATCTGCTAACGCCTTGTTTGTTTAGCCATTGCTGATATTTCGCCGCATTTCTATTGTGCTGATCCAACGTTTTAGCAAACTCATGCGTTCCAAAAGTGGTTACGCTGGCGCACATATAATAATAGTCGTGACTGGTCGGATTAAGAACCGCTTCGATGGAAGAAATATCGGGCATTGAAATTGGGCCGGGAGGCAATCCGGTGTTTTTATAGGTATTATAGGGTGAGTTTATTTCCAAATCTTTCGAAAATACACGTTTAATTACCAAATTATTCCCCAATTTGGCTTTTAAGGCAAAAATAATGGTGGGATCGGCTTGCAGAGGCCAGTCACTTGCCAATCTGTTCAAGTATAATTTGGCCACAATGGGTCTTTCGCTTACCGTGGCTGTCTCTTTTTGAACAATGGAAGCAAGGGTTATGACTTCATTTTTTGTTAAATTTAATTTTTTTGCTTTTTCCAACCTTGTTGCATCCCAAAATTTGGTGTATTCATCAAGCATTTTAGTTCTAAAATCTTCGGCTGTTGTATTCCAGTAAAATTCATAGGAGTTTGGAATGTACATTCCGATGGCTGTTTCGAGCTTAAAACCAGCTTCTTTATAAAAAACGGTATCGGTAAAAGCTTTTAGCAATGAAATTGAATCAGCTTCAATTTGTTGGGAAATTCTTCCAGCAAGTTTTTCAAAAGTATCCTGGTTGTTAAATGATAAGTTAACCGTGGTTTGTTTACCGCTTCTAAGCATTCTGGCCAATTCAAAATTACTCATTCCTTTTGAAATTTTATATTTCCCTGGTTTTACGGCTTCTTGATAATTTAATTTTTTCGCTACCCACACAAAAGGTTTTACGCGTTTTAAAAATGGGCGTGCTAAATTCTCAACTTCCTCAAAATCACTGTCTGTGGGAATATATAAAAAGCCATTTTGCACCGTATTTGAGCCAAATATTTTGTTATAAAGGCTGAAGCCCAAAACGCCTCCAATAACCAGCAACAAAGCAACAATCAGCAATAAAAGTTTTTTAGAATTCATTAGGGGGTTTTAATTAATTGGTATAAAATTTCATCTTTATAGGAATCATTGGCAAAAATCCAGTCTTTTTTAATTCCGGCTTTTTTAAAATTAAACTTCTCAAAAAGGGCGATGCTTTTTTGGTTGTTGGCTATAATATTTGCAAAAATTTGGTGCACGTTTAAATTCAGAAAAACATAATCGATCACCATTTCCAGAGCTTCAGAGCCAAAACCTTTTCCCTGATATTGTGGAAGCAGTAAAATTCCGACGCCCACCCTGTTGTGTTGCGGATTAAAATCGAACAAATCAATCATTCCCACAGGAATATTTTGGGTGTCGCAAATTACAAATCGGTATTGTTTTGCTTCGTAAATATCCTGATGTGCATTTTCTATATATTTTTGAAGGATATATTTGGAATACGGAATTTGCGTACCGCTAATTTCCCAAAAGGATTCATCATTTTCTGAAGAAAACAAAAAATCAAGATCTTCTGGTTCCAACGCGCGTAGGTTGCAATTTTTGCTGTGTAAAGTTGCCATTAAACAATAATATTTCCTTCAAAAACAAATTGGACCGGACCTTTTAAAAACACGTTTTTATAACAATTTCCATCTTTTTTAAAGGAAACCTCTAAGTTACCGCCTAAAACTTCAATATAAATTTTTTCTTCGGTGGTTCTGTTCATTTTATTGGCTGCAATGGCAACCGCAGTAACACCGGTTCCGCAAGCCAATGTTTCGTCTTCTACACCGCGCTCGTAAGTTCTTACTTTAAATGAATTTCCGGAAATTTGTTCCACAAAATTAACGTTGGTTCCTTCTTCAAAATAAGGTGCGCCATACCTGATTTTTGCGCCTATTTCGGCAACGTTCAGCGGAGCAACAGCGTCGTAAAAATTGACATGGTGCGGGGAGCCTGTATTTAAAAAGATATGGTTATCGTGAATTTCGACATTTTCAATATCAGCCATTTGAAGATTGATCAATTCGTTTTCAATTTTGGCGTAATGAAGTCCGTCTATGGCTTCAAAAGTGGTTTCGTCACCAATAATAGCCAGTTTTTTTGCAAAAGCCACAATACATCTTCCGCCATTGCCGCACATACTTCCTTCCTTGCCGTCTGCGTTATAATAAATCATGGTAAAATCATTTTTTTCGGACGATTCCAGTAAAATCAACCCATCGGCACCAATACCAAACCTTCTGTCACATAATTTATGAATGAGACCGATATCGCTTTTAGGGAAGAACAGTTTTCTGTTATCGACCATAATAAAGTCATTTCCCGCGCCCTGATATTTGTAAAAATGAATTTCCATTGCTGCAAATGTACTAAATTCAGAATGGTTTTATTCATAAAATTTTTGTGAAAAATTTGGATGTTAAAATCCGTTAAAAGAGCGTTAACAAACAGTTAAAGCGATTTTTCAAAAGTAATAAATCGTTAATTTTGTGAAATAAACTTTAATAAATTGGATAATGAAAAAAATAGCAAGCATGATCTTGATTTCAGCCTTAGGAGGTGCTATTTCTTTGGGAACCTATGTATTATTTTTTGACAAACCACAGGTTCAAATTGAAAAGAGGGTTGATTCTTTGTTAAACACAATACCAACAAATTATACGAATACCATGTATTCTTCAACTGAAAACACCGATTTTACGGTTGCTGCAGAAAGAACATTGAATGCCGTAGTTCACGTAAAAAACACGATGTATAAAACAATAAAAGATCCTTTTGCAGAGTTTTTTTATGGGGAAGGCCACGGAACCAGACAATATTCACAAATTGGAACCGGAAGTGGTGTTATCATCACCGGAGATGGTTATATTGTTACAAACAACCATGTGATTAAAAATGCCACGGACATTGAGGTAACTTTAAACAACAGGAAGATTTACAAAGCCAAATTGATTGGGGCAGACCCAATCAGTGACATCGCATTGCTAAAAATTGATGCTAACAATTTGGCATATATAACGCTTGGCGATTCCGACGGGGTTCAAGTCGGTGAATGGGTTTTGGCGGTTGGAAATCCTTTTAACTTAACTTCTACAGTAACCGCAGGTATTATTAGCGCCAAAGGAAGGGATTTGAGCGGCACCAGCAATATTGATTCATTTTTGCAAACCGATGCCGCCGTAAACGCTGGTAACAGTGGCGGCGCTCTAGTGAATATTCATGGAGAATTGGTTGGAATCAATACGGCAATTTCTTCCATGACCGGTTCATTTATAGGTTATTCTTTTGCCATTCCTTCCAACATTGCCAAAAAAGTGATTGAGGATTTAATGGAATTTGGGAATGTTCAAAGGGCAATTTTGGGCGTAAACGGCGTTGAGTTGGATAATGAATTGGCAGATAAACTAAATATTGAAAACACCAACGGATTTTATATTTCCAATGTGGTTGAAAATTCTGGCGCACACAAAGCAGGATTAAAGACCAATGATGTTATTGTGAAATTGGACAATGTGAAAATTTCAACTTTTTCCGATTTAAATGGATACATAAGCACAAAAAAACCCAATGATGTGGTTGATGTGGCTTTTTTGAGAAACGGAAAAATGCAGCATGCGAATGTAAGGTTAATTAAACAGGATGTCGCTAAAGTTTCAGCATTGGGTCTGGCACTTGAAAACTTAACTTCAGCTGAATTAAAAAAACTTAATATTCCCAATGGCGTCAGAATTGTGGCTATCACAAATAAAGAATTGATGTATTACGGTGTTCAGGTTGGTTATATCATCACTTCAATTGATGACAATAAAGTGTATACTATAGATGATGTAAATAAAATGATAGCCAATAAAACGAGCGGGGAAGTTATGCGCATAGAAATGCGTAACTTAAAAGGTGAACAGGAACGTTATATATTTAGGTAGAGAAGACCGAAGACGGAAATCCGAAGAAAGAAGTCTGAAATATTGCCATAATACCAAAAGAAAAGCTGCTTCATAAGCAGCTTTTCTTTTGGTATTGAACGATAATTTTTTATGAACAAATGTGTTGCGAAATCGTTTGAAATGGGTACTTTTACTGAAAATTTTAACAAAACAATCTTAATATGTCATTTAACGAAATTTACGAAAAAGAACTTGCTTCTCAGGCTGAAAGAAGAAAGGCAACAGTTGAATTAATTAGAATTATTAGTGATTTATGGTATGACGATACCATAGAATTGGTTTTATTCAGAAATCAATTAATTGATCGGAATGTTAGTGAAATTTTGAGTCTGATTGAATATGCGAGCGATTTTGTGGAAAAACCAATTTCAATTTTTGATGCTGTAGAAATTGCAAAAGAAATTAAAAATAAGCACTTGCCACCTTCAAAATTGGATATCGGTAAATTGGTGTATGAGTTTCATTTGGAAGATAATCCAAAATCCATAAAATATTTTGTTGAAGACAAATTGAAAGAAGCAAAAAATTCGGATGGAATTGAACCAAAAGATGTGGTGCTTTATGGATTTGGACGCATAGGACGTTTATTGGCCCGAGAATTAATGGTGCGCACCGGAAAAGGAAATTTAATGCGGTTGAGAGCCATAGTGACACGTGGAGAAATTAATGAGTCCATATTGGAAAAAAGAGCTTCATTATTGAGAAATGATTCGGTTCACGGAGATTTTCACGGAACGGTAACCATTGATGTTGATAAAAATGCCTTAATTATTAACGGATTGACAGTCAATGTTATTTCTGCAGACGCGCCGGAAAAAATTGATTATACAGCTTATGGAATTTTTGATGCGGTGGTTATCGACAATACAGGCGCTTATAGAGATAAAGAAGCTTTGGGTCGCCATTTAAAATCGAAAGGTGTGTCAAAAGTATTGTTAACGGCACCGGGGAAAGGTGTTCCGAATATTGTTCACGGCGTCAATCACTTGGAATATGATCCGAATAAAATTGATATTTTTTCAGCGGCTTCCTGCACCACAAACGCCATTACGCCTGTTTTAAAAGTTATTGAAGATAATTTTGGGGTTGAATATGGCCATTTGGAAACCATTCACGCCTATACAAACGACCAGAATTTGGTTGATAATATGCATAAAAAATACCGAAGAGGAAGAGCGGCAGCGCTAAATATGGTGATTACAGAAACTGGCGCAGGCAGCGCAGTTTCTAAAGCATTGCCTTCTTTTGTGGGGAAATTAACCTCAAATGCCATTCGGGTTCCGGTTCCTAACGGTTCTTTGGCCATTTTAAATTTACGATTGGTAAATGCGGCAAGCAAAGAAACCATTAATGGAATGATGAAAAAATATGCGTTGGAAGGCGATTTGGTGGAACAAATTAAATATTCTTTAAGCAACGAACTGGTTTCTTCTGATATTGTGGGAACAGCCGCACCGGCAATTTTCGACAGTTATGCAACCATTTCCAGCAACGATGGCAAAAATGTGATTTTATATGTTTGGTACGATAATGAATATGGCTACACGCATCAAGTGATCAGGTTGGCCCGATATATTTCAAAAGTGAGACGGTTTAGTTATTATTAGAATTAAAAAAGCCGAAACAATTTGTTTCGGCTTTTTATTGTAATTAAATTTAAGAAATAAAACTTATTTAAATAAAGATAATTTGTGTTCCTTCAACGTCAGCTCTTCCATAGAAATCCCCGATTGTTAAAATACCGTCCAAATCATCGATTAAATCTTTTTCTTCTAAATGAAACATGTCAACGGCTAATTTGCAAGCCCATAATTTACAGCCTGATGCCGATAAAATTTCAATAAACTCACCAACTGGCGGCATATCTAATTTTTCCATTTCTTTTTTCATCATCATAGTTGCAAATGATTCCATACCTGGCAAACCTCCTAGCATTGTAGGCATTCCCATAGCAGGGTTTCCAACGGTGGCTACTTTTAAATGATCCATTTTCTTTTTAGTAATTGCATCCAATCCAAAAAATGTAAAGAATACCTCTGCTTCTATTCCTTCCATTCTTGCCCCATTAGCCATTACCATTGCGGCATAAGCACTATCAATGTGGGCTTTGGACAAAACGAAAAGTATTTTTTTAACTACTGTTTTACTCATAATGTGTAATTTTAAAGATTAAATACAGCTTTTCGGTTTAGGTACCCCAGCTATTCTTGTTGAAATTTTTAATGGACCAGCAGGGAATAGCGTATAAAATTCTTTAATATCAACCACACCGCTTGATTTAATTCCCCTTACAGATAAAGCGTTTCCTGCTTTAACTTGTTCTTGTATCCATTTAATAACTTCCCAATGACGATCTGTCATCTCAATTCCTTCACTTTTGGCAATTTCAGTGCCAATTTCTTTATTCCATTGAGAAAAATCTGTTAAGTAACCGTCTTCTGAGACCATTACTTTTATTCCTGCTAATACTGCTTCCATAATTTTTAATTTAATAGTTTTTAATTTATTTTTTCCTTTAGTTTATTTTTTTCCTTTAGTGGTCATATTTCTGCTTACCATTGGTATCGCTATTCCTTTTAAAAGCATATTCCAATAAATCCATCTAAATGCCATTTTCCCCCAATGGTTTAATACGCTTTCTTTTAAAAGTTTAAGTGGTCCAATACCTGGGATTGGGAAAGTTCCTTCTACAGGCTCTTGTTTATAGTTAAAATCAATTAGTAAAGCTTTGTTGTTCCCTGTCTCAATAAAACAATTTGCATGACCATCAAACTCTTCTTTTAAAGGTTTACCATCTATATATAATAAAATATTGTCTGTTAATGTTTCTGCTTCAAAATGCGCAACTGAACCTGCTTTGGATGCTGGTACATTTGTGGCATCACCAATCACAAATACATTTTCATTATCCAAAGACTGCAAAGTATTGTGATGTGTAGGGACAAAATTTAAATCATCACCCATTCCTGAGCGCTCAATTAATTCATCACCCATATTTGTAGGAACTGTAACCAATAAATCGAAATCGACTTTTCTATCACCGTAATCAACAATTTGATTGGTGTCATTATCAACTTTTTCAATTGCGAAATCAGTAACAACCTTAATGTTTTTTTCTTCTAGTAAATGACTCAAAGCTGCAGTTGCTTTTGGTTTAGTAAAAGCACCTCCAAGTGGAGTGACATAGGTTAAGTCAACCTTATCTCTCATTCCTTTTTTTCTGAAATAAGAATCGGCTAAGAATACAAATTCCAAAGGTGCCACTGGACATTTAATTGGCATTTCTGTAAAGTGAACAATCACTTTACCACCTTTAAACTCTCTTAATTTATTTCTTAAAGCTAAAGATCCTTCATAAGTGTAAAAATCAAATACGTTTTTATGCCAGTTTTTACCTTTCATGCCTTCAGTTTCCTGAGGTGCGATTTTACAGCCTGTAGCAATAATAAGAATGTCATAATTTAGAGTTTCGTCTTCTAATTTTACCTTATTTTCTTTAGGAAGTATTTGCTTTATTTTTTTTTGAATGTAGTTTACTCCCTTAGGAATAAATTTTTTGCCAACTTTTTTTACCTGTTCCTCTGTATAAATATCAAAAGGAAGAAATAGAAATCCAGGTTGGTAATAATGGGTTTTAAATTGATCAACAATGGTAATGTTCCATTCATTTTCATTTAATTTATGTTTTAAATGGTTAACCATCATCGTACCTGAAGTACCAGCGCCTAATATAAGTAAGTTTTTCATTTTTAGTAGTTTAAATATTTAATTATTTGAATCATTTTTTTAATTTTTTTAATTACTGTGTAAAATTACAACAGTATAGAAGCTGTATTAATGATAAAAGTCATACTCAAATGTAACATTAGTTACCAGGTAAAATTTTATTGTCAATACTAAAGTTAAAAAAAATGTAAGGCAAACAACTTTAAATTGAATTAAAATATGATTACTTTTAGCCAAGAATTTAGTGAGTATGTCAGACAATATTGAAGAAAAAATAAAGCAGCTGAAGGAAGAATTAAATCAGCACAATTACAATTATTATGTGCTGGACAAACCGACCATTTCCGATTTGGAATTTGATTTAAAATTGAAGGAATTGGAGAAGTTGGAAGCTGAAAACCCCCAATTTTTTGACCCAAATTCGCCAACGCAAAGAGTTGGAGGCGGAATCAGTAAAAGTTTTAATACCGTTGTTCATAAAAACAGGATGTATTCACTGGACAATTCCTATTCAAAAGAAGATATTTTGGACTGGGAAAAGCGGATTAAAAAAGTGATTGGTTCAGAAGATGTGGAATATGTTTGCGAATTGAAATACGATGGTGCTTCCATTAATTTAACTTACAGCAATGGCGTTTTGCAGCGCGCTGTTACTCGTGGCGATGGTTATCAGGGTGATGACGTTACGGCAAATATTAAAACAATACGGTCAATTCCTTTGGTTTTAAAGGAAAATTTTATTGATGATTTTGAGATTCGGGGCGAAATAATTTTACCGCTTGCCGGGTTTATTAAAATGAATGAAGACCGAATTGACGTTGGTGAAGAACCATTCAGAAATCCCAGAAATACGGCCAGCGGAAGTTTAAAGCTGCAGGACAGCGCAGAAGTTGCCAAACGCCCTTTAGATTGTTTGCTTTATCAAATAGTCATAAATAGAAATCCGAATAAAACGCATTTTGAAACTTTGAAAATGGCCCGAAAATTGGGTTTTAAAATTCCAGCTACGCTAAAAGTATGTTCAACTATTGATGAAGTATTTTCTTTTATTGAAAATTGGGACACAAAGCGCTACCAACTTCCTTATGAAACGGATGGCGTGGTGATAAAAGTGAACAATTTGGCGCAACAGGATGAATTGGGATATACCGCAAAATCGCCGAGATGGGCCATTGCCTATAAATATAAAGCAGCACAAGTTAGCACCATTTTAAAGGAAATTACCTATCAGGTTGGCCGAACTGGCGCCATAACGCCGGTGGCGAATTTGGAACCGGTTCAATTGGCAGGAACAATCGTTAAAAGAGCTTCACTGCACAATGCCGATCAAATTGAGAAACTGGATATTAGGGTAGGCGATACGGTTTATGTGGAAAAAGGCGGAGAAATTATCCCCAAAATTATTGGGGTAGATTTTGGTAAAAGACCAAAAGATTCCCAACCCACAAAATACATTGTGCATTGCCCGGATTGCGGTGCCGAGTTGGTTAGGGCAGCGGGCGACGCCAAACATTTTTGTCCGAATGAATATGGCTGTCCAACCCAAATCACAGGCCGAATTCAGCATTTTATCAGCAGAAAAGCGATGAATATTGACGGATTGGGCGCGGAAACTGTTGAATTACTGTATGAAAAAGATTTTTTAAAAGATTATTCAGATTTATATTTTTTAAAAGAAAATGAAATCATAAATCAGGAAAAAGTATATGACAGCGAATTTGCTGGAATTAAGAATGATACCTGTCTGCAAGTACAATTGGTTAATGCTATTTTTGCTTTAGGATATGGTAATATTTCAAAAAAACTTTCTGAAAATATTTCTAAAGAAATAACTAAAATTGAAGAAATTTTGGAGCTTAATATTAATTTTTCGGATGAAAAGGACAATAAAGTTTTTGAAAAATTTAGATCCAAGTTTAACGAAAGGTTTTTATTATATAAAAATTCCCAATATTACAGATTCCCATTTATAGAAAAATTTGTTTCTTTAGAAGAGTTTTTGTTTTTAAAATTTTATGATAATTCTTTAAATAATGGTTTTTTTAACCACACATTTGAAGAATTAATAGAGTATTCAAAAAAAATTGATTTTATCGATGAATTAAGAAATTCTAAGAATTTTATAAATACATATAAAGATTTTGAAACTACTGTTTTAAAAATTTCAAACAGAAAAATTATTGGGATAAGAAAACAAGGAGCGAAAAATATCATTAAAGGAATTGAAGATTCAAAAAAAGTACCTTTTGAAAAAGTAATATTTGCTTTGGGAATTAGATATGTTGGAGAGACGGTTGCTAAAAAGTTAGCCAAACATTACAAAAATATAGATAATTTAATGAGTGTTACTTTCCAAGATTTAGTTACTGTTGACGAAATTGGAGATGTTATTGCTAAAAGTGTAGTTGATTTTTTTGCATTAGAATTAAATAAAGATATTATAAAAAAATTGAGAGATGTAGGTTTGCAATTTGAGTTGATACAAAAGGAAAATGAAACTAATAAGTTAGAAGGAAAATCATTTGTTGTTTCTGGAACATTTTCTTTGGATAGAAATGAATTAAAAAAAATAATAGAAGAAAATGGTGGAAAAAATTCAACATCACTTTCAAAAAACACTTCTTATTTAATCGCAGGTGAAAATATGGGTCCTGCAAAAAAAGTAAAAGCGGAAAAATTAGGAATAAAAGTAATAACAGAAGATTATTTTTTAAATGAATTGCTATGATAAATAATTTTGTTGCCTTTGATTTTGAAACTGCAAATGGGAAAAACCCTTGTTCAATTGGTATTGTTGAATTTGAAAATGGAGAAATTATCAATGAATATTATTCTTTAATCAAGCCTAAAGAACTTGTCTTTAATCCAATTGCATCAAAAATTCATGGTTTATGCATTTCTGATGTAATTAATGAACGCGAATTTTTTGATGTTTGGAAAGATATTAGCCATTTCTTTGATAACAAAATTGTTGTGGCTCATAACCATAGTTTTGATATTTCTGTTTTAAATTATTCCTTGGAAATTTATGGAATTGAAAAACCAGTTTATGATGTTTATTGTACTTTAGAATTATCTAGAACTTACTTAAATATTGATAACCATAAATTAAGTTCCGTAGCGAAGTTTTTTAAAATAGATCAAAATAATTACCATAACGCTCTTGAGGATGCTTTTGTTTGTGGTAAGGTGTTTCTTAATTTAATGAATTATGCGAAAAGTCATAAAAAATTAGAAATCAATCATTTTCAAAGTGTTTCATCAAAAAAGGAAAAGAGTTATTCTTGGAAACAAACAGAAAGTGTGAACAGGGATTCAATTTTTGAAACAGAAATTCTGACCTTAATATCTAATAATTTAGAAGGTAAACATTTTGTTATTTCTGGAATTTTCAAAAAATTTTATCGTGATGAATTAAAAAAATCCATAGAAGACAATGGGGGCAAAGTGGCAAGTTCCATTTCCAAGAAAACGGATTTTGTAGTTGCTGGCGAAAATATGGGTCCGAGCAAGCGTGAAAAAGCAGCCGATTTGGGTATTCCAATTATTTCCGAAACCGATTATTTAAAAATGATTGGTTGATTTTAATAAAAGGAGCAGCTAAAATGCATTAGGGATTACAGTGGAAATACTTTTTTGAGGTTTTTCACCGAAAAAAAGATTGAAGCGAAAAGCCCGACCGCTTTTTTAAGCGGGAATGCCCAAATACTAAGATGAAATAGGTTTCTTCATCCAAAATTCGAGGTTTTGAATAGAATTTTAAATATTTTCAATAATAATTC
>JAVVEF010000051.1:0-18157 GCA_032251275.1 Lutibacter sp.
CAAATATTTAATCATTAGACTATTGCTTATCAAAAGAAAAATCCACTTTAAAGTGGATTTTTATCTAGAATTATGTGATAGTATCATCAAACTTCAGCCTTAATAATAGCCTTATTTGAAATAGTTTGTTCCATTTTATTTGCATCACTTGTTAATCCGCAGCCTTTTTTAGAAGCTTTACACGAACTAAATAACACTGCAGTAAACGCAATTCCTAAGGTATATAAAGCTAGTTTTTTCATTTTTTGAACCATATTGATATTTTAAAAACGTTGAAATATAACAATTATTTTATGAAACGAGCCATAATAAATTTTGATACAACAAAAATGATTAATGGCGAACAGCATCTGTACCAATAAAAATAAAATTTAAACAGATGAAATTAATTTGTTTAAGGTATAAACAATTAATTCTTCAACAGGTTTGTAAGGATCTTCGCTAAAAGTACCGTTGGCTCTGTTGGCAATTATAGCGTTCATAGAACAAGCTTCATGACCCAATAATTTAGCCAAACCATAAATGGCAGAAGTTTCCATTTCAAGGTTGGTCACTTTATAACCATCGAATTCAAAATTGTCAATTTTACCGTTTAGCAAAGGATCTTCTATAGCTAAACGAAGCACGCGTCCTTGCGGACCGTAAAAGCCACCGGCTGTTGCAGTAACACCAATAAAAACTTTGTCGCTTTTCAATTTTTGTATTAATAATTCACTTCCTTTTACCAGATATGGTCTTGATTTTCGCGAACTCCATTTGGTGTGTTTGATAAAAGCATCTTCCATTTCAGCTTCTAAAATATGCTCACAATCGTATGAATGAAGCAGTCCGTCAAAACCCAATCCGTACTTTGCCAACACAAAACTATCGACAGGAATATCACTTTGCAAAGAACCGGAAGTACCTATTCTTACAATATTTAATTTGGTATGCGTTGTTTTTAGGGTGCGTGTTTTTAAATCAATATTTACCAAGGCATCAAGCTCGTTCATCACAATATCAATATTATCTGGGCCAATACCTGTTGAAATTACGGAGATTTTTATGCCTTTATAAGTGCCGGTAATTGTTCTGAATTCCCTTTTTTGTGTTTCAAATTCGATAGATTCAAAATGTTTGGCAATTTTTGGTACTCTGTTTTGGTCGCCAACAAAAATAATGTTGTTGGCAATATTTTCGGGTTTTAAATTTAAGTGATATACACTTCCGTCTGGGTTCAGAATTAATTCTGATGCTGCTATTTTATTCATAATCTATCCGCCTACGCGTTTTATATTGTATCCTTCTTTTTTAAGGATTTCCATTATTTTATCTCTATAATTTCCCTGAATGATAATTTCATTGTCTTTTACACTTCCGCCAACACCGCATTTGGTTTTTAGCAGTTTTCCCAGATTTTTTAAATCCTCTTCTGCACCCACAAAACCAGTAATAACGGTAACAGTCTTTCCTCCTCTTCCTTTATTGGAAAATTTGGCTTCCAAAAACTGTTTTTTTGGCGGTAACAAATCTTGTTCTTCCGCTTTTTCAAATTCGAAATTATCGTTTGTGGAAAAAACAAATCCGCCCAAATCTTCTATACTGTTTAATTTTTTCTTACTCATATTCACTCAAAAAAATATACGCTAAATTAGGAAAACATTATTTATTATTGATCTTTTTCCAGGCAAATAGCAAGACCGCCAAAAGTTCAAAAACGAGTCCGATGGCCATCACCAAATTTGCTTGAGGCCAATTAAACAATTTTGAAATAGCGCCTGCCAAAATCAGAAACAAACCAAATGTAAAAACTGATACTACTTTGTTAAACATCATTTTATCAATCCTAATTCTCTTAAACGTTCATTTAAAAATTCTCCGGCAGTAATATCATCATACACTTTCGGACGCAAATCATCAATGCATTCGGGCAAGCAATTTAATTTCATTTCGCTTACTGGATGCGTGAAAAAAGGAATGGAATAACGTGGTTTTCCCCAATCTTCACGTGGCGGATTCACAACACGATGAATGGTTGAACGCAATTTGTTGTTTGTCAATCTTTCAAGCATATCCCCAACATTCACCACCAATTGTTCCGGCAAAGAGGTTACTGGAATCCAATCGCCTTTTTTATTTTGAACTTCCAATCCTGCCGAAGATGCACCCATTAAAAGCGTTATTAAGTTGATATCACCGTGCGCAGCCGCCCTAACTGCTCCTTTTGGTTCGCCAACAATTGGCGGATAGTAAATGGGGCGCAAAATGCTGTTTCCGTTAATTACGTATTTATCGAAATACATTTCATCCAAACCAACATACAAAGCTAAAGCCCGCAGCACATAAATGGCTGTTTTTTCAAGCATTTTATAGGATTCCATTCCAACACTGTTGAAATTAGGAATTTCCTTCACTATAACATTTTTTGGATATTCCGCTTTTAAAGCCTCGTTTCCTTCAACTTTTTGTCCGAAATGCCAAAACTCTTTTAAATCGCCTTCCTTTTTTCCTTTTGCGCTTTCTTTTCCGAAGGAAGTATAACCTCTTTGTCCGCCAATTCCTTCAATTTCATAGGATTGCTTAATTTCATCGGGTAAATCAAAAAAGTTTTTCACTTCTTTGTATAAATTTTCTGTCAGTTCATCCGACAAAAAATGTCCGCGAAGCGCAACGAAGCCAATTTCTTCATAAGCTTCACCAATTTCTTTAATAAATTTTTGTTTTCTTGCAGCGTCTCCGGATAAAAAATCGGATAAATCAACACTTGGAATATTTTTCATAAGCCAAAAAGGATTTAAATTTTCAAATCAATAAAAAAATTACTTTTCTTTTTTCACAATTGGGATAAGGTAACTTAAAGTATAATTCATGCCAAATCCTGTATCGTTTAAATAAACACGATTAAAACCCGGAACGTAGAGATTTTTAAAATTTTCAGGTTCTTTGGTGCTGATCATTTTTTTGAAACTAAAACTAAATCCTAAATATAAATTTTTAAGCGTTTCTGCTTTCATTCCAAAAACCAATTCACCCCAATGTGCCGATAAATCTTTAAATTCAGTATTTGGCAAAACTTCGGTCGGAATAAAATAAGTCCCTTTAACGTTTGGTGTATAACTGTTCAATGTTTGATTAAATATGCTAAAACCATAACGCATTCCAACATAAATTTCATTGGTCATTCCCACCCAGTTTTTATAGGCATTATAGTTAACCCCAGCTTTTATATAGGAACCTGTAGTGGTGTAATTCATATAATCTTCCTTGGAAATTTTATCTTCATAACCCAATTCAACAGCTGCATAATAGTTATTTAAAATACGCATATCACCAACCAATTCCAATCCTTTCGTACCTTCTTCCAAAAACGAAATTAAAGGTTTGCTTAAGTCAACGCCTACTCGCAAACCGTAACTCTCTTTCGTTTTTATGGTATCGGTTTTTTGTTGGGCATTTATAGTTGCCGACACTAAAAAACTAATGAAAAATATTAAGATGCGTAGCTGTTTCATTGTCTATGGTTGTGTTTTTTAGGGTGTCATTTTTTATCCAATTTGCGGTTCTGCTTTCTATTTGCAAGTTTTCAAAAATGGTTTTATAGCCGCAAGAACGAGAAACAAACACGTCTCTTTTGTCGTATGTAAAATTGATGGAATCAGTTATTGTACCCGACTTAAATTTATAAAGTGTACTGTTTTTTGTTAAATCTAAAGGAATTGCGATTGAATCAAGGGATTGATTTTCATAAATATTTCCTAGGCTATCTGCTGAAACCGTTAATGAAGTAACCGCTTTTTTTGTGTCAGGAATTGTATCATTATAAAAAACAATGATCAATTTTGGTGTGGTGGTTTCAATACAAATATCATCCTTTTCACAATTGATAAACGTAAAACTTAAGATGAATAACAAAATTAAATATTTTCTCATAACCTAATTTGATTTCAATTCCAAAAGTACAACATTTTCAACGTGATGGGTTTGCGGAAACATATCAACGGCCTGGGTTTTAATAATGTTGTATTGTTCTTTCATTAACGACAAGTCACGGGCTTGTGTTGCCGAATTACAACTTACGTAAACAATGCGTTTCGGCGAAATTTCCAAAAGTTTTTCCACCACATTTTTATGCATTCCGTCTCTTGGTGGATCTGTAATAACCACATCTGGCTGTCCGTGTGTTTTTATAAAATGATCGTTAAAAACATCTTTCATATCGCCGGCAAAAAATTCTACATTCTCAATATTGTTCAATTTCGCGTTTTCTTTTGCATCTTCAATCGCTTCAGGAACCGATTCCACACCAATCACTTTTTTGGCGTTTTTGGCCACAAATTGGGCAATGGTTCCTGTGCCTGTATAAAAATCATATACAATTTCATTGCCTGTTAAATTGGCGAAATCACGCGTAATTTTGTACAATTCATAAGCTTGCGCGGAATTTGTCTGATAAAATGATTTTGCCCCAATTTTAAATTTCAGGCCTTCCATTTCTTCAAAAATATGATCTCTTCCGCTGAACAACATAATATTTTGATCGTACAAAGTATCATTTCCTTTCGGATTGATGACATATTGAAGCGAGGTTATCTGTGGAAACTCCTGAATCAATGCATTCAATAAAGCTTCCCGTTTTTCTTTCGCTTCTTGCAAAAATTGAATCACCACCATCATTTCGCCTGTTGATGAAATCCTTATCATTATGGTGCGCAAAAGTCCTGATTGTTCTCGCGGATTGTAAAATTCAATGTCGTTTTTTATACCGAATTCCTTGACAAAATTTCTGATTTGATTGGAAGGATCCTCCTGTAAATGACATTTTTCAATATCCAAAATTTTATCCCACATGCCGGAAATATGAAAACCACAGGCATTTCTGTTGTCTATTTCTTCGGTAGAATTTATTTCTTCCAACGTAAGCCAGCGGCTGTTTGAAAAAGAAAATTCCATTTTATTTCGATAGAAATATTGTTTTTCGCAGCCTAAAATGGGTGATGGCTCAGGCAAATCCAAATGTCCTATGCGCTTCAAATTATTGATAATTTCCTTTTCTTTATAGGCCAATTGGTGTTCATAAGCCATATCCTGCCATTTACAGCCACCGCAAAACTCAAAATGCTGACAAACGGGTTCAACCCTTTTTTCTGAATATTTATGAAATTTTATGGCAGTGCCCTCAAAATAGGCTTTTCTCTTTTTGCCTGTTTTAATGTCAACAATATCTCCGGGAACCGTGTTGGATAAAAATATCACACATCCGTCTGGCGCTTTGGCAATAGTTTTGCCTTGTGCGCCTGCATCTATCACTTCAATATTCTCAAAAATAAATTGTTTGTTTCTTCTTGCCATGTTGCAAATGTACCATTTTTAGCATAAAAAAAGCATCCCGAAATTCAGGATGCTTTTTAATAATATTTTTAACCTGTTTATTTTACACTGTTCATATAAACTGCCAATGCAGCAAGTTCTTCACTGGTTAAGTTTTTCACAAAACCATCTAAATTTGCTTTCATAATGGCAACTTGGCCTGGATCTGTATCAACCATTGCGGGAGCTTCACCTTTCAAAAAAGCAACAATGTCTCCACCTTTTTCACTGTAGACTTTATTGATTTCTTTTATGGATGGTCCAATTACTTTCGCGTCCGGTTGGTGACATGTTACACATGTTTTAGATGTAAATAATTCTTTTCCCAACGCAAGTAATTCATCATCTGAATTAATTTTTTCTGAAGCAGGCGCTTCAACCGGTGCTTCAACTTCTTGTTTTACTTCTTCTTTCTTTGTTTCACCGCAACTTGCAAAAAAGAAAACTGCCAACCCTAATATTAATACTGATTTTTTCATTTTTTTTCATTTTTTATTTTAGTTGTGCAAATTTATTCAAATAATTTCAATGGGAATGTAATTTTTACGACAAACTTTACAATAATATGCCAATCTTTTTACAATGGCCTTTTTAACAAACAAAATAAACAATTAAGCCCATTTATAAGATTAAAATATTTTGTAATTTGCACGAAATATGAGGATGATTTCTCTCCTAAAGGAGGAATTGAGGATTTTACATTATAATTTTTATACAAAGATGGTTTCAGAAAAAATTTCATCACAACAAGCTATTGATTTAGAAAATAATTACGGGGCGCATAATTACCACCCTCTGCCGGTAGTTTTAACAAAAGGAGAAGGCGTATATGTTTGGGACGTTGACGGAAAGCGTTATTACGATTTTTTATCAGCATATTCTGCTGTTAATCAAGGACATTGTCACCCAAAAATAATTAAGGCTTTAAATGATCAGGCAGGCACTTTAACCTTAACTTCCAGAGCATTTTACAATGATGTACTGGGTAAATATGAAAAATACGTGACCGAATTTTTCGGTTTCGACAAGGTTTTACCGATGAATACAGGTGCGGAAGCGGTTGAAACTGCGATTAAACTCTGCAGGAAATATGCTTATGAGAAAAAAGGAATTCCGGAAAATCAGGCGCAAATAATTGTTTGTAAAAATAATTTTCACGGACGCACAACCACCATCATCTCTTTTTCTAACGATGAAGAAGCGAGAAAAAACTTCGGACCTTTTACGGAAGGATTTATTAAAATTGACTACGACAATATTGAGGTCTTGGAAGAAGTCTTAAAATCGAGTAAAAATATTGCGGGATTTTTAGTGGAACCTATTCAGGGAGAAGCCGGTGTTTATGTGCCTGCAGAAGATTATTTGGCAAAAGCAAAAGCGTTGTGCGAAAAATACGGCGTGTTATTTATTGCTGATGAAGTGCAAACTGGCATCGCAAGAACTGGCCGCTTATTGGCAACTTGCGGAAATTGCGATTGTGCTGATAAAAATTGTTCAGGAACGCCTGAAGTTAAACCAGATATTTTAATTTTAGGAAAAGCATTGAGTGGCGGCGTTTATCCTGTATCGGCAGTTTTGGCGAATAACCACATTATGGAGGTCATAAAACCCGGACAACACGGATCGACTTTTGGCGGAAATCCTGTGGCGGCAGCTGTAGCCATTGCCGCGTTAAAAGTGATTAAAGATGAAGCTTTGGCTGAAAATGCCGACAAATTGGGAAAACTTTTCAGAAGTGAAATGCAAAAATTTATTGCCACCCAAACCCTGATAAAATTAGTACGCGGTAAAGGCCTTTTAAACGCCATTGTAATTAATGATACTGAAGAAAGTTCGACGGCCTGGGATATTTGTTTAAAACTACGCGACAACGGCTTGTTGGCAAAACCTACCCACGGCAACATTATTCGTTTTGCACCACCTTTGGTGATGAATGAAGAACAATTATTGGATTGCGTTTCTATCATTAAAAAAACAATCACCGAATTTAATTCGTAAAAATAAATTTGAACAAAAAAAATCGGAGCAAATACTCCGATTTTTTTTTGTTTACTTTTCAGTTAAATTCTATAAATATTTCAGAAAGAAATCCATCATCTTTTCTTTAAGCTGATAATGCATATTCACAAATGTTTTCATTTCGTCTTTTAACAACACCTGTTTTTCGTGAAACTGCGCATCTGTATTTTTATCGATTTGACCTTGATGTGCCAATTCTCTCCTTTTCATTCGAATTCTATGCCTTAAATGACCCATTACTTCACGTTCACGGATTATCTTATTTTGAAAACCTTCTAATTGAACCAGAACCTCAGCTCCGGGATTCCGCATAACAATATGCTCTAACTTTTCTTCAAAATAATCCATTTCACTTTCTTGAAACTTCAACTCTCTTTTCCAAACATCAAGGTTGAAGTTCAAATCACTTAAGAATACTAACTGACTTTCCATTTTCGAATTGGTTTTAAATTATTATATGCTAAAATTCGTGATTTTCTTTTAATTTCCCGCTGATAAAAGTCATAAACTTTTACCAAAAGAAGATTTTAAAATATATCCTAAAAGGATTTCTATAAAGATATAAAAAAAGCGTTTTAAATTGATTAAAACGCTTTTAAATTATTTACGAAAATGACTTTTTAGTCACTTTATTCTTCGCCTTCTTTATCTTCCTCTTCTTTTTTAGAAGTTTTGTTCCAAATCTTTATTTCATCATCTTTATTAACGCCTGATAGAATTTCCACATTAACACCATCAGAAACACCTAGATCTACATCTCTTCTTTCAAATTTTTGGTCTCCGGTTTTAATTTCCACATACGGGTTTTCAGTTTTTTTGTCAAATTGCAACAAGGCCTCTTTTATGGAAAGCACACTGTCTTTCTTTTCCAAAACAATATCGGCATTTGCACTGTAACCTGCACGTACAAAAAATTCGTCATCCAAAGTTAAGTCACCCTTAATTTTGAATTGCACTGCACCATTTTCTTCCGTACCTTTTGGGGCAATAAAATTTAATTTTGCCGGGTATTTTTTCTTCTCAATGGCACCCAAAGAAACCTCTAAAACAGTTCCTTTTTTAATCTTTCCTACTTCGGCTTCATCAACTTTACCTTCAAAAATCATTTTGGTCATATCTGCAATCGACGCAATGGTTGTTCCTGCATTGAAGGTATTACTTTCAATTACCTGGTTTCCGATACGAACAGGAATTTCTAACACTGTTCCCGAAATTTCGGCTTTCACAAAAGTGTTGGCTGTTTTTCCCATTCCTGAAGCAGATCCTTTTTTGATAATCTCTAAATTATTTTGGGCATTGCTGAGCTCAACTTTTGAACTGTTAAATCTCAACTCACTTGTTTCAAATTCTTGTTTGGAAATTACACCTTTTTCAAAAAGAGTCTTGTTTCTTTCAAACAGTGTTTTATTGTTGTTGTAGTTTAATTGCGCTGTTTTAACGTTGGCTTGCGCACTATTAAGGGATTGAACGTTAGGAACCACCCTAATGGTGGCAATCAAATCACCAACCTTAACTTTTGCGCCTTCTACAACATAAATACGGTCAATAATTCCTGAAACTTTAGGTTTAATTTCTACTTCTTCCAAAGGAATTACTTTACCTGTAGCCACCGTTTTTCTGACAATATTTGTTACAAATGGTTTTTCTGTTTCGTATTCAATGGGAGATTTGCTGTTTTTTGCCCCAAACCAAGCCAAAATAGCGATAAGCGCTACTCCTATTGCTCCAAAAATTATAGTTTTTTTCATTAGTTTTATTTATTTAAAAATTGAAAGATTCAAAAATTTATTCGTTCTTAATTGTTAATTACTCTTTGTTTTACTCTTCTCTAAGTGCTTCTATTGGCCTGATGCTCACCGCAGTATGCGCAGGAATCAATCCGATTAAAGTCCCTAAAACCACCAAAGTTAATGCCGCGATTAAAATTACGGGAATATCAACCGTTGGGTTTGATAAGGCAGCTTCATCACCTTGCCCTAAAGTGGCGTCGATAATCATTAAAACCAATCCGCCAGAAATAATGCCCAATGCGCCGGCAATACTTGTTAAAAACACCGATTCTAAAATAATTTGACGTTTAATTTCCCAAGGACTGGCACCCAAAGCCCGTCTGATTCCAATTTCTTTTGTGCGTTCTTTAACGGTAATCAACAAAATATTTCCAATGGCAAATACACCGGCAATTAAGGTTGCTATGCCAACAAACCATGTCAAAAACTGCATTCCAGTAATAAATCCGGTCACTTTTGCGATTTCTTTTCCTAAGTTAAAACTGCCGAATGCCCTTTCATCTTCAGGATGTACTTTGTGCAAATTTTTCAATAATAACTTCACATCAGCCTCAATTTGGGTAATGTCAAATCCTGGTTTCCCGGTAATCATCATCCAACCAACATCATCGCCCCTATTATACACCTGTTGAAATGTGGTAAAAGGAATATGGATATTTCCCTGCGGACCGCCACCGCCAATCTGGCCCTTTTTATACATACCGATTACCTTGTAATTGATGTTATTTATTTTGATGTAAGTTCCCATAGGCTGCACATCTTTATCGAAAAGTTGTTTGTAAATTTCTTCTTCAATAACGCACACTTTCTTCTTTTCGACAATATCGTTATGGTTGATAAACCTTCCGTAAACCATATCCATTTTCTGAACTTCATCGAGTTCCGGATAATCACCAAAAATCCCGAAGTTTCCCGATTTAAAGCCATTTACCGCCAAAGCCTGAGCCTGAAGACGCGGTACCACGAATTCCAAACCCGGAATTTCTTTTTTAATACTCTCTAAATCAGACATTTTAAGTGTTAATGCTTTTCCTTCCTGAAAACCTTTAAAGGGTTTACTGGTTTGCTGTGCCCAAACAAAAACACTGTTGGTGGCAAAATTTCCAAACAATTTATTGAAATTATTTTCAACGCCTCTAGCGGCGCCCAATAAAACAACCAATAAAAAAATACCCCACATCACACCTATTATTGTAATTGCAGTACGCGTTTTATTTTTGCGGATGCTGCTGTATATTTCTTGCCAAGTATCTGTATCAAATAAAAATTTTATCATATTACTCGTCGTTTAATGCTACTATTGGTTTGATACTTGCCGCTCTTTTTGCCGGAATATATCCTGCAATGGTGCCTGCGATAATAAGCACAATTGTTGCGCCAACAACTACATAAGTTTCTACACTTGGATTCAGAATAAAGTACTTTTCCAAACTGTCTCCCAATGCCTTCAAGGCAAATACACCGATTAACAAGCCTGTGTAACCCGCCAAAGCAGTAATAAAGATAGATTCCATCATAATCATTCCGATTATATTACTTGGCGTTGCGCCCAAGGCTTTTCTGATACCCAATTCTTTGGTACGTTCTTTTACGATGTACACCATTATATTGCTGATACCGATAACACCCGCAACCAAAGTTCCTATGCCTATAAAAAGGATAATCACATTTAAAACGCCCATAAATTGCTGCACGTTTTTAGCACCTTCGGCATAATTTTGAACACGAATGGCAGACTGGTCCCGAGGATCAACTTTGTGCTTTTCTTTTAAAACTTTCGTCAACATATTTGAAAACGCAATGGCTTCATCAACACTTAAATTCGGATTAAAAGTTAACCCAAATCTGTCCAACTCATCATTGGGTTTATAAATCCCCTGCAATGTTGTAAAAGGCGCATAAATAAAGCGTTCATCATTATCGCCTCCCGGATCACTAAAAACACCAACCACTCTGTATGAAAGTCCGTCGAGCACAATATTTTTACCCAAAGCCGACAAATTTCCAAATAAGTCTTTTTCAACCAATCTTCCTATGGCAATTACTTTTCCCTTGTTTTTGATGTCCAGCACACTCAAAAATCGTCCATTTTCAATAACTGCCGATTCCAATGGCTGATAGTCAGGATAAACGCCTCTTACCGTATATTGATTTTGTTCGCCTTTGTATGATGCTTGCGCAAAACGTTCAATATTGGGACTAAAAAACTGAATATTCTCTTCAAACTTTTCATTGATGAATTTTGAATCGTCGTTCCTAAATTGGATTTGCCGCCCGCTTTGCAAACCTTTATAAGGTTTTGTGGTATTTCCAGATCTTATATAAATTGAATTTTGGGAATCTCCTGCAAATTGTTTTTCAAAAGTGTGTTTTAAGCCGTTTCCAATTCCAAAGAGCAAGGTAAACAGTAAAATGGCAAAAGCGATGGTAAAACCGGAAAGTGCGGTTCGCAGTTTATTCTTGCGGACTGTCTGAAAAATTTCTTGCCAACGATCTAAATCGAACATAATTTATACGGTTACTTTTTTATTTACTTTTTCATCGCTGATGATTACGCCATCTTTCAATCTGACTATTCTGTCTGTTTCCGCAGCAATATCTTCTTCGTGTGTGATCACAAAAACAGTCATTCCTTCACGGTTAATTTCTTTTAACAATTCCATAACTTGATGAGAAGTTGTTGAATCCAATGCCCCTGTTGGCTCATCTGCCAACACAACTTTCGGATTGGTAACCAACGCGCGTGCGATGGCAACGCGTTGTTTTTCACCTCCTGAAAGTTCACTTGGCAAATGTTCCGCACGGTCTTTTAAGCCAACTTTGTCTAAATATTGCAGTGCTGTTTTTTGTCGTTCTTTTCTTCCTACTCCCTGATAATATAAAGGCAACGCCACATTTTCCAAGGCACTTTTATAATTTATCAAATTAAAAGACTGGAACACAAAACCTAAAAATTTATTTCTTAGAATTGCGGCTTTTTTCTCATCTAAATTTTCAATTAATTGCCCGTTTAAATAATATTTTCCCGTATCATGGCCGTCCAACAAACCAACAATATTCAACAATGTTGATTTTCCCGAACCGGAAGACCCCATAATGGATACAAATTCACCTTCTTTGATATGCAAATCCAAGCCTTTTAACACATGGAGAGAACCTTTTCCTATCGGATAAGATTTATGAAGTTTTTCAATCTTAATCATTTGGTAATTGTTTTATCTAAATTAAAAATTGCCGTTGAGAGTGGTTATTAATTTTATGTTAAAAGAAACTTTAAATTTAAATCAATAATTTTGCGCAATGAACAATTTTGAAAGCAAATCAATTATTCTTTTTGATGGTGTTTGTAACCTTTGCAATGCTTCGGTAAATTTTGTGATCAAACACGATAAAAAAGCACAATTTTTATTTGCTTCATTTCAATCAGACGCTGCAAAAGAAATAATGTTACAGTTCAATTTAGAAAATTTGAATGCAGATACTGTAATTTTAATTGAAGGCAATAAAGTATATGTAAAATCGACTGCAGCACTCAAAATTGCCAAACATTTAGACGGCTTATTTAAAGCGATTTACGCATTTATTGTCATTCCGAAATTTTTGAGGGACTGGATTTATAGTTTTATTGCAAAAAACCGTTATGATTGGTTTGGAAAAAGGGAAAGTTGTATGACTACTTCCCCCGAATTAAAAAATAGATTTTTAGCGTAGTTATGTCTCATTATTTCTTTGGATAATTATCGTCCCAATTTTTTATCTCTGGGTCATGAAGTTTATCTAGAGATTTTGCCACAATCATGGAAACAGATGCATCACCGGTAACATTTACCATTGTTCTGCACATATCCAACGGCCTGTCAATAGCAAAAATTAATGCCAAACCTGCTTCGGGAATGCCGGCTTGCGCCAAAACAATCACCAACATCACCATTCCTGCACCCGGCACTGCTGCCGATCCGATGCTTGCCAATGTTGCGGTGACAATAATTCCCAATTGAACGCCCAAAGACAAATCCATGCCAAAAGCCTGCGCAATAAAAACCGCAGCCACTGCCTGATACAAACTTGTGCCATCCATATTAATGGTGGCGCCAATTGGCAACACAAAACTACTTACTTCCTCATCAACACCCAAATGTTCTGTAACTCTTTCCATAGTTACCGGCAAAGTGGCTGCGCTGCTGCTTGTTGAAAATGCCAATAATTGGGCAGGTGAAATACCTTTAAAAAATGTTGAGGGATTTTTTTTAGCGACCATCCATACCAAGCTATTGTAAAACGCAATCATTAATGCCAAGCCTAAAATCACCGTAAAAGCATACCAAACTAAAGCTTTAAATAAATCGATACTTGGCGATTCAACAACCAAGGCCGCCAACAAAGCAAAAACACCATAAGGTGCAGCCAGCATAATCAAATCAATCATTTTTAAAATGACTTCATTAAAGCCATCAAAGAATTTTTTGACCGGTTTTGATTTTTTTTCTGGAATTAAAATTAATCCAACACCAAAAAATATGGCGAAAAAGATGACCTGAAGCATATTTTTGTTTTCTCCGGCAGCACCAAAAATATTTTCCGGTACAATATCAACCAATGCCTGTAACGGACCGCTTTCTTTTTGTTTGAAGGCTTCTTGTTTATATTTATCAGCATCACCGCTATAATTCTGTACCAATTCTTGGCGTGTTTCCGGAGTGATGGAATTTCCCGGTTTTATGATATTTACCAACAACAATCCAATAGAAACAGCAATTACCGTGGTCATTAAATAAAGCCCAATGGTTCGTCCGCCCATTTTAGAGAGTTTTGAAATATCTTTTAAATCGGATACGCCTTTTATAAGCGATCCCAAAATTAACGGTACGGCAATTAATTTTAATGAATTGATAAATATGGTTCCGAATGGTTTGATCCAATCTCCAACAATTTCGCTTCCTCCCTCAAATTGTGTCATTATTAGTCCAACCAAAACACCTAAAACCATTCCCAATAATATTTGCCAATGCAATGCTAGTTTTTTCATTCAAAAGTTTTAAAATTTTTGGAAAGATAAAAAAAATAGGCGACAACTCATAAAAAATGCGCCAAACGGCGCATTTCATTTTTTTTTATGAATTATTCTATTAAAATTGATAGCGCAAAGAAAGCGCAATATCAAAATCGGTATCTTTACCATAATCGCCAACCAATCCAAATTCGGGCCTAAAATCTAAAGAAATTAGCAAAGGAATGTCAAAATCATATTCAATACCAACATTTCCGTCGGCATTGATAAATAAGCCGTCATCGCCAGTACCAGAATAACGATCACCTTTGCTCCAAGATCCAATTCCTGCGCCAAAACCCGCGTACCAATTAAATCCCTGGTCAATATTCCAAACCCATTGGTAAATTCCGGTCAATTTAAAGGCGTCGGAATCATTGTTGTTTCTAAAACCCAAATCCAATTCCAAGCGTGTCATTTCACCCAATTCGTGCTGATAAGATATTTCGCCGCCAAAACCATCGTTATCACCCAAACGCACACCTAGGGCATTTCTTGCAATATCTTGCGCATTTGCAGAAAAAACAGTTCCGATTATAAATACTGACATAAAAAGTAATTTTTTCATAAATTTTGTTTTTTAGATTTTTTTATTTATCATTTTTCTGTTTAAAATTATTATAAAAACGAAAAGTATGTCATTATATTTTAAAAAGATTCCTAAAAAATTCTGGCAGCCTTATTAATTCAATGGTTAAAGCATCATTATATTTTAAAAAATGAAGCAGGAATTAATTGTATTTTTCATTTAAAAATATAAATGTACTTTTGCCCCGAAAATAAAAAAAATGGAAAATTTAAAACAGCGCTGGGGATTAACTTCTAACTTTCAAGTTATCTTAATCATTATCGTTTTTTCAATAAACGGCTCTTTTGCCGCCTGGGTTGCAAAACCATTGACCAATTTAATAGGTTTAAACTCCGAAACCACAAATCCTTGGATATTTTGGCCCGTAAGAATTGTGTTGATCTTTTTAATTTATCAATTCACCTTGCCTTTGGTTGGTTTTCTTTTCGGACAATATAAATTCTTTTCCGCATTTTCAAAAAAAACATTGTCGAGAATGGGTTTTAAAAGATTTTTTAGAGAAGCCTAATTAGTTTTCCTTTTTAATAAGGTATTTGTAAATCCACGTTAAGGTAAATGTTGGCAAAAAATCAGTTCCTAAAATACCTATTTCTTCAATAAAAGAGATGATTCCCACACTTTTCCCCAAAGTTCCACCATACATTTTATAAATTAAAAATGCCGATAACGGTGCCCACACAACATCAGAAAACTCCCCAATAAACGGAATTGCAAAAGAAAGCATTCCAATGCCGTCAAACAGAATTCCCCACAACAACAAGTTATATTTTTTAGACATAATTAGCCTTTTTACTAATAAATACAGCAACAAGAAACTGAATAAATTATTAATTGTCACAAAATAAAAATTCCAAAAATAATAAGGTTAAAAATATGTTGGGCGTTACCACAAGGGTCGCGCCTTCCGTTCCAATCTTTTTTGCTTCGCCGAAAAGGCGAAGCAAAAAAGGATTTCCGCTACAGTCCCTAACGCAAATTATAACAAAAACAAAAATTACTTTTTCAATTTATCTTTGTATTTTTTAAGGAATTTATCCAATTTCGGATTGATGACCGCCACACAATAGCCTTGATTTTTATTGTTATTGTAATAATTTTGGTGGTAAGTTTCCGCTTCATAAAATGCAGTAAAGGCAGTCACTTCCGTCACTATTTTTTTATCAAAAACTTTGGCATCGGTCAATGCTTTCATAAAAGCTTCGGCAATTTCTTTTTGTGCTGTTGAATGGTAAAATATGGCGGAACGGTATTGTGTACCAACATCATAACCTTGCCTGTTTAAAGTTGTTGGGTCGTGGGTTGCAAAAAACACGTCCAAAATTTCCTGAAAAGTAATTACGGAAGGATTAAATTGGATTTGAATTACTTCTGCGTGCCCAGTTTCTCCCGAAGTCACTTCATTATAGGTTGGATTTTTAACTTTTCCTCCAGAATAGCCTGATGTTAATTTTTCTACCCCATTTAATCTTTGAAAAATGGCTTCCGTGCACCAAAAACAACCGTTTGCCAAAGTGGCAATTTCTAATTTATCTGACATTTTTGATTTTTTTGTTAGGTTGGATTGTGCATCAATGCTTGCTGCTGCAAAAACCAATAATATGATCATTATTATTTTCACTCCTTATCTTTTTAAAAAAGTTGAAATTGTTAATACTTAATTACAACCCTCTTGGAATTAATTTTCTTGGAAACTGAACCAAACTTTCAGCGCCATTTTCTCCTACACTAACCACGCCAAACAAAAAATTATCGATAACAATATTTTTCAAGGTATAATCGGTTGTTTTGCCAACAAATCGGCTGTATTGCCATTGCGGTGAAGTGGTGTCGCGCCAATAAATTTTATAGCCGATGCTGTTTTTATCAGCAACATTATCCCATTTTAAACGGGTTGATGGCTCAACGGCACCTGCAATCATCACATTTTGAGGTTCTAATGGCGCTGCCGCCAAAGAAGCCAATGTCAAGCAATTTACTGCGGTTAATTTTGCGGCATACTCAAAGTTTACGCCTTCCAGCACATCACCATATTTTATGCCGTTTTCTACCCTGATATCTTGGTGTTGGCGGTTGTAATTTTCGTGGGTTTCCATAATTCTTACGCCCGTAAAACCTTCATCGTTAAAAGGTCGGTGATGTCCTCCCCTTCCAAACCTGTCGAGTCTGTAAATCATAATCGCATCTAAATTTGTCATGTATTGTTCGGTCAATTTATCAACGTAACGTGCCAATTGTCGGGAAGTTCCGTCCACTTCACCACCATAAAAACGCATGCTGTTGCGTTCTTTATCCGTTGTTTTTACAGAAATGGCTTCAGAAAAAACCCTGAAAGTGCTGTTGTCAATAACACCGTCGATTCCTTCAATATTGCCAATCATATCATTGTTTAAAACTGCGATAATGTCCCAATTATTTTCTTTCGCATATTTTGCCATTATTTTTCCGCCGTACAAGCCTTGTTCTTCACCCGACAAACCCACATAAATAATGGAAACAGGAAATTTATACTTGCTTAAAACGCGCGCAGCTTCAATGGTTCCTGCTAATCCGGTAGCGTTGTCGTTGGCGCCGGGTGAATCTGACGTAAAATCATTGGCTTCTGAAACGCGGGAATCAATATCGCCCGACATAATTACATACCTGTTTGGATACGTTGTTCCACGCTGAATTGCCATCACATTCACCACTTTGGTATCTGTAATAATTCGGCTTCCGTCGGCTTTCACCAAATCACCCAAGTAACTTACTTCCAAACAGTTATTGCAATTTTTTGAAACTTCATCAAAAGCAACTTTAACCCAACGTCGCGCTGAGCCAATTCCTCTGGTTTCAGAAATTGTGTCGGACAAGGTGTGTCGCGTTCCAAAACCGGCCAATTTCACAATGTCATTTTCAATACGTTCTGCAGAAGGTGCCACCGCAATTTCCGTCAATATTTTATCTATTTCAGATTGTGAAAATCCGTTAGTGCTTATGGCTAAAAAAAGCCCAATTAGTGTTAATTTTAATGTTTTCATTTTTTATCAGATTATATTTTCAAAAATTTTATTCTAATGTTTCCTATAATTAAACTATAAAATTCAATCGAAATTTGCATTTAACCGCTAAGATCGCAAAGAAATTATCAGTTTTTAATTGTGATTAAAAAAAATGTAACTAATCAGTCTATAATTCAAATTCAAATTTAGCTATAATTGCCAAGGCTTCCAATACATTTAGGCCCTTTTTTATTGTTGTGTCTATGACGGAGCGTATTTTGGCAAAGTTCTGAGCAGCCTGCTCTACTTTGAACTGACCAGATATTTTTTGCTTTATTAACCCGACGGCATTATATTTATAATATTGATTAAGCTGCATATTTTATGT
>JAVVEF010000052.1:0-18091 GCA_032251275.1 Lutibacter sp.
ATAGATACTTTGAAATCCAAAAATCTTGAATCATACAAGACGTGGCTGATTTTTTCAGTGAGCCTACCACTTGCCACATATTTAATTTCTGTAATATTAAATTTTCTAATAAATGGATTTTGTAAATGGGGCGAGATTATGAATAATGGCTCATTGTCAATTATTTCTTTTGGAATTATAAGTTCAGGAATACCATATATTCTTGAAAAACTGCAAAAAGATGATATTGTTATAGAGGACTTAAGAAAAAGAGTGATGGCAATTTCAGTTTTATTAATGTTTTTGTCATCCGCTTGGTTTGTTTTTCAAACTACAAGCGTACAACAATTCTCAAACAATACCAATATTAACCTCACTCAACACTTAATAGTTTTTATTTCTTCATTGTTTTTATTAATTCTTTCTGTTCGTAATAGTGAAAATCTCTTTTTGCTTCAAAAGAAATTAGCTGAAGACACACTTCCTGAAGTTGTAGAAAAAGGAGTTCAAAAACACGGTGCAAATTGGAATACAAATGGATAGTTTACAAGAAAACAGAATAGTTGGTATCCCTGTTAGACAAAATAAACAGGATTTTATTCTTGGTGTTTTTAGAATAGAACAAGTCTTTAAGTTTACAAAATATACTCAACGCTTTATCGTAGGATTTGATGAAAATGAACAACCTATTTACAATCCAGAAATTCAAAGAACTATTGAAAATTCTAGAGTAAAAGAAATTGCTGATTTTTTGATAAATAATCCTGATGCAACATTTCCAACAAATATAATTTTACACTTACCTATTGAAATTATTGAAGAACAAGAGAAAAAGGGTGACACAATTGAAATTACTTTAAATGAAAAAGTTTTCTCAGAAATAAAAAAGAATAATGGCGATATTTTTATTACTATTATAGATGGTCAACATAGAATATGTGGTATTCAAGAGGCAATAAATAGGTTGGAGAATGATATAAATATAATAAGCAAGACCAATAGAAATAGTTCTTCTATTTCTTTAGACGAAAAGCATAATTATTATGTGCAAAGATTAAATGATTTAAAAAACATTGAATTAGTGGTTTCCTTTTTTGTTGATAAAACCTTAGAGTATCAAGCAATGATATTTTCAACTATCAATAGAACTCAGAAACGTGTATCCCAAAGCTTGGTTTCAAGTTTATTTGGACTTGATACAAAAGATACGCCTCAAAAATCTTCGCTTGAAATAGTTCTATCTTTAAATGGTCATCCAAATTCACCTTTTTATAAAAGAATAAAACTATACGGAGGTAACTATTCTAGAAATTCAAGTCCTCCATTGACTCAAGCAACAATGGTCAAATCAATTGTCAGCTTAATTAGTGAAAATTTAAAGGAAGCTGAAAATGATAGGTATCGTAATCGAAATGAGTTGAATAAAAGAACTGCGGGCTCAAGTAGATTTTTGCCATTTAGAAAGTATTATGCAAATGATAAAGACAATGTGATTTCTGATATTCTTTTCTATTTCTTCAATGCAGTGAGAAATACTTTCAATGACATAAATGGTAATTCCTTATGGAATATGGTTGAGTCAGGTAAACCAGAAAACATCCTCCACACAACTGTTGGTTATGATAGCCTATTAAAAATTTTGGTTGATATTCTTCAAGAGCAAAATATTAAAATTAATAGTACTTCTGTTTTTGAACCTTATCTAAATAAATGTAAAGGATTGAAATTGAATGACGGTATCCGTTATCCATTCAATAACAAAGGAAAAAAGATTTTGTATTTAGATATGAGTTTAGCAATTTGGCCATTCGATCCAAATGATAATAAAGATAATAGATTAAATGAATTAAAAGAGATAACAGCCGACTAAAGCCATACACATTGCCAAGCCACATAATCCAACTCTAACGCTAAAACTTGTCAATAAGTATGACTTTTCCAACGCACTGACAGAAAATATGTGACTAAAACGAATACTGCACCCCAACGCCCAACATTTGTTTTATTTGGATTTTTGGCCCTGCTGGAATCAATATTCCGTCATTATTTAGGTCTTCTTTGCGTTTAACATCATCATCATATAAAAAATGGGAACCTACATTTGCAGTTATGTGTTTGTTAACAGTCAGGTCAAAATTCACTTCCCAGTTTACATCCACATTGCCATATCTGTTTAAATAATCGGAATATAAAATCAGTTTATTACTCATTTTTATATTTTCCATCACTGTTGTTTTCCACTCGCTGGAAATATAAGTGCCCATTTCCACTTTTAAATTTTCACCCGCTGTCACCAAATTGCCCAAATCAT
Source organism: Lutibacter sp. (assembly GCA_032251275.1). Taxonomy (GTDB): domain Bacteria; phylum Bacteroidota; class Bacteroidia; order Flavobacteriales; family Flavobacteriaceae; genus Lutibacter. The sequence goes on from JAVVEF010000052.1 coordinate 2,291, forward strand.
CATAAACAGCCGGAGCAACGCCGAAAGCGCCTTCATTTGCCAAAACTTGGTTGTAAACAAATGTCATTTTGTTGGTGAGTGGCGAAAGGTATATTTTAAGCTCGTTTTCCTTTGAAAAATATTCAGAGCCAACGCCCAAAAAATTGTACGCCGGCGAAAAGAATTTTGAAATTGGCTTGTCTTTATCCGGGTATTTGTAGCCATTGGAAAATTGGGTCTTAAAATTAAATTTTGCCGAATAATACCACTTCGATTCAATGTCATTTCTGTAACCGAAAGTTGAATTTAGCTCCAATAAATCATCTGTTTTTCGCCATTCCCGTTTTTCTTCCTTATTGAGGCCGTAATTGGCTTTCAATTCATTTTGCCAAACAGTATGATTGTTTTTATAATCTCTTTTGATCGTAATTTTGGCGATTCCCGAAATAGCGTTATTGCCGCCGGCACTCCAGTTAACAAAAGAATTTTGCGTAAAAATTAACTTGAAATTATTGGTTTCCTCCCAATGCGTAACCGGCGGTAAATCGATGGATAAAGTGTCTTTTGAAGTAGATGCTATGGTGTTGAAAGTGTGAAGGATCGTAAAAAAAATGAAAAATTTTAATCGCATTTTGTAATAATATTAGGGGCTAGAAAATATTTCCGCAAAGAAACATAAAATATTTTTTTTATAAAAGTTTCAACAGGAATTCCTTGATTCTTTCTTTTGATAAATGAATGCTTTCAAACAATTCATCCACTTTTCCGTGTTCAATAAAATGATCCGGAATCCCTAAATGTTTCATGGTTTTGTTTTTGTAATTATTACTTGAGGCGAATTCCAATATCGCGCTTCCGAATCCGCCCATAATTGTGCCATCCTCAATAGTGACAATGGTTTCAAACTTTTTAAAAATTTGATGAAGTAAATCTTCATCCAAAGGTTTTACAAATCGCATGTTGTAATGCTCAATTTTATTTTTCGGCAATTCAGGCTGAAGTTCAATTATTTTATTTCCTATGGTACCCATGCTTAACACGGCAATTTCTGAACCTTCCGAAATAGAAATCCCTTTCCCAATCTCAATTTTGGCAAAAGGCTGTTTCCAATCAATAAGCGTTCCTTTTCCGCGAGGATAACGAATCGACAGCGGAAAATCTATGCCCAATTGCGCGGTGTACATGATGTTTCGCAATTCAATTTCATTTAAAGGCGCAAAAATAACCATGTTAGGTATGCAGCGCAAATACGCCATATCGAAGGCACCATGGTGCGTTGCGCCGTCTTCGCCAACAATTCCCGCGCGATCGATGCAAAAAATGACAGGCAATTTTTGGATTGCCACATCATGGATAATTTGGTCATACGCACGTTGTAAAAATGTGGAATAAATGGCGCAAAAGGGAATCAGACCCTGCGTTGCCATTCCGGCAGCCAAAGTCACCGCATGTTGTTCGGCAATGCCTACATCAAAAGCCCTTTCGGGCATTTCATCGATCATTAATTTTAGCGAACTTCCGGTGGGCATTGCGGGCGTAATCCCCACAATTTTCGGATTTTTTTTCGCCAATTCCACAATTGTTTCGCCAAAAACATCCTGATATTTTGGCGGTTGCGGCATATTATTTTTGGCCGGCAATTCGCCGGTTATTTTATCGAATTTTCCAGGTGCATGATAAGTGACCTGATCATTTTCGGCCTGTTGCAGCCCTTTTCCTTTGGTGGTAATAATATGCAAAAATTTAGGACCTTTAACGGATTTTAAGCGCTCCAATTCTTTAATAATTTCATCAATATTATGTCCGTCTATCGGTCCCGAATAATTAAAATTAAGCGCTTCAATAATGTTGTTTTTTCGAACCTTTTTGCCCGCTTTCACATCGGTAAAATACTTTTTCAAAGCCCCGACGCTTGGGTCAATTCCCATGGCGTTGTCGTTTAAAATAATCAGCAGATTGGCATCAGTAACTCCGGCATGATTTAATCCTTCAAAAGCCATTCCGCTGGCAATAGAAGCATCACCAACAACGGCAATATGCTGTTTTTGAAAATCGCCTTTCAATTTTGAGGCAAGCGCCATTCCCAAAGCCGCAGAAATCGCTGTTGAAGAATGTCCCGTGCCAAAAGCATCGTAAATGCTTTCACTTCGTTTTGGAAAACCTGAAATTCCACCCAACTGACGGTTTGTGTGAAAAACATCCTTTCTACCTGTTAAAATTTTATGTCCGTATGCCTGATGGCCAACATCCCAAATCAACAAATCGTTAGGCGTGTCAAATACATAATGCAGCGCAATGGTTAATTCCACAACGCCCAAACTGGCGCCCAAATGCCCTTCTTTTGCGGCAACAACGTCAATAATAAATTCGCGCAACTCACTGGCAACTTTTTTAAGTTGATTTTTCTCCAGCTTCCGCAGGTCTTTCGGGTCGTTAATATGTGCCAATAAATTTGTTTTCATCATTACAAAACTAAGCTATTTAAATTGTTCAAGGAATTATTTATAATTACTTTTGATGTATGATGGATCCATTTGACGACACTTATTTTATGAAACGCGCTTTACAGGAGGCGGAAATGGCTTTGGACAAAAATGAAGTTCCCATTGGAGCGGTGATTGTGATGAACAACCAAATTATTGCCCGAGCGCATAATTTAACGGAAACTTTAAATGATGTGACCGCGCACGCAGAAATGCAGGCTTTTACCGCTGCGGCCGATTTTTTAGGCGGAAAATACCTAAAAGAGTGCACGTTGTATGTGACTTTAGAACCCTGTCAAATGTGTGCGGGTGCGAGTTATTGGACGCAAATAGGCCGAATTGTTTATGGTGCTACTGAAGATAAAAGAGGTTTTTTGGTTATGAAAACCACCTTACACCCAAAAACAATGGTTGTTGGTGGTGTGTTGGAAGAAGAGTGCAGCAAGCTTTTAAAACGATTTTTTATTGAAAAGCGCAATTTAAATTGATAAAAATGAGTGCCTAGAGTGTCTAGAGTTTGGAGTGCCTTGAGTTGTTTTAATTTCCGGTTCACTTTATATTCCTCTTTTTTTGTGCATAAAGTTATTTTATTTTGGTTCTCAACATGCTATCAATTTAAGACAAATCCTTTTTTAACTTTAGGCACTCAAGTGCACTTTAAATACTTTAGGCACTTATTTTTCACTCTTACTTCTTTCTTCCAAGTCTTTTCTAAATTTATCAAAGGTAAAATCACTTAGATTTTTGTTTTTGTACCGATGGTAAATAAATAAAGGCATTAAAACAAAAGCCACCATCAACACACCAAGTCCAATCATAATTTCTCCATTGGTGTCACCTGCATTTTTTAGGTAAAAACCGGTAACCAGCATTCCTAAAGTTAGTATCAAAACAAAAATAATTACATATTTCATTCGTTTCTATTGTAAATTATTGTGCGTAAAATTACAAAAATTCATACATTTAAAGAACCTTTAAACTGTAAATATGTATCGCATTTTCATCTTGTTTTTACTATTGTCCTTATCTTGCGGTGAACATAAGCCAGAACCAACAATGGAAATTCAAAAAAATAAAAAACTGGTGATTGCGCACAGAGGCGCATCGGGATATTTGCCCGAACACACGTTGCCGGCAAAAGCAATGGCTTATGCGATGGGCGCCGATTATTTGGAGCAGGACATTGTGTTGAGCAAAGACAATGTTCCTATCGTGATTCATGATATTCATTTAGAAACAGTTACCGATGTTGCTCAAAAGTTTCCGAAGAAGAAAAGAAATGACGGCCGATTTTATGTGATTGATTTTACTTTTGACGAACTAAAACAATTAAATGTTTCTGAAAGATTTGATCCCGCAACCAATAAAGCGATTTTTCCAAACCGATTTCCTGTATTTACCTCAACATTTAAACTGCATTCTTTGCAGGAAGAAATTGAATACATTCAGGGATTGAATAAAAGTACCGGAAAAAATATGGGCATTTATCCAGAAATTAAGGAACCTGCGTTTCATCGAAAAGAAGGCAAGGATATTTCTAAAATAGTTTTGGAAGTATTAAATGATTATGGCTACAAAACTAAAAATGACAATTGTATTTTGCAGTGTTTTGATGCCAAAGAGTTAAAAAGAATCAGAAATGAATTCAAAAGCGAGCTTTTTTTGGTGCAATTGATGGAATTTAAATTCGATGAAAAACTGGAGGAAATTGCAACCTATGCAGATGGAATTGGACCTTGGATTCCCCAAATTATAAAAGGAAAGGAAAACGGGAAATGGCAAATCACCAGTTTGGTCACCAACGCGCACAAACTCAACTTAAAAGTTCACGCCTATACTTTTAGGGCTGATCAATTGGGCAATTTTGATTCGTTTGAAGATTTGTTGCAAGTTGCTTTATACGAAGCAAATGTTGATGGCATTTTTACCGATTTTCCCGATAAAGCGGTGGCATTTGTTGATAAAAAGGAATAAAGTATTTAATTTTAAAAATCGTAATTGGTAATTTAATTTGCGTTAAGGATAGAGCGGTATGTTTGAGCACGCCCGTTTTTACGGGATGCGAGTAGCGATAGCCTGACCCGAAGGGAACGCCCAAAATATTATTTTTATAAAATAAAACTAAGAAGTTACATCAATTAATTTTCTTCTATAGGCGGTAAGCAAGCGCGATTTTGAGATAAACCCGAAGTATTTTCCGTCTTTAAGCACCACTAAATTCCAAGCGCCACTCCTCTTAAACTTGTTTAAAATATCTTCGGCAGTGTCTTTTTCATAATAAATAATATCTGAACCAGCGTGCATCAAACTTTCGACTTTTACGGTTTCATATAAATCTTTGTCGAACATAATGCTTCTAATATCATTAATGGTAAGTATTCCCAAATAATCCAACTCGTCATTTACCACAGGAAAATGGTTCCGGGATGATTTTGCAATTGCTTCATTTACAACATCTCCCAAAGTCATCTCGGGATGAAGCAGCACAAAATTCTTTTCTATGAGTTTGCCCAAATCGAGCATCATGAGCACGTTTTTATCTTTATCGTGCGTAATGAGCTGCCCTTTTTTTGCCAATTCGGCAGCGTAAATATTATACGGCACAAATTTCTGGGTCACCACAAAAGAAATCAGCGCCACAATCATGAGCGGCACAAAAAGTTCGTAGCCACCGGTAATTTCAGCAATAAGAAATATTGCCGTTAAAGGCGCTTGCAAAATGCCCGCCATTAAGCCTGCCATACCAACCATTGCAAAATTGGTTAGAGAAAGCTGGTGGCTAAACAAGTTGCTGGCATTTACCATCATGGCAAAAACGTAACCTGTTACACTGCCCGTAAACAATGTTGGCGCAAATATGCCCCCAACACCGCCGGCGCCAAAAGTAACCGAAGTGGCAATTATTTTAAAAGCGATCAAGCCCATCAAAAACAAAATAATCAGATAAGTATTGTCGGACAAAATGTGTAGGATGTTATTTCTCAAAACTCCATCCACATTTCCCAGTAAAATATTGTTGATGGTTTCATAACCTTCCCCAAAAAGCGTTGGAATAAAATAAACAATTACCCCCAATGACAATCCGCCAATAAGAAGCTTTACATAAGGATTTTCATATTTTTTAAAAAAATTGCCAACCGCAAAATACGTTTTACTAAAATAAATGGAAGCCATTGCAGAAGCTACACCCAAAAAAACGTAAAATAAAACGTCGTTTAATTGAAATTTATCCTGAATGGTGAAATGAAGCAATACATCGTCCCCAAAAAAGAAATAAGAGGTTAAAACCGCAGTAATAGACGCCAGAAGCAACGGAATCATAGAAGCAAGCGTCAATTCCAAACTAAAAATTTCCACTGCAAAAACAATGGCGGCAATGGGTGCCTGAAAAATAGAGGACATGGCGCCTGCAGCGGCGGCTCCGATAAGTAAGGTTCTTGTGGTTTGGTTCAAATGGAAAAATCGGGCAAAATTAGAGCCGATTGCGGCGCCTGTAGCAACCGTTGGCCCCTCTAATCCCACAGAACCTCCAAAACCAACCGTTAAAGGCGCTGTTATCAAAGATGCCCACATTTGGTGTTTGGGCATAATGCCTTTTTGCTTTGAAATGGCGTACAAGGTGGAAGGAATTCCGTGCCCAACTTTTTTTCGTATTACATATTTTATAATCAGCAATACCAGTAAAAAACCAATGATGGGGAAAATAAAATAAAATGCTTCGTGAATTTGCTTAATAAATCCGCCCTCCAATAATTTTTGGATGAAGTGCGTGAGGTTTTTTAAAACGACAGCGCCTAGTCCTGCAAGCAAACCGATAACGGCACTGGCAATATTGGTGAATTGCTTATTGGAAATATGTTGGTATCTCCATTTTAAAAACTTAAGAAATAATTTTTTAGAATTAACAAGCATTTTATCTTTTCAAAAAGGAAATGCAAAAGTATTAAAATAAAGGGATTAAGGAATACGATTTGGGCATTTTTTGCAAGTCTTGTTGCTTTTGTTTTTGAATTTTTCACAGCATTTTTCATTTATCCCATTGCGCTGTTTCTTTTTGGTTGAAGCGCTCCAATCAAAATCGTAATTAAAAATACCTGAATTTTCAGTTGTTCCCAAAATGCTTATTTAGAATGATTTTAAACAAAGGTACAAATACTTTGAAAACCAGCATCCATATCCAACTTGGATTTTTTCAAAAAAATAATAAAGCAATGTAAATTCTAGGTTAAGAATAACTATTTTATTAAAAACCTAATTTTATATGAAAATCATTATGTTTTTAAATACTTAATTATTAATACTTTGTGTTATTTCAAAAAAACTTAATGTAAACTTAACGTTAACTTAAAGTAAATAAAAAGCAAATAGCCTACTTTTATAATGTTTAAATTAAAAACCTAAATCAGAAATATTATGAAAACATTTATAAACCTCATTGTTATGTTGTTTTGCATCACAGCATTTTCACAAGAACAAAAAGTAACTTATCAAAAAATGGATAATGATTTGGTAAAAGCGACCTATTATTTTGCCAATAACAGTGACATTATTGAACGTGAAGGTTTTTTCAATAAAGAGGGCAAATTGCATGATACTTGGATCAGTTATGATTTACAGGGAAACAAAAAAGCGATTGCCACCTATAATAATGGCGTAAAAGAAGGCGTTTGGACTTATTTTAAAACCGATAAAATAAATATCGTCACTTATCAGGAAAATAAAATAATCAATGTTGAAGAAAAAGCTTTGGTAGTTAATTAAGCAATAAATCAACATTTCTCTTAAATAAAAAAGGGTACTCGTTAAACGAGTACCCTTTTATGTTTTTATTAAAATTAGGAAACTAAAACCTAGTCCAGCCAGCAGCCCATGTTGGCACTTCGGAGCCGTTTTCAGCTCCTGTAGCTGTTCCTTCCTCCAAGAAACCAAGATTTAAACCAGTATAATCTGTAACTTTAAAACCAGTAAGATTATTTACAAATTGGATATTGGTCATCACCAAGGCATTTGCTTCAATTCTTGCGCCAGCTTCAGCATCTGTACTTTTAACCTTCACGCCTAAATTAACGCCATCAATATACACATTGTCTATAGTAAAGTTTCCGCCGCCTTCTTTATAGTAAAGGGCGCCTTCTGTTACAGGTCCTACAATAGAAACGTTTTTAATAGTTGCGTTAGTCACAGGTGATGCGTTTCCGTTATCGCCATTGTTAGATCCTTCAATACCGGCTTTAGCACTTCCTGAGATATACCAGAATTCACCAGTTCCATTCCATCCGTCTGCAAAGTCGATAGAGTCATCGCCACTGTTGGTGGAAACCAAATATTTACCGTTTACGGTTCCTCCGAAGAACTCAATACCGTCGTCACCGCCTTCAAAAGACTGAACATATTCAACCGTTGTTCCTGAGCCCACACCGAATAAAGACAAACCATTGAATTCTTTTTCAGGCGTAAAATTGGCTCCTGTATATTCCAATCTTAAATATCTGATAGAACCTGAGTTGTCATTAGACACAGTACCACCATAGGTAAGATCTGCAACTTCTGAAGTGGCAACAGAACCAACATTTGTTGGCGCTTTTCCGCAAACTACCAATCCACCCCAGTTACCTGCAACAGGATTAGCATCGCTTGATGTCATTACAACCGGATTTGTAGCTGTGCCTTCAATAAATATTTTACCGCCTTGGGCAACGGCAATGTATGCACTTGTTCCGCCGGTAGCTTTAATAATTGTACCTGCAGGAATTGTTAAAGAACCTCCATCTTTAATTACAAAAGAACTTGTTAAATTATATTCTATGTTCGCATTTAAAGAAACAGTACCAGTAACTTCACCAGCTAAGTTTTCAGAAGTTACGCCACTATTGCTTAAACCTCTTGTCCAGCCAGCCGTCCAGCTTGGAGCAGCAGCACCTGCACCTGCGCCAGTAGTAATACCTTGATTTACAAAGCTTTGGTTTGCACCGGTGTAATCAGTCATAACAAAGCCCGAAACATTGTTGGCAAATTGGATATTGTTCATCACTAAGGCACTGGCTTCAATTCTTGCGCCAGCTTCAGCATCTGTACTTTTAACTTTCACGCCTAAATTAACACCAGCGATATACACATTTTCCAAATTAAAGTTTCCACCACCTTCTTTATAGTATAGGGCACCTTCCGATACAGGTCCAACAATTGAAACGTTTTTAATAGTTGCGTTGGTCACAGGTGTTGCGTTTCCGTTATCGCCATTGTTAGATCCTTCAATACCGGCTTTAGCGCTTCCAGAGATATACCAGTATTCACCAGTTCCATTCCATCCGTCTGCAAAGTCAATTGAATCATCGCCACTATTGGTTGAAACCAAATATTTACCGTTTACAGTTCCTCCGAAGAACTCAATACCATCGTCACCGCCTTCAAAAGACTGAACATATTCAACCGTTGTTCCTGAGCCCACACCGAATAAAGACAAGCCATTGAATTCTTTTTCAGGTGTAAAATTGGCTCCTGTATATTCCAATCTTAAATATCTGATAGAACCGGAGTTGTCATCAGATACAGTACCACCATAAGTAAGATCCGCAACTTCAGAAGTGGCTGTTGAACCAACATTTGTTGGTGCTTTACCGCAAACTACCAATCCACCCCAGTTACCTGCAACAGGAGAAGCATCGCTTGATGTCATTACAACCGGTTTGTCTGCAGTTCCCTGAATATAAATTTTACCGCCTTGGGCAACGGCTATATAAGCAGACGTTCCGCCGGTAGCTTTAATAATTGTACCTGCAGGAATTGTTAAAGAACCACCATTTCTAATAACATAAGCAGCAGTAAGCTGGTACTCTATAGCGGCGTCAAGCGTCACATCGGTAGTAACATCGCCAGCCAAAGTATTGTTAACGGCACAAGGCGCACAAGAAGACCCTCCACAGTCAATTCCTGTTTCATCTCCATTTTGTATTCCATCAGTACAAGTAGCCGAAGTTGGATTATCGTCATCATTGTCGCTGCAAGAGCTAATAAAAGCCACGCTGGCAATCATTATTATCAGTGTTAAAAATTGTTTTTTCATCATTTTAATTTTAATTGTTTGTGTTTAATTTAATTAGGGCTTAAAATTCAATCGTTTATTTATTATGCGTTAAAAATTATATGAAATTGACAGTTTGGCGTTTATTCCCGTTTTATAAGAAGAGACTGTTACATTTTGCACCTCTTGTATTCTTTCGACTGTAGGTTCTAATAAGTTTTTAGCAGACAATCCAACACCTAAATTCTTGTTGAGCATTGTTTTAAATACAAAATCTAAAGTGCCGACTCCCTTGTCAATCAAGTCTCCTTTATTTTCTGTTCCGATGGCAAAAATCCTGTCAGAAAAATAATTATAAGCCAGGGTTGCCTGAATACTTTTATCTTTTTTATATTCTTTATAATAACTTACGTCAGCATTTAAAAGTAAATCGGAAGCACCCGAAATTCCGTCTTTGGTATTTGTAAAGTCGACACTAATCGGAAAACCGGCTGCTGTAGTTTCTTTTATGACTTTTTCTTTGTCTAGATCCTGTCTTGAGCTCATATATGAGGCATTAAATCCAAAGGAAAGATTGTTTTTAAAATAACCTTCCTTAGATTCCTTGTCAAAAATATTTTTTCTGATTTCAAGTTCTGCACCGAACGCGGTGGCCAAGTCTCCAGAGTTTACATAGCTTAAGTCATTTGAAGCCGAGTTAATGGTAACATCATTGATAGGATTCTCAATATATTTTCCAAAAACACCCACTGATAAAATTTCACTGGACTTTGGAAAAAATTCCCATTTTAAATCTACATTATAATCCGTTGATGCATATAAACTCGGATTACCCACAGAAGATTGTGTGGCGCCCACAAACTGAAATAACGCTCTTTCTTTATATTGAGGAAGTGTGTAAGTTTTGCTGGCGGCAAATTTTAAGTTTTGGGTATCGTTCAATTCATATTTCATGGACAGCATAGGAAGTATTTCAAGCTCATCCAATTCACTTGTTCCTGAAGATAATGAAGTATTCCAATCGATGGTTTGATTGATTTGCTCGCCTCTAATTCCAATAATTACTGTGAATTTTGGGTTGAATGCATATTCAAGAGAAGCAAAACCGGCATGAATATTTTGCGGGCCCCCAAAAGTTTGGGGATCGAGCGCTTTTGGCTGATTGACATTCCCCCTAAAGGTTTCAATAGTGAATAAATTGGCATTTAAATTTGCCTGGTTAAAATAACTGTCAAGGTTATGAACATCCGCAATTAATGGCTGGGTCTCTTTCTTGTTTATTCTAAAGTTAAATTGCGTTGCCTCAAAATCAATCGTCTTAAATCTACCGCTGTATCCAAGGGTTAATTTCCCGGCAAATTCATCATACTCATTTTTTTTGAATTTAAAGGTGGCAGAAAAATTGGCGGCAATTTCTTCATCTTCCAAATCTTGATAAAATCTATGATTGTCAGATGCGTTGTTTGTTTGTTTGAAGGATTTTGGACCTTCAGGTACGCTCCAATCATCGGGGGTAATCGTAATTTGTCTTCTGTCCGGAACATCATTCGACACAAAATTGTAAGAAGCCCCCCAATTAATCTTAAAAGAATCGCTGATTTTATGATCTCCAAGAAGTTGGTGCACAAAAAGTTGGGTTTTCTCAAAAAGAACGCGTTGTAAAAATCCTCCTCCTTCAGAAGCATTGTCAAAAACATCTATGGTTCCAACGTATTCTTCTTGTTCCTGGCTGGTTGAGTTCACAAATAACGCATTGTATTTTATGGTTTGACCTTTGCGGCTTAAGCCCATATTTCCCATTACGGTTGTGTTTGTGTTGTAGGAATAACTGGTAAATTCCAAATCCTTTCTGGGCAATCCTGATGAAGTAACACCACCTCTCGCGACGCCTTCTTTATAGGTATAGTCATTGTTAAATGAGGCAACCGTAAAGAAATTTAATTTCGTGTCTTTTCCCAAAAAATAAGAGTCGCCACCTTTAATTGACGCACCTGAATTTATGGGTGTTGTTTCCTTTTCCCTATCCCAGCTCGTCGTAAAATTGTAATTGTTTAATGGGAAGTCGGGATAATTCTTTGTGTAAAATCCAGAGAAATTAGGGCCATCATTTAAGTAAAAATCATTTACCGATATCGCTTTTGCATTCACCCCAGACTCAATGCCCAGTTCAATAAAACCGTTGCCCTTATAATTTTTAGAGGCTATATTTACATTGGCACCGGCAAAATCACCATAGTTTATGGTACTGTAGGTTTTATCAATACCTATATATTCCACAATGTCAGTTGAAAAAATATCTAAATCAATATTTTTCTTTGATGGATTGTTCGATGGCAATGGCAAACCGTTTAGCGTAGTCACATTATAACGGTCTCCTAAACCACGCACAAAAACACCTCCAGATCCTTCTTCCTTAGAAATACCCGTTGTTTTAGTTAAAGCAGAAGCAACATTACTTACGCCTTTTCGTGCCAATTCCTGAGCCCCAATTTTTTGTTCGATAGAAATTGCTTTTCGTTGTTCTGTAAGCAGTGCTGTTTCAGATTCTTTATTGTTTGAAGCCGTAATTTGTATTTCATTTAGAGATACACCCTCACTGGCGCTTAAACCTTTGTTTACGGTTGTTGTTTCTCCCGCTTTTACAACTACATTGGGAACTTCAATTGTTTGATATCCTATAAAACTAAAGACCAAAGTATAGGTTCCGGGTTTGATTTGCAAGGAATAATTTCCCTCAAATTCAGTCGTTGTTCCTATTGAGGTTCCTTTAATAAATACATTGGCAAACGGTAATGGATCGTCGCTTACTTCTTTATCCAATACAATTCCGGTAATGGTCCCTTTGTTTTGGCCATATGAAATTGTACCGAAAAGCAGTAAAATAATAATAATTAATTTATTCATTTTTGTCAATTTAATTCTTGACGCAAAGGAATTGCAATAAGTTAAAGTTAAGGTTACTTAGAAGTTATAAAAAGGTAATAAAAGGGTAAAGTTATTGTTAAGAAGACGTTGGTTAATTCGCCATTGAAATATCGGCATTCAAGGTTAAAACTTTTAATTTTTGCTCTATGGACAGTGTATTTCCGGCAACAACTTCAACATTGCGCAATTCAACGGTTGCATAGCCCAAAAACTGCACTTCCAATATGTATTTTCCAGGTTTTAAATTGAAGGAAAAAGACCCGTCTAAATCAGAATTCGTCTCAAAAGCTGTATTTTTAACAGTAATAGTTGCAAACGCCAATGGCCCATTATCTACTTCATTGTCCAAGACCACACCTTCAATTTTTCCGTTTTTATCAGTCTCTATAAAGAATGAGCTTACTTCAAAAGACTGGCTGAATAAAAAAGTATTTGTAAAAATCAAAAAAGTTGTAAGCAATAATCGCATCGATTTCCTATTTATTTTATGAACTACAAATTAAGGTATCTAATGTTAATTAATAGTTAATCCAAGTTTACTGTTTTATAACCTAAATGTTAAGATTTTTAAGTAAATCCCAATAAATAGCAATTTATATCTGATATTTTGAGCCTTCCTAACTTTTTGGTGGGCGTTCCCAAAAGGGTCGGGCTTTCCGCTACAATCTTTTTAGCAATAAAAATCGCTAAAAAGGATTTTCACTACAATCCCTAACGCAGCTCGAATTACAATTTAAGATATTTGAATTACGATTTTAAAAAATTCATAATCAAATGTTAACCATAACAAAATAGTGTGTTTTGCCGTTAAAATAGCGATTAGCCAACAATTGATTTATGTTGAAAACTTTGTGAATCTTTGTGAAATAACTTTTAATTACACAGAGTTTCTCGGAGAGCCACGAAGTTTCACTAAGAAGATTTTTAGCCAACTAGCGAACCTTATGAAAACTTTGGCTCTTTGCGGTTAAAAAGGAATGAAGTAAAGACGATAATTTTTAATTGAAATCTATAAAATAATCCACAATGTTCTAAAACAGAATCTTTTTTTTTAACTATTTTCGGAATCTCTTTGTTAAATTAAATCTGCTAAAAATGAAGATACTAGGACTCGGATCTCGAATTAAACACGAAGAATTTGGATTGGGCGTGGTCACCAACGTGAGCGCCAAAGACTATTGGGTAACGTTTATTGAAAACGGACTGGAAACCATCGCCATCGACAGCAAGTTTGAAGTTATTGAATGTGTTGAAGATGAAGTGGATACCGTCAGTTTTTATGATATTCAAACAACCTTAAAAAATATGCTGAAACAGTGGTCGGACATTTCAGAAGTTGTTCATTTGGGCGACCGATGGAAAGGCGGAAAATTGGTTATGGAACCGAAAGACCCAAAATTGGCCAGCAAGGAAATTCCGATTGACGTATTTTTTCACAAAATTGTGATGGTAAGAGACCGGTTGCGCGTGATGGAACAAAAAATAAATTCAAGTAAACTGGACGATTTGGATAAGGTTGATTTACAACAATACATCACCCGAATTTACGGAAGTTTAACCACTTTTAATATTTTGTTTAAATTAAAAGAACAGCAATTTGAAGGTTCAAAATCGAATTAGTTACAATTTAACCATAAAAAAAGCCGGTCTAGATTTTTTTAGACCGGCTTTTTACATTTTAAATGTACGTTAGATAATACCTTGATCTAACATCGCATCAGCAACTTTAATAAAGCCGGCGATATTCGCGCCTTTAACATAGTTGATATAACCGTCGTTTTCAGTTCCGTATTTAGAACAAGCGGTATGGATAGAAGACATAATTTGGTGCAATTTGGCATCAACTTCCTCTTTTGTCCAGTTTAATTTCATGGCATTTTGCGACATTTCTAAACCAGATACACCAACGCCGCCCGCATTCGCGGCTTTACCCGGCGCAAAAGGCAATCTGTTTTTATGAAATAAATCAACTGCTTCAGGCGTACACCCCATATTAGAAACTTCAACAATATATTTTACGCCATTTTTAACCAATAATTTAGCATCTTCGCCATCCAATTCGTTTTGGGTAGCGCTAGGCATTGCAATGTCAACGGCAACTTCCCAAGGCTTTTTGCCTGCATAAAATTTGGCTTCCGGAAATACTTCCGCATAAGGAGAAACAATGTCATTGTTTGAAGCTCTCAACATCAATAAATAATCTATTTTTTCGGCATCTAAACCTTTTTCATCATAAATATAGCCGTCAGGGCCAGAAATGGTCACCACCTTTCCGCCAAGTTCGGTAACTTTTAGGGCAACACCCCAAGCCACATTTCCAAAACCTGAAACAGAAACTGTTTTTCCTTTAAAGTTGTCGTTATTTGTTGAAAGCATTTCATTTGTGAAATACGTTGCGCCAAAACCTGTAGCTTCGGGTCTAATCAAACTTCCTCCCCAATTTAAACCTTTCCCTGTGAAAACGCCGGTATTTTCAAACTGTAATTTTTTATACATTCCGTACATAAAACCAATTTCTCTTCCGCCAGTTCCAATATCACCGGCCGGTACATCTTGGCTAGGGCCAATAACGCGCCAAAGCTCTAACATAAAAGCCTGGCAAAAACGCATAATTTCAGCATCTGATTTTCCTTTCGGATTGAAATCTGATCCTCCTTTTGCGCCACCCATTGGCAAAGTTGTTAAGGCATTTTTAAATGTTTGTTCAAATCCCAAAAATTTAAGGATACTTAAATTTACGCTAGGATGCAGACGAATTCCGCCTTTGTATGGTCCAATTGCATTGTTATATTGCACTCTGTGACCTAAATTAATTTGTACATTCCCTTCATCATCAACCCAAGAAACCCTAAAAGTTAAAATTCGGTCAGGTTCAACCAATCTTTCAATAATTTTAGCGGCCTCATATTGAGGGTTTTCGTCGTAAATTGTTTGAATCGATTCTAACACCTCATGAACAGCTTGCAAGTATTCCTTTTCACCAGGATGTTTGGTCTCAAGGTTTGTCAATATATTTTTTACATTCATAATAATATAATTTAATCGTCTATATAATTTATTAAATATTTAAATAATTAGGTACAAAATTACAGATAATATATTAATTCTAAAACAAAATAGTGGCAATAATTTTTGTTTTTCGCGTTTTTCTAAAACGTTTTCGTAAAAGAGCAGCAACAAGCTTAAAATTAAATGAATATTTTGAGCTTGCCAGCCTATTTGGAGGGCGTTCCAGCCGAAAAAGCTGGCGGGCTTTCCGTTGCAAGTCCTCGTCACGCCCAAAAGCGTGACTGTGGGCTTTTCACTTTAATCCCTAACGCAACTTGAATTACGATTGAAGATTTTTGACCTACCGGCAGGTAGGTTTACGATTTTGAAAATGGAGCAATCAAA
>JAVVEF010000053.1:0-5052 GCA_032251275.1 Lutibacter sp.
TTAATTAAAGGACATCAGTGGCATAAATGTCAATTAAACTTAAACAGCAACTTTTTTTCCGTAAAAAAAGTCCTTCGTTTCCGAAGAGCTTTTTGTGCGGCCACTTCGGCAAACTCAGGACAGGCTGCGATCCTTCCCTCGGCTCCGCCTGCCTTACAGACAGACTTGCTCGGGATAAACTTCTCACCGCTCCGCCATCTTTTTTCCAAAACAATTTTTTTTTCACAAAAAAAGCCCCTCGTTTCCGAAAAGCTTTCTGTGCGGGCGGAGAGACTCGAACTCTCACACCTTGCGGCACCAGATCCTAAGTCTGGCGTGTCTACCAATTCCACCACGCCCGCAATATTGTGGGTGCAAATATACACAATACTTACAAATTGCAAAGTACATCGAACTCTTTTTTCAATAAATTAAATCAAATAAAAATTCCGTAATTTTGGACTTATAAATTTATACTCATGAAAAATATAAAATCATACGTAAATCAGCATAAAGACCGATTTATTGCCGAGTTAATTGAACTGCTTAAAATACCTTCCGTTAGCGCCGATTCGGCTTTCAGCAAAGACATTTTAAAAACTGCCGATGCCATAAAATCAGCACTCGAAAAAGCAGGTTGCGACAAAGTTGAAATATGCGAAACTCCGGGAAATCCAATTGTTTACGGTGAAAAAATAATCGACAAAAAATTGCCGACCATTTTGGTGTACGGACATTATGATGTGCAGCCAGCCGACCCAATTGAACTTTGGGATTCACCGCCGTTTGAGCCGGTGATCAAAAAAACTAAAATTCACCCCGATGGCGCTATTTTTGCCCGCGGCGCTTGCGACGATAAAGGTCAGGTATATATGCACGTGAAAGCATTGGAATATATGGTTTCAACCAACCAACTTCCTTGTAATGTGAAGTTTATGATTGAAGGAGAAGAAGAAATTGGCTCTGTAAGTTTGGCCTGGTTTGTGGAACGCAACCAAGAAAAATTGGCCAACGATATTATTTTAATTTCCGATACCGGAATGATTTCTAACTCTCAACCCTCCATAACCACAGGTTTGCGCGGGTTAAGTTATGTTGAAGTAGAAGTTACCGGTCCAAATCGCGATTTGCATTCGGGTTTGTATGGTGGTGCCGTGGCCAATCCGATCAATATTCTGGCAAAAATGATTGCTTCTCTACATGATGAAAATAACCACATTACCATTCCGGGATTTTATGACAACGTAGCAGATTTATCCAAAGAAGAAAGAACAGAAATGGCAAAAGCGCCGTTTTCTTTGGACGATTATAAAAAAGCATTAGACATTGAAGAAGTTTACGGCGAAAAAGGTTACACCACCAACGAACGCAATTCCATCCGACCAACTTTGGACGTAAACGGAATTTGGGGAGGCTATATCGGAGAAGGCGCAAAAACAGTGATTGCCAGTAAAGCACACGCGAAAATTTCTATGCGTTTGGTGCCAAACCAAGATTGGCAGGAAATTACCGAATTATTCAAGAATCACTTTGAGAAAATAGCGCCAAAATCAGTAAAAGTGAAAGTGATACCGCATCATGGCGGACAGGGTTACGTTACTCCAATTGACACCATTGGGTACAAAGCCGCAAGCAAAGCGTATCAGGAATCGTTTGGCGTAGCTCCTATTCCACAGCGTTCTGGCGGAAGTATTCCTATTGTGGCGCTTTTTGAAAAAGAGCTGAAAAGCAAAACAATTTTAATGGGATTTGGATTAGACAGCGATGCCATCCATTCCCCCAATGAACATTTCGGAATTTTTAATTACCTGAAAGGCATTGAAACCATACCGTTATTTTATAAATATTTTAAGGAAATGTCTTAAAAAAAGGAAGCCCAAATTTGCGATGCAAATTTGGGCTCCTTTTTTGTTTAAACATGTAATTGTTTAATCGTTTATTTTTTCTTCCGTCTTCGAGGTTAAGATTGAAAGTTTCAAGTTTCAGATTTTAAAAAAAAATATACTATTTTTAGTTGTTTGGAAAAGCCAAATCAGAAATTATGATTCCTCTTCACCTTCCTTTAAAGGAATAATTTGAGACACATAATCTTCTTCATGTCCCGGTTTGCTGTAATCATAAGGCCAACGATGCACTGCAGGAATTTCTCCAGACCAGTTTCCATGTACATGTTCAATAGGTGTAGTCCACTCTAAAGTATTCGATTTCCAAGGATTTTGTGTTGCCTTTTTACCTTTATAAATGCTGATAAAAAAGTTTGCCAAGAAAATGATTTGTGCAGCACCTCCTAAAATAGCAAATAAAGTGATTACAATATTCACATCAGCCACATCATCAAATAGTGGAAATGCCGTATTTGCATAATACCTGCGCGGCAATCCTGCCAATCCAACAAAGTGCATAGGGAAGAAAACACCATAAGCTGCCACTACCGTAATCCAGAAATGCCAGTAGCCCAATACTTTATTCATCATTCTGCCATACATTTTAGGGAACCAATGATAAACACCAGCAAACATTCCATAAATAGCGGATACTCCCATCACCAAGTGAAAATGGGCAACAACAAAATAGGTATCGTGCACATTAATGTCCAATGCGCTATCTCCAAGCACCAATCCTGTCAATCCACCTGAAATGAATGTAGAAACAAAACCAATAGAAAAAAGCATGGCCGGATTCATTTGGAGATTTCCTTTCCACATAGTTGTTATCCAGTTAAAAGCTTTTACTGCGGAAGGAATTGCAATTAATAAGGTTGTAAACGTAAATACCGAACCCAAAAATGGATTCATTCCTGAAACGAACATGTGATGTCCCCAAACTACGGTAGACAAAAATGCGATGGCGATTATTGACCCAATCATAGCCCTGTAACCAAAAATAGGTTTTCTAGAATTACAAGCAATAATTTCAGAAACAATACCCATGGCAGGCAATATTACAATATAAACTTCGGGATGTCCCAAGAACCAAAATAAATGCTCGAACAATACCGGAGATCCACCTTGATAATGCAAAACTTCCCCTTGAATAAATATATCGGATAAATAAAATGACGTTCCAAAGCTTCTGTCGAAAATTAACAATAAGGCTGCAGAAAGCAAAACAGGAAATGAAACCACTCCAATAATTGCAGTCACAAAAAACGCCCAAATTGTCAACGGCAATCTGGTCATTTTCATTCCCACCGTTCTTAAATTAAGAACCGTAACAATGTAGTTTAAAGCGCCCATTAAAGAAGAAGCAATAAATATTGCCATAGAAATCAACCAAAGCGTCATTCCCATTCCAGATCCAGGAATGGCTTGTGGCAACGCGCTTAAAGGCGGATAAATGGTCCAACCTGCTGATGCTGGTCCTGCTTCAACAAAAAGTGAAATCACCATGATTATACTCGATAAAAAGAACAACCAATAGGAAACCATGTTCAAAAATCCGGAAGCCATATCGCGGGCGCCAATTTGCAAAGGAATCAATAGGTTGCTGAATGTTCCGCTTAAACCGGCGGTTAAAACGAAAAAAACCATGATGGTACCGTGAATGGTTACCAATGCCAAATAAATATCGGGAGACATAACGCCTCCATCCTGATGACGACCTAAAAAAGCCTCAATAATACTAAAAGAAGTATCTGGCCAAGCAATTTGCAATCGGAACATCATTGACATAAATACCCCAATAATTCCCATAAAAATTCCAGTAATTAAATACTGTTTTGAAATCATTTTATGGTCAGTACTAAAAACGTATTTTGTAATAAATGTTTCTTTGTGGTGATGATCTGACATATTATAAATTTTTTAGTAGTGTAGTAGTTAATTTGCTTCTTGTATAACCTGAGCAATTGATTTTTGACTGCTTAACCAATTGTTAAAATCGGCTTCCTCTTGCACAATAATTTTCATTTGCATGTTGTAATGTGAAGAACCGCAAATTTTGTTGCAAAGCAATAAATAATCAAACTCGTAAGGATCTTCGCCTTTTTCAGCCCTGATTTTATTGATACCATCAACTTTTGCCATTGTTTTTTCGTTCGCTCTCATTTCTTCAGTTGTCATACTTGGCGTAAAAGAAAACTGGGTTACCATTCCTGGAACGCAGTTCATTTGCGCCCTAAAATGAGGCATATATGCCGAATGCAAAACATCTTGGGAGCGGAATTTAAAAATCACTTGTCGGCCTTTTGGCAAATGCAATTCTCTGGTTGGAATATCATCCAAAGAATTTAAATCGGTCATATCAACGCCCATGGTATTGATTCCTTTTATGTTGCGCACATTAGCTCTTCCCAATTCATTATCATCGCCTGCGTAGCGAGCTTCCCATTGAAATTGTTTGGCATATACTTCAACGATTAAAGGATTTTCTGCATCAGAAGCATCCATAACATCGTTCCAAACTGAAAGTCCGTAAAGCACCAAACCAGCTAAAACAACAGCCGGAACAATGGTCCAAATCATTTCCAGTTTGTGGCTGTCGGCATAAAATAATGCTTTTCTGCCTTTAATTCCACGGTATTTAAATGCAAAATAGAAGAGTAAAAACTGCGTTATCGCTTGCACAAATAAAATAACGCCCATGGTTACCATGTACAAATTATCAATACGAGCACCTTCAAAAGAAGCAGATTCAGGTAACAGAATTATGGAATATTTCCAAAATGAAAATATCATCAGCCCATAAAAGAAAACTCCAAAAGCCGCAAATAAAATTCCTTGGGTATTGTTGTCTTTTTCAGTGGCAATTACGCCTTTCAAATTAAAAATACTTATTATTTGCCATATTGCAATTCCTATTACAATTGCGAGTAAAATATAAAATAATGCTGTCATATTTTTTTAAGCTAGTAGTTATCGAGTTGCCAAATATAAAAAAAATCCTGAATATTTTGTGTTCAGGACTCTTTTCTATGTACATTTTATGATTTTAATAATGAAAATGCTCACTTTCTTTAATGAACGGACTTCCTTTTGCAATTAATGGCGCTTTTGTCATTGCGTTGAATACCACATAAATAAAAACACCCAAAATAAGCAATAGGGAACTTATTTCTGAAATACCAATAAACCA
>JAVVEF010000053.1:5152-17979 GCA_032251275.1 Lutibacter sp.
CCAAACAAGGTGCTATACCAATGCGGATCTAAAGACATAATCCAGTCCCAAGACATCATAGATTCCGTTACCAGAAAAAACACCAAAAATGCCGCTGAACTTTTAAACAATTTTCTGTAATTGCTCAAGTCTGTTGAAGCATCTTGGGCAATGGTTAATTTTCTTGCATAATTGCGATACAAAACCCAGCCAAGAATATAAATAGCAGCTCTGATTAAAAAGAACGGTACATTTAAATAGCCTGCTTTATTTTGAATTAAGATGTCATTTGCTACTACTTCCGGATCCATCCATGTAAATAAATGATTCTGTGTGGCTGATAGCACAAAAAACACAAATAATAACACACCGCCTACAGGCAAATATGCCGTGATCCCTTCCATAACCCGAAACAACACAATAGACCAGCCTGCTTGCGACACATGTTGAATGGCATAAAATGCCAAGGTGCCCAATGAAATCATAAAAAAGAAAAACAAGGCAACGTATAACGCCGACCAAGGTTTGTTTTTTAATAAATGATACACGTGCTCGGCATGCGCGTCTTCAGATTGCACTGCATCATCACTCCCGGCAACAGCATGTCCATCAGTTACAGCAACTTCGCCGTGTGCATTATGATCTTCCTGCAATAGTACTTTAACATCTTCTACCGATGAAGGTGCAGATAAAAATCCATAACCAACTCCTAAAAGTCCAATAATCATTAATGCTAATGAAAATGTTTTTAATTTACTTGAAAAGGTATACATATTTTTAAATTCTATCTTAGTAAAAGTGTTATTTTAATAATTCGTCTCTAAGCTGTTGCGCGTACATGGTCACTTGCCAACGCTCTTTTTCAGTTAATTGAGAAGCATGAGATCCCATTAAGTTTCTGCCGTACATAATTACATGGTAAATACTTCCTTCAGTAATTGGCCTGTCTTTGTAATTGGGAACTCCTAAAAATTTGTCTCTTTTTACCAATTCACCATCACCTGCACCTGCTGTACCGTGACAAGAAATACAATAGATGGTGTACATGGCTTTGCCGTTGGCTAAATTTTCCTCATTGACTTCTAATGGATTTTTCAGATTTAAAAGTGCGGCATCATACCCTTCTGTTGAATCCGGATAATCGTAAGGCACTTTTCCACGGGCAATAGTTCCTTTTACAGGTGCCTGGGAAGTCCTTCCATCGCTAAAATTTGGATTTACCGAATAGGTTTCATAACCAACCGACTTATACATATCGGGCATGTATTGGTAATTCGGCTTTGTTTTATCCAACCAACAAGATGATAAGGTGAATAAAAAAACCAATGCTATCGTAATTTTTAAAATGTTCTTCATTTTAATTAATGCTTTTCAGTTACTTTAATTTCTACAGTTCCTGTTTTTTCCAGAAATGCGATGAGTTCAGATTCATTTCCATCAACAATCACTTCCATCACAAACATATCATCGGTTGTTCTTGGATCTGGGTTTTCGGCTTCCTTAAATGGCCACAATCTGCTTCGCATATAAAAGGTGATTACCATTAAATGCGCCGCAAAAAATACGGTCATCTCAAACATAATAGGCACAAATGCCGGCATATTTTGGATAAAACTAAAACTTGGTTTTCCGCCAATATCTTGTGGCCAGTCTTCAATCATCATATAATTCATCATCCAAACGGAGAACACCAAACCAACACAGCCGTACATAAAAGCGGTAATTGCAATTCGAGTACCTTTTAATCCCATGGCTTTGTCTAAACCATGAACCGGGAATGGCGTATAAACTTCTTCGATGTGATATTTTGCCGCACGTACTTCTTTTACGGCATCCATTAGGATATCATCATCATTATACATTGCTTGCACTACTTTATTACTCATGATTTCCGTCTCTTAATTTTTTATATTTTTCACCTGATGCCTTCAAAATAGATTTAACCTCTGCTTGCGCTATCACCGGGAATGTTCTTGCATATAATAAGAATAGCACAAAAAAGAAACCAATGGTGCCAATGAAAATTCCTATATCAACAAAAGTTGGAGAAAACATCGTCCATGATGAAGGTAAATAATCTCTGTGCAATGAAGTTACGATAATTACAAATCTTTCAAACCACATTCCGATGTTTACCACAATAGAAATGATGAAAGAGAAGGTAATACTTGTTCTCAATCTTTTAAACCACATAAATTGCGGTGAAAATACGTTGCAACTCATCATCAATAAATACGCCCACCAGTAAGGACCGGTAGCTCTGTTTAAAAATGCATATTGTTCGTATTCCACACCTGAATACCAGGCGATAAATAACTCGGTAATGTAAGCGCAACCAACTATTGAACCTGTAATCATAATTACGATGTTCATCAATTCGATATGTTGTTTGGTGATGTATGCTTCAAGATTTGACACTTTTCTCATAATGATCAGCAAGGTGTTCACCATTGCAAATCCTGAGAAAACTGCACCTGCCACAAAATATGGAGGAAAAATAGTAGTATGCCATCCCGGAATTACAGAAGTCGCAAAGTCAAATGATACAATGGTGTGTACAGAAAGCACCAAAGGTGTCGCTAAACCGGCCAATACCAATGAAACTTCTTCAAAACGCTGCCAGTCTTTCGCCCTTCCTGTCCAGCCGAAACTTAACAAACCGTATATTTTCTTCTGAAAAGGTCTGATAGCCCTGTCACGTAACATCGCAAAATCGGGCAATAAACCTGTCCACCAAAATACCAATGAAACCGATAAATACGTTGATATTGCAAATACGTCCCATAACAATGGCGAGTTAAAGTTGGTCCAAAGCGTTCCAAATTGGTTTGGCAACGGCAACACAAAGTGCGCATTCCAAACTCGACCCATATGAATAACAGGAAATAAACCTGCCTGGATAACAGAAAAAATAGTCATCGCTTCCGCAGAACGGTTGATACCCATTCTCCATTTTTGACGAAACAATAATAATACGGCAGAAATAAGTGTACCGGCGTGGCCAATACCTACCCACCACACAAAGTTGGTGATATCCCAAGCCCAGCCAACAGTTTTATTTAAACCCCAAACGCCAATTCCCGTTCCGATGGTATAGACTATGCAACCTATTCCCCAAAGGAATGCCACTAATGCTACTGAAAAAGCTGTCCACCATAATTTATTTGCTTTACCTTCAACCGGAGCGGCCACATCAACAGAAATGTCGTGGTAGCTTTTGTCTCCAACAATTAAAGGTCTTCTAATAGGTGCTTCGTAATGAGACGACATAATTTTTATTTAATTATAATCTATTAATATTATTTTTATGCTTCTTGGGTGTTTCTCACTTTTACATGATACACAACATTCGGTTTTGTGCCAATGTGCTCCAATAAGTGATAAGCTCTTTTATCTTCTGCCAAACCAGTAACAGTATCCTCTGGTTTGTTAACATCACCAAATACCATGGCTCCTGCAGTACAAGCGTTGGAACAAGCAGTTTCGAATTCATTTGTATTGATAGGTCTTCCTTCTTTTTTGGCTTTTAGAATGGTCGCTTGTGTCATTTGGATACACATAGAACATTTTTCCATAACACCACGTGAACGAACAACCACATCAGGATTTAGCACCATCTTGCCTAAATCATCATTCATATTGTAATCGAACTTGCTGTTGTTCGGATATTCGAACCAGTTAAATCTACGCACTTTATATGGGCAGTTATTTGCACAGTAACGTGTACCTACACAACGGTTATAAGCCATTTGGTTTTGACCCTGACGGCCGTGTGAAGTTGCCGCTACCGGACAAACTGTTTCGCAAGGTGCGTGATTACAATGCTGGCACATCACAGGCTGAAAAGCAACTGACGGATTTTCGGAAGGGTCTTCCAAAGCATCCATCGCTTTTTTGAAGCCCATCGCTCCCTTTCCGTTCTCTTTTACTTCATTGTCACCTGCAAAATCTTCTTCGTGAGAATAATAACGGTCAATACGCAACCAGTGCATGTCTCTTGAACGTCGAATTTCATCCTTACCAACAACAGGAACGTTGTTTTCGGCGTGACAAGCAATAACGCAGGCACCACAACCGGTACAGGCATTTAAATCTATGGAAAGGTTGAAATGATGGCCGATAGTTCGGTCAAATGAGTCCCACAAATCTACTGATGATGCTTCAACTTCTTCGTGATCTAAAGACACCACCGGAATTAAATTCCAAGTGTGTTTTGGGTCGAGTGAAGCGTCATTAAATACTTCTAAAGTGGTTTCTTTAATAATGTCGCCTCGTCCCATTAAGGTATTTTGCAACTGAACACAAGCAAATTCATGTTCGCCGCCAACCAATTTTAAAGTAGCGCCTGTTTGAAAATTATTAAAGTTTTTATAAAATTTATAGGCATTTTTACCTGTTTGCATTTCTGCTTTTAATCCTTGTGTTCTTCCGTATCCGAGCGCCAAACCTAAAGATCCTTTTGCTTGTCCGGGTTGAATTAAAACCGGTAAAATTTCCGAAACACCATTGATGGATAATTCGACCATGCTTCCGTTTAATGCGCCGTTAGCCACATGATTATTGACTGCACCCAACGCATCAGCATCGGATTTTGATATGGTTAAATAGTTGTCCCAAGAAGTTCTTGTGATTGGATCAGGAAATTCCTGCAACCAAGGATTGTTGGCCATTTGCCCGTCACCCAAACCTATTTTTACATAAAGCTGTAATTCCAGATCACTTCCTTTAACTTCCGCCAATTGAGCCGCGGCGGTTTCCAAATCAACCTCTAATGAAATTGCCTCACTTTGAACTGCATCAGCAGCAAAAACACCATCATGCAACGCCTGATTCCAAGATTTGTCACCCAATATTTCGGTGTTCCAGGTTTCTTTTAAGAAATCATAGTAGGTTGCTTTACTGCCTGTCCAAGCCAATAAACTGTCTTGAAACTGACGTGTATTGAACAATGTTTTAATGGTAGGTTGAACCAAACTGTATTGTCCTTTTTTAATTTCAACATCGCCCCAAGATTCCAAATAATGCGGTGTGGCCAATGAATATTGAACCGCATTTGCAGTTTCATTGTCCTGCATAGAAAATGCCACAGATAATTTCACTTTTTTCAATCCTTCAACAAAAGCAGCTGAATTTGGCAACGTGTAAACCGGATTTGAATTGTAAATAATGACTGCACCAATTTTGCCTTCATTCATATCAGCAATTAATTGTGCAACATCAGCATCATTTCCTTTTCGTATATTTTTGGTTGCGCTTACATCTAAAACTTCACTGTTTAAAGCTTTATTGATTGCCAACGCCAATAATTGTGCGTTTTTATCCTGAATACCTGTTAAAACTACCGCTTTGCTTCCTGCCTTTTTAAGTTGTTCTGCCGCTTTTTGAACGGCTACATTTAAAGGAGTTGCCTCAGAAGAAACTACGCCACTAACAACAGCTTGGTATAAATTAAGAAGCACTTGGTTTTGTTCGGATGGTTTTGCCATGATACGCTTATCGGCATTGGCGCCAGATAAAGACATATTTGATTCAAACTGAATATGGCGCGACATTTTTCCGCTGGTTGGAACACGTCCTTTTGAGTAGCCTGCTTCAAAACCGCCACCTTGCCAACTTCCAAGGAAATCTGCACCAATAGAAACAATAACTTCTGCTTTTTCTAAATGATAATCTGGCAATGCTCTTGAGCCGTACATTTCTTCAAAAGCATCCAATGTTGCAGATTCTGAAACTGCATCATATTCAACATGAGCTACATTTTCAAAAGTTTCATTAAATTTAGCAATCAATTTTTTGGTTGAAGGACTTGCACTAGTTCCAGTTAAAACTGCTATTGGCAAACCTGAAGCTTTAACTTCATTTAATTTTGCAATGATTTGCTGATCTGCTTCATTCCAGGAAATTTCAGCACCATTGGCTTTTGGTCCTTTTAATCGAAGACTGTCGTATAATGAAAGTACGGAAGCCTGCACACGTGCATTAGTGGTTCCGTTTGCATCTTTGTTCGGTTCAATTTTTATAGGACGTCCTTCTCTTACTTTTACCAAAACATTTGCAAAATCAAAACCATCGGCAATAGTAGTTGCATAATATTCAGCAACACCTGGAATAATATCATTAGGTTTAATGATATAAGGAATTGATTTTACCACCGGACCTTCACAAGAGGCTAAAGTAACCGCCGCAGTTGTGAATCCAACATACTTTAAAAAGTCTCTACGTGTTGTTGATGTAGCTTCCAAGGTTTTTTTATCACCTAAAAATAGATCCGTTGGAATTTCTTCAGGAAACTCGTTCTGTTTTAACGTATCAACAATAGCGCTATTTTTATTTAGCTCTTCAACACTTTTCCAGTATTTTTTGTTTGATGCCATTTTTATATTTGGTTATTTACTTTGTAATTAATATTAATAGTGACATTTAGCACATTCTAATCCTCCCATTTGGGCGGCAGTCACTTTTTCTACACCATATTTTTTAGATAACTGGTCGTGAATATTTTTATAATAGCCATTTTCAGTTAAATCTACTTCTGTTGCTCTGTGACAGTCAATACACCAGCCCATTGTAAGTGGCGAAAATTGTTTCATATCGTGCATTGTTTCAACAGGACCGTGACAAGTTTGACATGCAACACCGGCTACTGTTACGTGTTGGGCGTGGTTGTAGTAAGCAAAATCGGCCAAATTATGAATTCGAACCCATTCAATAGGTTTTTGTTCATAGCCTTCAATATATTTTACATTTACTTTGTCCCATCCGACTGCACCGTATAATTTTTGAATTTCTTTGTCTAAATCCTCTTTGGTATAATCTCCAAACAATTCACCTTTATATTCTGAAATTGATTTATGGCAATTCATACATACATTGGCAGTAGGAATACCGGAAGTTTTACTGTGTTTTGCTGAAGAGTGACAATACTGACAATCAATTTTATTATCACCTGCATGAACCGCGTGAGAAAATACAATTGGCTGAATTGGCTGATAACCTTCATTGACATCTATTTGCATTAGCCATCCAAACAATAACCAAGCACCTAATAATATAGAGAATATTAAGAAAAGGAAACGCAAGAATGGATTAAATAGCAACGTTTTTAAAACACTTGGTTCTTTTACTTCTTCAGTTTCAGCAGCTTTTCTATTGGTTAAAGCAGCAACTATTAATGATAGTAATAACAAGGCGCCAATGGTGATGGCAAGTGTTGGCAATACACCAATTCCCGGTTTGTTGAAAATTTCCTGATCGGCTGCGGAAGCAGTTGCGGAAACAGGAGCAACATCGCCCACGGCCATGTATTTCAATAAATCATCTAAATCCTGATCTGTAAGCTGCGGAAATGGCGTCATTGCAATCGGAGAATATTCAGAAGCAGTTTTCGCCAATGCATCACCTGTTGCAATTAATGCCGCATTGTCTTTTATCCACAATTTTAACCAATCATCTTCATACTTGTCTCCAATTTTTAAAAGTGGCGGGCCAATTAACTTCCCTTCCATTTTATGACAAGCAGCACAGTTTGTTTTGAAAATTTGTTTACCGCGTTCAACGCCAGGGTCAGCTTCAGTTGCCACTGCAGCAACAGCTTCAACCGGCTTGCCTTTGGTGTATTCTAAAATATCCTTAATATCTTGATCAGACAATTGCGGATTTGCGGTCATCGGCAATTTATTGTTCTCTTCGAAAACCTGAATTGCTAATTTATCTCCTGATTTAATCATTCCCGGACTGTCTTTAATCCAGGCAATTAACCAATCTTGGTCTCTTCTTTCCGTAACGCCCAATAAGGCGGGACCAACCAATTTTGCGTCTAATTTATGACAGGCTGCGCATACAGATTTGAAGAGTTTCTCTCCATTCGCCGGGTCACCTTGTGCCGATAAATTAAGCGAGAAAAAGAATAGGAAAGCAAGACTAATATTGACTAATCTTGATAATGGACTGTGTTGTTTCACACTTTTCATATTTAAAAAAGATATTTTCTTTCTAGTTTGGTACAATATTTTCATATATAAAAATATGACTTTAATCATTTTCAAAGGATTGGACAAAAGTAGCATATATAAATAAAACTTAAAATGTAAAAATTGTGTTAAATGTAATTTATATTCATTCTAAATAACAGATGAATACACCTACATTTCAAGGAAAATTATAAATTTGAAAAATATTTAAAATATTATGAATAAATTATCGATAAAGCTAATTATACTGTTTTTTTTTGCCACTTTTTTGAGTACAAATAAAATGTTTTCACAAAGTGAAAATGAAAAAATTAACACACTGATTGAGCAAAAAAAGGCATTTAATAAAACAAATAAAAATATCCTTGTTTTTAAAATTCAACTTTATAATGGCAATGAAACGCAAGCCTATGCCGTTAAACGCAATTTTGAAGCTGATTTCCCTGAATATCGCGCAAAAATTATTTACAAAACACCTGAGTGGAAAACGCATGCCGGAAACTTTAGAACAAGATTGGAAGCCGACAGAGCGCTTAATATTGTTAAAATAAAATATGCGGGAGCGATTGTTTTGGAAGAAAAGATTTAATTTTTATCAAATTACCCTATTTAATCTTTCAAACAAACGGGTTTTCAAATTGTTGTAATCTACGATAGATTCCATGATTTTTTCCCTTTCATCCTCAATGCCAATATCGGTAATTAGTGAATTTATTTTTTCTTCAATTAGAATGCGCCTCATATTGTATATGGCATCGAGCACCATTTTAGAAAGATCGCTTTTTTTGCTTTTGATATAAATATCCTTGCGCTCCCAATTGCTTAAAACATGACGTTCATCGTCCATTAAGATAGTGGTCACCAAATTGGCCACTTCAGTATTGTCATGATTCACCAACTTATCCACTGAAATAATTTCATCCTGATTTAACTGATAAATTATTTCATAATAAATATTTTTAAAAGTATCATCGGTAAATTCCACCTCATCATCATGCAAATTCAGATAGATTTCTTTTGAAACCACATTGTTGAATTTTATCTTTTTGATGGGTTGAAATTCGGGATCTTCGGCTTCTTCACTTGAAACAAAATCTACAAATTCCACTTCATTATTTCCATACAGCAATAAGATTTTTATAATCTCGTGTTCATATTTTTGAAGTTCATTGACTTTTTCAAATTGCGGCGTTTTTTGCAAAACGGGTTCTAAAGGTCGTTCATGAATCGGCCTGTTTGAAGCTTCTCTTTCTTCCTTTTTATCGATTTGAGCCAATTCACTAAAAAGCACATTTTCTGAAATATCCATAATTCTGGAACATTCCTGTATGTAAACTTCCCGCTGAATTCGATCGGGAATTTTAGAAATACTGACTACAATATCACGAATTAATCCGGCTTTTTTAACAGGATCGTGCTGTGCTTCATCCATCAATAAAGCCACTTTAAAATTGATGAAATCTTTGGAATTTTGTTTTAAATATTCTTTAAGTTCCTGGCTGCTTACTTTTTTTGAAAAACTGTCGGGATCATCACCATCAGAAAACATCACAACTTTCACATTCAAACCTTGCTCTAAAATAAGGTCAATTCCGCGAATTGATGCTCGAATCCCGGCTGCATCGCCATCAAAAAGAATGGTGATATTTTTTGTCAGCCGATTTATCAATCGGATTTGATTTTCGGAAAGCGCGGTTCCAGATGAAGAAACCACATTTTCGATACCGGCCTGATTAAATGAAATCACATCGGTGTAACCTTCGACCAAATAGCAATTGTCTTCTTTGGCGATGCTTTGCTTTGCATAATAAATGCCATACAAAACATTGCCTTTATGATAAATTTCGCTTTCCGGCGAATTTAAATATTTTGCGGCTTTTTTATCATTGGTTAAAATTCTGCCTCCAAAGCCCAAAACGCGTCCGCTCATACTGTGAATAGGAAACATTACACGGCCTTTAAAACGGTCGAATTGTTTTGTTCCTGTTGATGAAAGCAAATCGTCTTTCACAATGGTAAGTCCGGTTGATTCTAAATATTTTAAGTTGTATCCTTTATTTAACGCTTCGGATGAAAAGGCATCCCACTCGTTCAGCGAATAACCCAATTGAAATTTCTCAATGGTTTCATCTGTAAAACCGCGTTCTTTAAAATAGCTTAACCCAATGGCTTTTCCCTGATCGGTTTTTAGCAACGTTTCATGAAAATAATCTCGCGCATATTCCGAAACAATAAACATGCTTTCGCGCTCATCTGCCTGATGCTTTTGTTCGTTGCTTTGTTCGGTTTCCTCTATTTCAATATTGTATTTTTTCGCCAAAAAACGAATGGCTTCCGGATAGGAATAATGTTCCTGCTCCATTAAAAAAGTGACCACATTTCCGCCTTTTCCAGAACTGAAATCTTTCCAAATCTGTTTTACGGGAGATACCATAAACGACGGACTTCTTTCTCCTGAAAACGGACTTAATCCTTTATAATTGCTGCCAGATTTTTTTAACTGCACAAACTCGCCAATAACCTCTTCAACGCGTGCAGTTTCAAAAACTTTATCTATGGTGCTTCTGGAAATCAATGGTGTTTATTTTTAAGTTTTCTAAATTACAATTATTACCGACAAAAAAAAACTGTCCAAGGAATTTTAATCTTTGAAACAGTTTCTTCTGATTTTATTTATTTTATGTTTACGAAACCGCTTTTAACTTTTTTATGGTCGACATATTGATTTTGTCTTCGGCGTATTCCTTGGTAATTTTAATTTGTTTTTCATTGGTTCCGGGCAAGTCAAACATCGCATCGGTTAAAATGGCTTCACAAAGCGATCGCAATCCGCGGGCGCCCAATTTGTATTCAACTGCTTTGTCAACAATATACATCAAAGCGCTTTCGCTAATGGTGAAATCAATGCCGTCCATTTTAAACAATTTTTGATATTGTTTGATGAGGGAATTTTTTGGTTCGGTTAAAATCATGCGCAGTGTTTTTTCATCCAAAGGATCCATATGCGTCAAAACCGGCAAACGACCGATAATTTCGGGAATTAAACCAAAATCCCTTAAATCTTTCGGAATAATGTATTTTAACATATTTGTCTGGTCAACAACATCGCCTTTTATGGAGGCACCATAACCAACTTCTTGTCGGTTGAGTCTTTTTCCGATTACTTTATCAATTCCGGAAAATGCGCCTCCGGCCATAAATAAAATATTTTTGGTGTTTACCTCAATAAATTTTTGGTCGGGATGTTTTCTTCCTCCTTTTGGCGGAACATTGACAACAGAACCCTCCAACAATTTTAACAATGCCTGTTGAACGCCTTCTCCGGAAACATCGCGAGTAATTGAAGGATTGTCGCCTTTTCGCGCAATTTTATCAATTTCATCAATAAAAACAATGCCGCGCTCGGCTTTGCTCACATCATAATCTGCGGCTTGCAACAAACGCGTTAAAATGGTTTCCACATCTTCTCCAACATAACCGGCTTCGGTTAAAACAGTGGCGTCAACAATACAAAACGGCACATTTAACATTCTTGCGATGGTGCGAGCGATTAGGGTTTTGCCCGTTCCTGTTTCTCCTACAATGATAATATTGCTTTTTTCTATTTCAATTTCTTCCTCATCTTTGGAATCTGGCTGGATCAATCGTTTGTAATGATTGTAAACCGCAACAGCCATCACGCGTTTTGCCTGATCCTGACCAATCATATATTGGTCAATAAACGCTTTAATTTCTTTTGGTTTCTTAACAATCAAATCAAAGCTTAGCGCGGAAGAATTACTTCCAGCAATTTCTTCCATCACAATTCCATGAGCCTGCTCAATACATTTGTCGCAAATATGTGCGTCTAAACCTGCGATAAGCAAATCTGTTTCCGGCTTTTTACGACCGCAAAACGAACATTCCAATACTTCATCCTTTTTTGCCATCTTTTTCTATTATTTGTATTTTATTGGTTTTAAATTGTGGTTTAATTCTAGTAATTACATCAATCTAGTTGTTTTTGGCGTTACCACAAGGGTCGGGCTTTTGCTACTCGCGTCCCGTGAAAAACGGGATCGCTCAAACATGCCGCTCAATCCCTAACGCAACTATTGCTATAATAAAAACTTATCCTAAATTATAAACAATCACCAATTTATTTTCTTTCCAAAACTTCATCAATCATTCCGTAAGCTTTGGCTTCCTCAGCTTTCATCCAATAATCACGATCTGAATCATGATTTACTTTTTTGACGGTTTGACCGGAGTGTTTTGCAATTATTTGATACAATTCGTCCTTTAATTTTAAAATTTCACGTGTGGTAATTTCGATATCACTTGCCTGACCTTGTGCACCGCCCAAAGGTTGGTGAATCATAACGCGTGAATGCGGCAATGCAGATCGTTTTCCTGTTGTTCCTGCACACATTAAAACAGCGCCCATTGAGGCGGCTATTCCTGTACAAATTGTGGCAACATCAGGTTTAATGAATTGCATCGTATCATAAATTCCCAAACCGGCATAAACGCCGCCGCCAGGTGAATTAATATAAATGGAAATGTCTTTTGAACTGTCTACACTTTCCAAAAACAACAATTGCGCCTGAATAATATTGGCCACATAATCATCAATTCCTGTTCCCAGAAAAATGATTCTATCCATCATCAATCGAGAAAAAACGTCCATTTGGGCAACGTTTAATTGGCGTTCTTCAATAATATAAGGTGTAAGACTGCTAACCAATTTGTCATAATACATACTGTTGATTCCTTGGTGTTTTGTCGCGTATTTTTTAAATTCTTTTCCGTAATCCATTTTTCAGGTTTTAAAATATTAAGGGTACAAAGATATGAAGTATTTATTTATTTTAATCTGAAATTAATATTTGTATGTAT
>JAVVEF010000054.1:0-17366 GCA_032251275.1 Lutibacter sp.
TTGAGCACTAATATAATCAATTTTTTATTATAAATACCTTAAGTTAGCACCATTACTCTCAAGAGGGGAATTTTAGATTTCAACTTTTAATCAGTTAAATTCCTCGAGGCTCTGCCTCGAGGTTAGAGAGGAAAGTTTGAAAACCTAAGGTTTTCATAAAACTAAAAATTTACTTTCTTCCGATAGATACCTCGATGGCTCTGCCTCGAGGTAATTCATTATTTAACTTTTTTATTCTCCTGAATAAGTCACGAAATTTCTGGGTGTTTCATAAAGTGTGATGGAAAGCGCCAAGCTTGTGTCAATTTTTGAACGTAATTTGTTCCAAATGACTACCGAAATATTTTCTGCGGTGGGGTTTAAAGTTTTGAATTCCGGGACTTCTTCATTCAAATTTTTATGGTCGAATTGTTCTTCGATTTCCGTTTCAATCAGGTTTTTTAAAATTTTCATATCCATCACAAAACCAGTTTCCGGGTGAATTTCACCCTTCACAGAAACGATGAGCTCATAATTATGGCCGTGATAATGCGGATTTGCACATTTGCCGAACACTGTAGAATTCCGCGCATCTGTCCATTCAGCATTATACAATCGGTGCGCTGCGTTAAAATGTGCTTTTCTGTTGACGGTTACTTGCATACTATTTTTTTTAATGGCTGATAAAACTGTAATATTTGTCGAAAATGATTTTAAACCATTCGGTATAAATTTCAGGATGTTTTTGCATATCATTTTTTACTTCTTCAATGGTCATCCATTGATAACTTTCAACTTCTTCCCTGTTCAATACCGGATTTTCATTGTAATAGCCAATCAGAATATGGTCTAATTCATGTTCCGTCAACCCATTGTCGAAAGGCGCTTTGTAAATAAACCAGGTCACTTCTTTCAAATCGCACACAAAGCCCATTTCTTCTTTCAGACGTCGTTTGCCGGCTGCCACATTCCCTTCCCCATCGCGCTGATGGCTGCAACAGGTATTTGTCCACAATAAAGGCGAATGGTATTTATGTGCGGCGCGTTGCTGCAACAACAACTCATTTTTATCATTGAACACAAATACAGAAAACGCCCTGTGGAGCACCGCTTTTTCATGCGCCTCCATTTTTGGCATTAACCCAATTTTTTCATCTTTCTCGTTTACCAATATGACTTGTTCTTCCTGCATACCTTATTTAATTATTGCAAATTTACACTTTTTAGGCGGTAAATAAAATTATATTTTAGGTATCTAATCTATTGAATTACAGTAATATAAATTATTTATACTTAAATTTAAAATTTTATTTTTCAATATATGTTGCAACATATATTGTTTTGACATATATTTGCAGTCTAATAAATAAACAACATAAATAAATCTAAATCATGAAAAAATTAAGTATCCTAATTGCCGTATTTGGCATCAGCATAATGAGCGCACAATCCAAATGGAACATTGATGCATCACATTCGTCTATCCGTTTTGCCGTGGATCATATGGTCATTTCTGAAGTTGAAGGCATCTTTTCTACCTATGAAGGATCAGTAACAACCACAAAAGATGATTTTTCTGACGCTAAAATCAACTTTATGGTTGATGTAAACAGCGTGGACACCGACAATGCAAAAAGAGATGAGCATTTGAGAAGCGCCGACTTTTTTGAGACTGAAAAATATCCGAAAATGACCTTTGTGAGCACTTCTGTTACAAAAACAGGCACAAATAAATACAATTTAAAAGGAAAATTATCCTTGCACGGCGTAACCAAAGAAATTACTTTAGCGATGACTTATGGCGGCACCACCAAAGATCCCTGGGGAAACACAAAAGCCGGATTGAAAGTTACGGGCGTGATCAACAGAACCGATTTTGGCCTAAAATACAATTCTGTTTTGGAAGCAGGAAGTTTGATGATTGGCGAGGATGTAACGATTACCGCTAAAGTGGAACTGGCAAAAATATAATCACATTTTTAAATGGGAGCGTGTGAATTTCGATTGGTAAACCATTGATTTTCACACGTTCTTTTTTGTACTTTTACGTAAATTTTACAGCGCATGAAAATTCAGGACGAAATAAAAAGCAACTTCAGCAATGAATATCAGAAAGCAAGGGTAAACATTCATTTTACCCACAATTATCTTTCGGAACAATTGTTGAAAATTATCAAGCCGCTCGACTTATCGCCTACCCAATTTAATGTGCTTCGCATTTTAAGGGGACAGCATCCGGTTGCCTCAAGCATCGGATTGCTGAAAGAAAGGATGCTCGACAAAAACTCGGATATCAGCAGGGTTGTGGACAGAATGCTGACCAAAAAACTGGTGGTCAGAAAAGAATGCAAACAGGACAGAAGGCAAAAAGATATTCAAATCAGTCAGCTCGGACTGGATATCTTGTTAAAAATTGATGCACAAGAAAAGGAACTCGACAAAAAATTGCAGCAATTAACATTGGAAGAAGTGACGCAGCTTAACAATTTACTGGATAAAATAAGGGATTGACGATTTACGATTGACGATTTGACGATTGACGATTTGTCGATGCCTAAATAACGTTGACCGAATTTGACATTTTTAATTCTAAAATCGTAAATCAAAAATCGTAATTCAATTTGCGTTAGGGGTTGCAGGGGAAAACCCGGATAAGAGCGCTTATGCAGAACAAGCTTCAACAGATTGCCACGCTGCGCTCGCAAAGACGGTTTGGAACGGAAGACCCGACCGCCTTTTCGGCGGGAACGCCCAACATATTATTTATGTAAAAAGGACGGCTATTTTAACCTGCCAAAATCAGGGCTTTATTGCCTGTAAATACTAATTGGCAAATCGTGTAATTAGCCATATATTTGCACCTCAAAATTTTAGTGATGACTTTTTTAGAAGAAATACAACGCAGACGCACCTTTGGGATTATTTCACATCCTGATGCGGGAAAAACCACCTTAACCGAGAAATTATTGCTGTTTGGGGGCGCCATACAAGAAGCAGGAGCCGTAAAAAGCAACAAGATTAAGAAAGGCGCCACTTCCGATTTTATGGAAATTGAACGCCAAAGGGGGATTTCTGTGGCCACATCTGTATTAGCTTTTAACTATAAAGGAAAAAAAATTAATATTTTGGACACGCCCGGCCACAAGGATTTTGCCGAGGATACTTTTAGGACACTGACGGCTGTTGATAGCGTTATTGTGGTGATTGATGTGGCAAAAGGGGTTGAAGAACAAACGGAAAAACTGGTGGAAGTTTGCAGAATGCGTAAAATCCCCATTATTGTGTTTATCAATAAAATGGACAGAGAGGGAAAAGACGCTTTCGATTTGCTGGATGAAGTGGAACAAAAACTGGGACTGACGGTGACGCCGTTGAGTTTTCCCATTGGAATGGGCTACGATTTTAAGGGAATTTACAATATTTATGAAAAGAAAATAAACCTGTATTCGGGAGACAACAAGCAAACTGTTTCCAAGGGAATTGAACTCACCGATATTTCTACGCCGGAACTTGATGAAATTATTGGTGAAAAATCGGCAAATACCCTGCGAGAAGAATTGGAAATTATAAGGGAAGTGTATCCTGATTTTGATAAACAAGCCTATTTAACCAGTGAATTGCAGCCCGTATTTTTTGGATCGGCCCTAAACAATTTTGGGGTAAAAGAACTGCTGGACTGTTTTATTGAAATTGCGCCATCGCCGCAGCCAAAAATGGCCAATACCCGTTTGGTGGACTCCAAGGAAGAAACAATGACAGGATTTGTGTTTAAAATACACGCCAATATGGACCCCAATCACCGGAACCGCCTGGCTTTTGTTAAAATTGTGTCGGGAACTTTCAAAAGAAATGCCCCTTATTTGCACGTGCGCTTGAACAAAAAATTCAAATTCTCGAGTCCGAATGCCTTTTTTGCCGAAAAAAAGGAAATTGTTGAAGAATCTTTTCCCGGAGACATTGTTGGATTGCCGGATACCGGTCATTTTAAAATCGGCGATACCTTAACCGAAGGCGAAGTGCTGAATTTCAAGGGCGTTCCAAGTTTCTCTCCGGAACATTTCCGTTACGTAAACAATGCCGATCCGTTGAAATCGAAACAATTGTTTAAAGGACTGGATCAATTGATGGATGAAGGCGTTGCGCAGTTATTTACGCTGGAACTCAACGGCCGAAAAGTTATAGGAACAGTTGGCGCTTTGCAATATGAAGTGATCCAATACCGATTGGAACATGAATACGGCGCAAAATGCAGTTATGAAAATTTACACGTACACAAAGCCTGCTGGGTAGATCCCAAAGACCCGAAAAGTGAGGAATTCAAAGAGTTTAAACGCGTAAAACAACGCTATCTGGCACACGACAAACAAGGACAATTGGTGTTTTTGGCCGACTCCGCGTTTTCAATACAAATGACGCAGGATAAATATCCGAACGTAAAGCTTCACTTCACAAGCGAATTTTAAGGGGTTTTATTTGGGTACTTGATATTGAAAAAAATAATTGAAACTAATTAGTGCCTAGAATTTGGAGTGCCTAGAGTGCCTAGAGATTTTTTGATTTGAACTTAACAACGAATTTAAAACAATACATTTATTGAATCTTTTTTCAATAAAGGTTGATTATTAATATTATTGCGACTTCTTTATATCATTAAAAACACATTTTTTTAACTTTAAGTACTCCAAACTTTAGGCACTCCAAATTTTAGGGGGTTTATTAGGGTATTTGATATTGAAAAAAATAATTGAAACTATTAGGTGCCTAGAGTGCCTAAATTATATTAGTTTTAAGCTTAACGACTCATTCAAAATGAACCATTTAAAAAAGATTGATCATTAATATTATTGCGACTTCTTTATATTGTTAAGAATACATTTTTTTTACTTTAAGTACTCCATACTTTAGGCACTCTAAGTACTTATTATTTACAAATAATTTAGGTTCCCCTGAAGAATAAAATGGTGCTGATGGTTTTAATCACGATTTTTAAATCCATCAATAAATTTCGCTCTTTGATGTAATACAGGTCGTACATCAATTTTTTATGCTGGTCATCCACAGAATGCGCATAGGGATACATCACCTGCGCCCAGCCTGTCAATCCCGGTTTTACCACGTGACGGATGGCATAAAAAGGAAGTTCTTTTTCCAGCATCGTAACAAATTCGGGTCTTTCCGGACGCGGACCAATCAGACTCATATCGCCTTTTAGCACATTGATAAACTGCGGAATCTCATCCACCCTAGCTTTTCTCAGCATTTTCCCAAAAGCAGTTACGCGACTGTCGTTTTTTTGTGCCCATTCCGCACCGTTTTCCTCAGCATTCGAAACCATGGTCCTGAATTTAATGATCCTGAATTTCTTTCCTCTTTTACCGATTCTTTTTTGCGTGTATAACAATTTCCCTTTATTTGCGAACAAATTTCCAACAAAAACAAATGGAATCAGAAACAGGAAAAACAAAATTCCAATCAATGAAAAAAACACATCCAGAACGCGCCTAAATGCCAGGTATAAATTGTTCTGATGGCTTTTGCTGAAGGTAAAATGATTGTAAAAATTGGTGGTTAATTTAGTTTCTGAAATGCGATGGGTTTCGTCTTCAATAAAATTATCCGAACTTCTGATGGCCATGCCTTTTTCAAACAACAAAATAAGCTGGTTGTTTAATTCCGGGGTTATAAATTGAAGGTTATTTGAGGAAATTACAATTTCATTGATACCTTCTTCCTTTACAATTTCTTCCAAATTGGCATCAGAAACAGCAATAAAAGCTATTTTGTCATTATTAGCCATCGCAGCATCCGACACCACCGCCACAATGCGATTTGCACTTTTATTTTGAATGGCGGCAACCAGACTATTCAACTGGCTACTATCTGCAATCAATAAGATATTTTTCAAAAAACGTGGAGAGAATATCAGTTGTATGTAAAATAATCTATTCAGAAGAATGGAAAAAAGCATGGTCAGCGAAAAATAAGCCAACTGCAACCTGTTTGTAGGCAATAAGGGCGAAATTACAGGTGTAAAAACATAAAATAAAGTGGCAAAAAACACCGTAATTACGGTGCTTCGCAAGGTTAAATATTTATCGCTCGCTACCTTTAAATCATACATTTCAAATATTTCCCCAAATACCAATAGGTAAATGATTAAAGTTGAAATCCATAAAGCGCCACTCTGACTTGAAAAATCAAAATAATCAAAATTGAAATAAACATTAAGCACATATAAGCCCAATATGGTAAACCCTATATCAAGAACACGTAAATAAAGTCTGCGTTCGGAAATGTTGAAATAAAAATTGTCGGTGTGCATTTAAACGCGTTTATGGGGTTTTTTACTCAGATTTCAAAGTTATGCTATTTTTTTGACAAATTTCTAACGGTTATTTTTCAAATTAATTGTTTGTATCTTGGTTTGTTGGTATATAGGATTTGCGATATACAAATTACAAATTATGATTGTTAATTATGAATGTTGAGTTAATATCCTATCCCCAGCCCCTTCCGCGGCAGGTAAACTTACCGAAGGAAAGGGAGTTTGATTTGGAAATGAAACCTTGAACTTTCAACTTTCAACTTTGAGCTTTCACCCTTTAACTTTTTATCGACCAATATTTTTTTGATCCGTAGTACATCCAAATGGTAAAATAATAAGACGACTTTATAATGGATAAATTTTCAACAACCCGATAATACGTCCATTGATGTTTCAATAAATTTGCTTTATTGTTGGAAAGCGATTGTTTTCTGATTCTGTAAATGGCCAGAATTTCGGGAATGCCTTCCACCCTATTTATTTTTTTCAGGTATTTTAACCACAGCCCCATATCCTGACGGTATTTTATTTCGGGCATAAATTCTTTTCCCAAGCGTGAAATATCGATAAATGCCGTTAGGCAACTGATGGTATTTGTTTTTAAAATAGCGGAATAATTTGCCTGTTCAGGAACAATTAATTCTCCCAATTTTCGGTTAAGGGTTACATCATACATTTCATAAGAAGCGCACAAAAAACCTTCCGTTTGATCGATTCTTGCGACATTCTCCGCTAAAAATTGCGGTAACCACACATCATCCGCATCAATAAAAGTCAGGTATTTTCCTTTGGCCAAGGCAATTCCCATATTGCGGGCAATGGCCGCACCAGCGTTTTTTTTTAGCGGCAACAGCTTAATTCGAGCATCATTTTGCGCAAATTCAGCGATGATGGAAACAGAAATATCTTGAGAGCCATCATCGATAATAAACCATTCCCAATCCGTAAAAGTCTGGCTTTGAACAGATGAAATTGTTTCTGCTATAAAATCTGCCGCATTGAAGCAGGGCGTTATGATGGATACCAATGGATTCATTTATGCAATATTAGAAATAAAACTTTTTAGTTTTTTATCGGGAGCCGTTATACTTTGCGTATGGTCAATCGTAAATTCCATATCGTCTTTAAAATATACTGCAATTTCATTTTTCAAAGATATTAATTGCCTGCTGTCCAAAGGTTGTTCTATCAAAAAAATTAATTTCCCTTTTTCTTCCTGAACCACCTGATAGGTTAACAATAACCCCTGTTTTGTCGCCAGGTTTTTAAAAATATAATAAAAATAAAGGCTGGGATAGGTATTGTTTTTCCCATAAACAGTCTGCCCAATTCTCCCTGTAACTTCCTCAAGGATTAAATGTTGCAAGCCACATTCACATTTCGTAGTTTTTGGCGCCAACTTTATATAATCGCCCAAACGATAGCGA
The DNA here is from genome assembly GCA_032251275.1 of Lutibacter sp. GTDB lineage: Bacteria > Bacteroidota > Bacteroidia > Flavobacteriales > Flavobacteriaceae > Lutibacter. Next base: position 7,732 of record JAVVEF010000054.1, read on the forward strand.
ATGATTGGAAAAGCGTGCATTTGTAAATTGGTCACTACAATTTCGTGGTCAATTTCTTCCGCAATAACGCCTTCCATATTAAGATGCATCTTTCCTTTTGGGCACTCAAAAGCGATAATTCCCGTTTCAGCTGCGCCATATTCACTGATCATTCTTTGTCCGAATGCCTGTTGAATTTCTTCCTGATAAGCCTCAAATATTTTTTCTGAAGTGCCTTTCACCATTTTTAGGTTGGTGGGTCTCTCCAAATTTAGGCTGTTGATTATTTTTGCTGTTTCATAAACCATAGACGAATAACCGTGAAGGTATTTCGCGTTTTTAAGTTTTTTGATAAAAAAATCGATGGATTCTTTCCTGTAATTGAAGATTCTGAAACGATTTTGCAAGCTGTCCAGTATCCTAATTTTAAGCACTGCCATTTCTGAAAAATTATAGCCCCAAAAATAACCGTTACGCTCCCAGGGATTTACGTTATACCAGGAATATCCTCTATAAGCGGAAGCCTTGTTAAATGAATCAGCTGATTCTTCCCTATTAAATTTTAAGGATTCCCCTGAAGTTCCTGAGGTATTTGCCTGAAAAAGCTTTCTGAATTTAAGGTTGGTGTGAATTTCTTTGTTGTAAACCAATAAATCTGACTTGGTGGTGACGGGCAGCTTTTTAAGGTCCTCAAGTGATTGAATATCGGAAGGTTTGATTCCCAAAACCTCAAAGCTATTTTTATAAAAAACAGAATTTTCATAAGCAACCACCACCAATTCCTGTAATTTCTGCAACTGATAGGCTTCCAGCGAAGCCAAAGGCCATTTTTCCGACGCTTTCAGAAAACGAAACCAAGTTGCTATGGAAGGATTTCTTAAGCGCTGGCCGATTTTAAAGATTTCCTTAAACATTTTTCAACAATTTATGCCATTGTATTTTCACCTTGTTTTCATCGAATTGCTCTGCCTTTTCACGGGCATTTCTGGACAATTCCTTCGCTTTTTCAGGATTGTTAAGCAATTTTATAATGGCTTCCGCCATTTTATTTTCATCTTTTACGGGAATCAGGAGTCCGTTCACCCCGTTTTCTATCAAATACGGCAATCCGCCCGCATCGGTGGAAACAACGGGCAAGCCCAAGGCCATCGTCTCCAATACACTCACCGGCATATTGTCTATGTTGGTGGTATTGATAAAAATGTCATAATTTTCCGACAATTGGTGCCATTGTTCTTTGGGTAATACGCCTGTAAAGGTAACGCTGTTTGCCAAACCCAATTGTTTTGCCAGGGATTTTGTCAGGTTTAGTGAGCCGTCTTTATCGGGGCCTACCATACACAAACTTGCATTTTCATAGTTTTTTTTCAATACTGAAAGCACTTTAATGGCCATCGCCGGATTGTAAATTTCATCAAAAGCCCTCACCCATAATAATTTAGGTTCCAAATTTGTGCGCAATTTAAAAGGAATTTCCGCAATAGGAATCGTGTTGGGAATGTAAACCGTTTCAAATTTGTACTTCTTGAATTCGTGTGCCAAATATAAGGACGGACTCACATTTTGAAAAGCATATTTAAAAATCAGTATGGAAAGAAATTCGGAATGCTTCAGTCTGTAAGGCAAGTTTCCGCCATGCAGGATAGGGATGTATTTCAATGATAAAAGTCTGGCCAATTGAGAAGTGATGAGCGCGTAATAAAAGTTTGACGTGCTAAAGGTATCGATAAGCACCACATCTGTTGTTTTTCTATGCTTTATAATCGTAGTACACATCGACAACAAACGAAAAATTTTATTTGTTTTGTCGGAGGAACAAATCACCGAATGACCTTCACTTTGCAATAGCTTTGTTAAAGTAGCCATCGCAGAATGGTAGTTTGATTTTTCGGACAGGTTGTTTCCTATGTAGATTAATTTTTTCAAATTTTAAATTTGATGTTTCTATTTGGTGGTATCTAATTTCTGGTTCCAGGTTTCAAGTTCACTTATAATTCGTAATTCAAAAATCCGTCACACTGAGCGCAGTCGAAGGGCTTAAATCAATCATCCTATTCTGCCTCTTTATTATTAAATACAATCACCGCAACGCTCAGTCCGTAAATAAATCCCGGAAATGCAATACGCATAGCAGAATGGTTGATTGTTAAAAACCAAAATATTAAAAATGAAGCTAAAAAAGCGCGTGCCAGATAAGGTTGTTTAAACATATGCCGTATCGGCACTATTATCAGTAATAACAGCGCAACAATGCCTACAAGCCCATGCTCCCCAATTAAACGGCCCATTTCATTGTGGGAAGCCGCTCTTATTTCCAATTCCTCCATTCTGTAAAATTTTCCGCCACCCACCCCAACTCCAAAAAACGGATTTTCCATAAAAGCCGATACTTCACTCGCAAATAAGGTGGCTCTCCCAGTAGTGAAGTCTTCTTTGGTGGTTCCAGCCGCATTTTTATTGGCATACCTGTTTTCAAGCATTCCTCCGGTAGCGTTAGAAGTGTACAAAAACAATGCAAAACCAAACAGCGCCAGCAATCCACTGTATTTGGCTAAATTTAAGATTTTGTTTTCTTTGGACAGAATAAAATAGTAGGTAAATACCGCAGTTGCCAAAAATGCCGTAATCATCCCACCTCTTGACAATGTTATCAAACCCCTGTAAATTAAATAGGTAAACAAAAATACATCCACACTGAAAAGGACGAAAATTCGCTTTTTAAAAAACAAGTGCACCGCAACAATAAAAACCCCTAAACCAAGAATGGTAGCCACCTGATTTGGCCCATAACCGCCTGAAGTCTCAAAATTGGCCCCGCCTCCAAAGGAGATATCACTTAAGGACGGCGTTCTGAAATACAGAAGAGCCAGCATTGAGATTATGGGCAAAGCCATATAGAACAACATATCCAACATTGTTGAAAGTGTTAAAGACCGCCTGTAAAAATAGATGGCCGAAACCCCCAATAAAATAGGTCCGCTTAAATTGAACGCAATGGCTTTTCGGATGGATTCTGAAAACGGTATATCCACAAAAGCAATTCCAATCAACAGTAATAAGATATAAATGATATAGCTCAAAGAAACGTGATGCCTTCTTTTTTCGACAACCAATCCCACAAAAAGGAAAATCATTATGGCATATTTGGGCAATTCGTAAAAAATCATCCCACCGGCCATTCGAAACAGCACTTCTCCTCCAACCAAATAAGCACTCCAATGAATGGCTTCATCATTTTCATTTTTATTTCTGATGATATATAATACACCAAAAAATAAAATTAAAAAAGAATAGGCCTTAGCGACCAAACCAGAAAGCAGCAGTACGCCCAGCACAAGATGCGCACCTGCCAAAATTAAACGTATATGTGATGAACTGTTATTCAAAACGGTATATGGTGATTAATTGGGTGATAAATGACTTCGCACCATAATTTGAGCTTATATTGTTGCATAAATTTTCTCCGAATTCTTTCCTTATGTCTTCATTTTCTGCCAATAAAATAAGTGCTTCAGAAAGCGTATTTTCATCCGATGGCGGCACCACCAAACCGCTTTTCTCATTACTGACCACAACGCCACATTCGCCAACATCTGTAACAACCACTGGTAATTTTGCCAAACCATATTCGAGCAACGCCACCGGCAATCCCTCAGATTTTGAACTTAAAACCCCGATGGTTGCCTGTTTTAATATATGTTGCGTATCGGGACAGCTTCCGTACAAAAATACACAAGGTATTAAATTATGTTGTGCTACAAACGATTTTATTTCATCGGAATAAGCATCCTTAAAATCCATTCCCACCAAATGCAACGTCCAGTCTGTATGCTTTTTCCTTAATTTATCAAAAGCTTTTAATAGGTTTATGTGGTCTTTTTGCGACCTTAAATTGGCCAGGCATACGATGCGCTTTTCATTTTCGCCATGCAATTGCGTGATTGCCGGGTTTTCCGGACCGAATGCCGCAAAATTCGGCAAGTATTGACAGTATTTTGCCTGCAGCTGTTGTTTCGCCCATTGCAGCAGGTGATTGTTTACGGAAATGACTGTTTTAAAGGTTTTTGACACCAGCGTTAAAGGGAATTTTTTCCGCTCCTGTAAATTTTCGTTGTTTCCATAATGGTCGTGCCAGATGATGGTTGTTTCTGGAAGCCACAATTTGACCAAGAAAGCCGTAAAATAAGAAGTTGCATGGGCGTGGATTATACTAATTTCGTTGGATTTCAGATAGCTAATTAGTTTTTGTATTGCTTTGACATCCAATGCGCTTTTTTTGTTCAAAAACAAATATCCAACCTCCGTCCTTATGTTGGCTTTCAGGGAACCTTCTTGCCGCGTGGCACACAAATGCGATTCCAGCCCGTTATCGGCCAATGCATTGGCGGTATTTACCGCCATCATTTCAGCGCCACCGGGGCTTAGAGAATCTATGAGCTGTATGACTTTTAGCGGTTTTATAGGATTTTTGATTTACGATTTACGATTTACGATATTTGATTTACATCCCGATAGCTATCGGGATTACGATTTATTAATTTCTTTATGAATTTCAAATTTACTGTTTATGAAGTAAATACAATGGTGGGATTTATTTTATTTTTTTATTTCGGCTAAAAAAAAGTTTTCAACTCCAATCATGTTTTTTGTTCATTTTCTTTGCTTGCCATCTATATTGTTTTTTATAGGTATTCGTGAATCTCCTTCGTCGATTTGGCTTGCCCAACCCTGAGACTGCGCTCAGGGCAGGCATCAACGAACCAAAAGAAAAGGCACTTTCTCGTCAGGTATACTTACGATAAAGATTTTATGTTTTGATAAATCTTTAATAATTCTAATTAGCTATTTACCTATTTAACTCCCCCCCTAGGTGGTTAGGGGCATTACCACTGGTGCTCGTCTGCGACGAGTACCTAATAAATTAGCCTATAAAATGTAGCGTTTGCAACGAGGATAACTTCTTTGATAACAGGCTTCTTAAGGGATTTCGTTAGTTCACAACAAGTTTCTAATGAGATTTCGATAGTTCACAACAGGTTGCCACGTCGGATTTCTTCGGCTACGCCTCTGTAATCCTTCTCGCAATGACGCTGTATTAATTGGCTTTACAGTGTCTATATGACGGATTTTAATTGAAAACTTTTAATGCCAACGCGCCGTCTGGCTCTATCGCTAAAAACAGCCACTGGCTGTTTTCTTAACGCTCTGTCCCCCTTCGGGGGTTAGGGGGCTAATGCCTTATTAATTTTCTTCACCAAGGCGGGGCCTTCGTAGATGAAGCCGGTATAAATTTGGATGAGATCGGCACCGGCGTTTATTTTTTCGAGGCCGTCTTCAGGGGAATGGATGCCGCCGACACCAATGATAGGGAATGCTTTGTTTGATTTTGTGGCCAGGTATTTAATGACCTGGGTGCTTCGGTCTTTGATGGGTTTTCCGCTCAATCCGCCGTTTCCGATGGCTGCCAGTTGTGCCTCAGTGGCTTTTAAGCCTTCACGATGTATCGACGTATTTGAAGCCACTACACCGGCTATGTTTGTTTCTGCCACCAATTCTATTACCTCATCCAACTGGATGGTGTTTAAATCAGGTGCTATTTTGAGTAAAATGGGTTTTTGCGTAGTAAGTTCTTTGTTGATTGTCTGCAGGCCGTTCAACAATTCCAGTAGGTATTCTTTGTCCTGCAGCTTGGCAAAAGTCCCCACATTCGGACAGCTGACGTTGACTACAAAATAATCCACGTAAGGATGCAAAACTTTAAAAGCTGTTTTATAATCTTCAATGACATTTTCGGGCAGCGTATCTGTGTTTTTTCCAATGTTACCGCCTATGATTATTTTTCCTTTATTTTTTTTTAGCTGTACTATCGCAGCTTCCACGCCCAAATTGTTGAATCCCATTCGGTTGATGATGCCATTGTCTTCTATCAGTCGAAACAGCCTTTTTTTAGGGTTTCCTTCTTGTGCTTTTGGGGTTACGGTTCCGATTTCTATAAATCCGAAGCCGAAATTAGCCAGTTCGTTGTACAGCACCGCGTTTTTATCGAAACCTGCCGCCAAACCTACCGGATTTTTAAAGGTAAGTCCGAACACTTTTCGTTCCAGCCGTTTGTCGTTTACCTGAAACAAGCTCCTGAAAATAAAAGGGATTCCGGGAATTTTGGAGACTGTTTTTATGAGTGCAAAGGTCAAGTGATGGATTTTTTCGGGATCGAAAAGAAAAAACAGCGGCCGAAGGATGGTTTTGTACATGGAGGATTGTTTGTGCAAAAATAAAATAAAAATGGATGCTAAAAAATTTAATGTGGGTTTGTTGTCAGTTGTGGGTTGTCGGTTGAAGTGAAGATGGATAAATAAGGATTTTGTTTTGACCAGTCGTCGTGCTGAACCTGACTCGCCGGCAGGCAGGCTTTGTTCAGGATCTTTTGAAAGTTAGTTCAAATCATAATTCGTTGTTCATTTCAATATAGGATTTTGAATTTTTATAAGGCATTTACAATGAATGATTTTGACCTCAATTATTGTTTTTTTTCTTTTTCCATTGATGAAAAAGAAACAAAAAATCTAGTCTACTGATCTTTTTCTGTAAAATTATTGAATTTTTTTAACCTCAGCATCCAGACCGCTTTTGCCTGCGCTAAGCCAGCCGCGAAGCTCTTTGGATTGCAGCATAGGCCAGCGCTAAAAATTTCAATATTTTACTACGAAAAACATCATATGACAGGTCTTCTCCGATTTGAGTTCCTAGCGATGGCGGCGATTGTTGGTTGTATTTTTGATTTACAATATAAAAATTACGAATGTTACCCTTCGACACGGCTCAGGGTGACAAGTTTTGGATTATTGCTTTGTAGTTGAAACTATTTTCAACTGATAACTGATAACACTTTAGCCTTTAGCCTTTGAGCTTTGAGCCTTCAACTAACGAAGCGTCGCCCCTACGTTTTTTTCGAAAGTGGCTTGCAGCTTTTGCATGATTTTGTCTATTTGCACATCGGTCAGGGTTTTGGTTTCATCCTGCAGCAAGAAACTTAATGCATAGGATTTTTTTCCTGCTTCCAGATTTTCGCCTTCATACACATCGAACAAGTCGACTTCTTTCAACAATTGTTTTTCCGACTGAAAAGCAAGGTTGTACAATTCACCAAAGGTGATTTCTTTGTCGAGCAACAGTGCAAAATCTCTTTTTACCGAAGGAAATTTAGGCAATTCGGATACTTTAATAGCTGATTTTCCGGCGAGCTTCAATACATTTTCCCAATTAAAATCGGCAAACAACACTTCTTGTTTGATACTGAATTCTTTTAAAACTGAGCGTTTCACCAGTCCTAATTCGGCCAGTTTTATTTTTCCCGAGTTTAAAGTGATACCTTCAGAAAAAACATCGTTTTTTACGGGGGCAATTTTTATATTTTGGATACCTAAACGCTGTAACAATGTTTTGGCAACGCCTTTCAGGTAAAAGAAATCGGATGGTTTTTGGGCTAGGTTCCAATGGGCTGCAGTGCGGTTGCCTGTCACAAACAAAGTCAGGTGTTTCTGCTCTTCATAGCCGCTTTCAAAATGGTGGTAGGATTTTCCAAATTCAAAGAATTTTAAGGTATTGTTTTTTCGGTTCAAATTGTAAACCACGGATTCTAATCCACTGAATAACAATGATTGGCGCATTACACCTAAATCGTTGCTTAAAGGATTCAGAATGGCTACATTGTGTTCTTCCTTAAGCGTTTCGGATAGTGAAATATAGTCGGACTTGGTCAGACTGTTCGCCATGGTTTCATTAAATCCCAGCGAAATTAACTGGTTCGCCACCACATTTTCAATCTTAACGCCTTCAAACTCAGAAAAAGAAATGGAAGTATTCAACTTGTGGGAAAATTCCACATTGTTATAGCCGTACACCCGCAATATTTCTTCAATCACATCTGCTTCCCGGGTCACATCCACCCTATAAGACGGAATGGTCAGTCCAAGTCCGGCCTCCGTAACGCTGTTAAATTTGATCTCTAATGAAGCCAATATATTTTTAACTGTTTCTCTCGGAATTTTAGCGCCTATCAACCGATCCATTTTCTCGTAGGACAAAAACACCTGATAATCTTCGATTTTTACGGGATACATATCCGCGATTTCAGAAGATACTTTTCCGCCGGCCACTTCCACAATTAAATTGGCCGCATGTTTTAAGGCGTATTTGGTGATATTCGGGTCGATTCCCCTTTCAAATCGGAAAGAAGCATCGGTATTCAGCACATGTCTTTTTGCCGTTTTACGTATTGAAACCGGATTAAAGTACGCACTTTCCAAAAATATGGCTGTGGTTTTTTCCGATACTCCCGAATGCAATCCGCCAAAAACCCCTGCAATACACATGGGTTCTTCCAAGCCATTGCAAATCATTAAATCTTCTTCGTGCAGTTCGCGTTCCACTCCGTCCAAGGTTGTAAATTTGGTCCCTGTAGGCAATGTTTTCACGATAACCTTATTGCCTTTTACGGCAGCCGCATCAAAAGCATGCAAAGGCTGTCCCAATTCGTGCAACACATAATTGGTCACATCCACCACATTGTTAATGGGTTTTATGCCAATGGCTTTCAACCTGTTTTGCAGCCAGGAAGGTGATTCTTTTATAATAATGTTGGAAATGGTTACACCAACATAACGCGGTGCTTTTTCAACATCTTCCACCGCTACGTCTATTTTTAAGGTTCTGTCGTCCACGCGAAAATTACTAACAGACGGTGAAATCAGTTCCAACGTGATTTGACGGTGCATCAAACCTGCGCGTAAATCCCTCGCAGTGCCGTAATGACTCATCGCATCTGCCCTGTTTGGTGTCAGCCCTATTTCAAAAACCTGATCCGATTCCACCTTAAACACATTGGCTGCAGTAGTTCCGGCAACAAATGCATCGTCCAATATCATAATTCCGTCGTGGTTGGGTCCCAAGCCCAGTTCGTCTTCGGCACAAATCATTCCGTGGCTTTCTTCTCCCCTGATTTTTCCTTTGTTGATGGTGAATCCTGCACCATTTTTGTCATACAACATGGTTCCAATAGTGGCTACGGGCACTGTTTGTCCGACCGCCACATTGGGTGCCCCGCAAACAATTTGCAGCAATTCCCCGGTGCCTATATCTACCATAGTGACTTTTAACCGGTCGGCATTCGGGTGCTGGATGCAGGTAATCACTTTCCCCACCACCACACCGGCCAGACCTCCTTTTATGGTTTCAACGGTTTCAATACCTTCCACTTCAAGGCCTAAATCGGTTAACAATTCACCTGTTTTCTCCGCTTCCCAGTCTACCTTCAAAAATTGTTTTAACCAATTGTATGATATTTTCATGTTTGTTTATTTTTTGACAAGTTGCAAAGATAAAAAATACAATTCAGTTGTTTGGTTTCATGGGGATTTTTTTGATTTATGATTTACGATTTTGGATTCTTGCCCAGCAATCATAGTAAATGATTGAAATCTTTATGGCTATTTTTTTACTTCTTTCATATGTGTTTTATTCTATTTTTTTTTGATTTTAGACAATAATATCTCACTAAAACTTTGATTTTAGTTTGTTCTTATCGACATTTTGTTTTCTCTCAATATTAACCTAGCGATAATATATTCATAAAAATATTGTATATTTGTTTTATGGAA
>JAVVEF010000055.1:0-16064 GCA_032251275.1 Lutibacter sp.
GTTTTCAATAGTTATTTCTTTACAAGTGTAAAGTTACACTATTTTAAAATTAATTTTTCACCAATTCGTATTGTGGTTTAACTTTTAATTCGCCCAGAACATTGATCGCTTCTTCAACATAAATGTCTTTTTTCAAATTCTTATGCCAAACTTCACGTTTTTCTGCCAAATCTTCATCGGCATCAATTAAAGGCTGTTCATAAAGTGGCGATGTATAAGTCAAATCAGAAGTATATTCTGCAAGGACTTTATATTTCAACGATTCATTTTTACGACTTTCCAAATCATTTTTATACGCTTCATAACTTAAATACACCAAACTGTCATCTTGTGAGCTTTTCAGCCACTTTGCATTTTCATCTATCAATTTGAAATATTTGTTATTTTCAATTCGTTTTTTGCTGTTGTTAATGGTAAGGTCATAATTTTCGTAATTGTTCCAAAGTGAATAATTGGCGGCAGGAACTTTGTCGAATTTCAAAGCATTTTCCATATCTCGCTCTCCAATTTCCATATAACTGTATCTGCTTGGCAGCATAATATCAGAATGTACGCCTTCCATTTGTGTGGAACCGCCACTAATTCTGTAGAATTTTTGAATGGTGATTTTTAGTGCGCCCATATCTTCTTTCAGGTTGTGGTATTTATTCAAGTCTAACACGCTTTGTACAGTGCCTTTTCCATAGGTTTGTTTGCCGCCAATAATTACAGCTCTGTGATAATCTTGCATCGCCGCGGCAAAAATTTCTGAGGCAGAGGCTGAAAGTTCATTCACTAAAACTACTAAAGGACCATTCCATTGAATTTTTGGATCGTTGTCGTTTTTAACATCAGGTTTTGCATCCCTATATTTTACCTGAACTATTGGACCTTTGTTGATAAACAATCCGCTAATTTCAATAGCTGTTTGTAAGGATCCGCCGCCATTATTTCTTAAATCCAACAAAATCCCTTCAACGTTTTCTTTTTTCAGGCGCTCAACTTCCTGGGCCATATCTGTGGCGGAGTTTCTAAAGTTTTTTTCGTCAAAATCAATATAAAACTTAGGCAAATTAATAACCCCAAAAGTTCTTCCGTCTTTTTTAATGATGCTCGATTTTACAAAAGTTTCTTCCAGTTCAACAATATCTCTGATGATAGAAATAACTTTAATGGTACCGTCAATTTTTTTTACGGTCAATCGCACTTCCGTTCCTTTTTTGCCTTTAATAAATTCAATGGCATGGTCTAAACGCATTCCAACAATATCCACAGGTTCTTTATTTCCCTGAGCCACTTTTAAAATGATGTCGCCAACTTCCAGTTTGCCCGATTTCCATGCCGGACCACCGGAAATCAATTCATCAACCCTGGTGTAATCATTTTTCTTTTGAAGCCGTGCGCCAATGCCTTCCAATTTCCCGGCCATGGAAATGTCAAACTGTTTTTTTACGCTTGGGTCAAAATAAGTGGTGTGCGGATCGAATGTTTCAGCAATACAATTTATGAAAGTTGAAAACCAATCGGAATAAGTAAGCTCATCAATTCTTTCATAAAGATCGTTCATGCTTGTAAGCGTAGCTTCACGCACTTCAATTTCAAGTGAATCTGTTGGTTTTTTAGCATAAGTGCTGTCGGCTTTCAATTTATCTTCCTCATCACTAATTTTATCATACAAACGTGTAAGCGCGTTATATTTTAACTGCTTGTTCCAAATGTTTATTAAATCATTTTTAGTTTTGGCGTAAGGCACTTTTTCCGGGTCAAGTTCTAAAGTTTCAACCGTTTCAAAATTAAATTTATTCGCCAATATTTCTTTATAGTAAATTTTTGATTCTTCACTACGTTGTGTAAAACGGTTATAAACCAAAAAGAAAAAAGACAAATCTTCATTGTTGATCTGGTCATCAATTTTTGTTCTGAATACAGAGAATTCATCAATATCCGATTGCAAAAAATACCTTTTTGAAGGATCCAGTTTTTCCAAAAAATCATCGTAAACTTTTATGGAAAACGCATCGTCAATTTGTTGCGGCTCATAATGGCCCTGCACCAACACATATTTTAAAATGGTTAATAAAACTTTATCTTTCGGGTCGTTGGTCGCATTTGTTTGGAAGCTTGTAAATAAGCTGAAAACAAAGAGCAAAGGCAATAAAAATTTGAATTTTCTAATCATCATCTGTCGAATCAATAGTTGTTAGTGTGTTTTTGCACCTGCTAAAATAGTGCCATTCCTTAGTTAGACGTCTAAATTAACCTTTTTTTATAAATTTCTCGGAATGCTTCTATGTTTTATAACTAATTTAACTAAAATATTCTGAATGCTTAATTCTCATCCTTGGTTTATTTATTAGGTGATTATTTTATTGTTTATCGCAATAATAATCAAATTAAAGTGTAATAATTCTTTATAAAATGTTAAATTTTTATTCATTGTAAGCGAATAAAATACGTTAAATTTGTTCCTTAAATAGCTTTATATGAATAAAAGACCTTTGATTTTAGTCACCAATGATGATGGCATTACAGCACCTGGAATAAGAACCTTAATTTCTGTGATGAATGAAATAGGCGATGTGGTGGTGATTGCACCCGACAGTCCGCAAAGTGGTATGGGGCACGCAATTACCATAAATGAAACTTTGTATTGCGACCTGATAAAAATTGATGACGGACCCCAAAAGGAATACCAATCGTCTGGAACGCCCGCCGATTGCGTAAAATTGGCCGTAAGTGAAATTTTAGACAGACGGCCAGATTTGTGTGTTTCCGGGATTAATCACGGATCAAATTCCTCCATTAACGTCATTTATTCAGGTACGATGAGTGCCGCTGTGGAAGCTGGCGTGGAGGGAATTCCTGCCATCGGATTTTCATTGCTCGATTATTCCTGGAATGCCAATTTTGAACCTTTAAAAGCATATATCAAAAAAATTGCCTTGAATGTGTTGGAAAATGGATTGCCGGATGGTGTTGTGCTGAATGTCAATTTTCCAAAAAGCGAAACCTTTAACGGCATAAAAATCAGCCGTCAGGCGCGTGCAAATTGGGTGGAAGAATTTGACAAACGTGTGAATCCGCAAGGAAAAACATATTTTTGGCTTACAGGAAAATTTGTGAATATGGATAAGGGCGAAGACACGGATGAGTGGGCGCTGGCAAACAATTATGTTTCCGTTGTTCCTGTTCAATTTGACTTGACCGCGCATCATTTTTTGCCAAAATTAAACAGTTGGAATTTGTAAATTAGGTTTCAACTTACTAAATTTAAGATATGAAAAAGGAAATTCTTATTGGTTTTTTGGTCGCTTTGGCAGCAACTTCTTTTGGTTGTTTTCTGTTTATTGAATTCTTTTCGCCCTTAGATTTTGAAAAAAGTTTAGAACTTATAAAAGAAGGAAATTTAGAGGGAAAAATTTTGGTGCTGGGCGCCATTGCCAACTTTTTTGTATTTTTTGTGTTCTTAAAAAAGAAACAAATTTACAGGGCTAGAGGCGTTATCATGGAAACCTTTTTAATCGCTTTTATCGTTTTATTGTTAACCTTATTTAAGTCGTAAACATTAGATGAAGTATTATATAATCGCCGGCGAGGCTTCGGGAGATTTGCACGGGTTCAATTTGATGAAAGCGTTGATGGAGAAAGATCCACAAGCAGACATCAGATTTTGGGGCGGCGATTTGATGCAACAGGGTGGCGGTACTTTGGTGAAACATTACCGCGATTTGGCATTTATGGGTTTTGCCGAAGTATTTATGAATTTAAGGGAAATTTTTAAAAATATAAGTGTCTGCAAAAATGATATCCAGCAATTCAAACCCGATGTGTTGATTTTGATAGATTATCCCGGATTTAATATGCGAATTGCTGAATTCGCCAAAAAAGCGGGCATTAAAGTCCATTATTATATTTCTCCGCAAATTTGGGCGTGGAAGGAAAATCGCATCAAAAGTATCAAACGCGATGTGGATGAAATGTATGTAATTTTGCCTTTTGAAAAGAATTTTTACGAAAAAAAACACCATTTTCCGGTGCATTTTGTGGGACATCCTTTAATTGATGCCATTGCCGACAGAACACAAATTGATGAAAATACCTTTAGGGAAATACACCAGCTTAATAAAAAACCAATCATTGCTTTATTGCCGGGAAGCAGAAAGCAGGAAATTAAAAAAATGCTTTCGGTAATGTTAAGCATCGTCGATAAGTTTCCCGATTTTCAGTTTGTGATTGCCGGTGCTCCCAGTCAGGATTTTGAATTTTACCAGCAGTTTATCGCCAAAGACAATGTGAAATTCGTTCCCAACAAAACCTACGATTTGTTGTCGGTTTCTTACGCAGCCATCGTAACTTCAGGAACGGCAACACTGGAAACGGCTTTGTTTAAAATTCCGCAAATTGTTTGTTATAAAACAAGCAATGTTTCCTATCAAATTGGCAAGCGCTTGGTGAAATTGAAATTTATTTCGCTGGTCAACCTTATTATGGACAAAGAGGTGGTGAAGGAATTGATTCAGGATGATTTTAATGAAAAAAATTTAGAAAAAGAACTTCATAAAATCATTGACGGTTACCAACGCGCCTTGATGTTTATCGATTATTACGATTTGGAGAAAAAGCTTGGTGGCAAAGGCGCTTCCAAAAAAGTGGCTGAACTAATCATAGAAAAATCGCTGAAATAAATGAATATTTCAGCGATTTTATTATTTAAGGTTTTTATCTAAGATTATTTACAAACAGCTTCCAACATATCTTCAATATCGCTTGGAGTACTCATAATTTTCATAAAAGTGCCCATACTTAATTCAGGCCAGCTTACCGCTAATCTGTATTTTCCGTGCAGCATCGTTGCTTTTTTGCCTTGCAAAATAATTTCATAAGGCATAGCGGCAACATTGTCTTCCCCAATAATTGGCAAAAAATAAGATTCCCCTTTTGCTTTATCCTGCAGTCCAATCCCAAAAACAGCAACATTTTCTTTTTCATACACCAGTTTATAAACCAAAACGGTTGCGCTTTTTTTGGCCCTCAAATTGGCTTCTATTGTTTTTACACCTTGTTCAAAAGATGAAAATTCGTTCAGTATCACTGGATCGGTAAAATAAGGCATCATTATTTTATAATGATATTTTTTTAAATTTTCTGCTTTTACTGTTCCGCCGAATGGCGTAAACGCTGTACCAACTGTTGAAAAAGCAGTTTTTAAATCGGTGTCAAATTTTTGAAAGGTGCTTTTATAGGTATTGTAATTGTCGCCCAAATATGCTCTTAAAATATATTCAGGATTGGTATACGACATAGTGACTTTTCCGTTTTTTTCGACCAAACCAACTTTAAATATTGCGGCAAGTGCGCCCCTGTCGATAACTTTTACAGCTGTGTTTTTCAAATCTGTTCTTGTAAAAGCAATCACTTTTAAAGTGTTTTTGTTTGATGGATTATAAGTTCCTAATATTGTGAAGGAATTGTTTTGTAAAGTCTGGGTAATTTTTTCCGATGCCTGCTGAATGCTTTCGGTTGTTTCGCCAATTTTCAGATAAGGCGATAAATTTTGTCCGAAGGAACCGGTGCTAAAGATTAAAATAAAAAGAAGGCTGATAAAGATATTTTTCATAATATAAATTTTATAAATCGGTCAAAATTACCCTTAAAGCATATGGTCAATAGTGATAAAAATCATTCTGTAACAATTGTTACCGGCATTTTGATTTAAAAATCTTAGTAAAATTTTTACAATCCTATTGTTTTTTGATTAACTTTATCGGGCTATGATAAAGTTTCTGAAATTTATACCAGTTCAACTTACCTTCTTTTTGATAGTCGGAATTCTTGCCGGAAATTATTTCAGCATTCAGTCAATGCATTTGGTGTTTGTTTTTGGGGTATCAATCCTATTATTTACATCGGTTTATTTCTACGCAAACAAACAATTTCAAACGCCCTTTTTATTTCCCGTGTTTGTTTTTTTGCTTTCTTTTTTCATTGGTTTGGCCGCCATTACGTTCAAAAATCAGCTAAACCATAAAAAGCATTATTCAAAAGCGTCGAATTTTTCTGTTGAGAAACCTGTAACAGCCTTAATTTCAATTGAAAATGTATTAAAATCAACCAACTATTATGACAAATATGAAGCGGAAGTGCTTCAACTAAATGGGAAAAAATCCATCGGCAAAATTTTGGTCAACATTCAAAAAGACAGCACAAAACGCCGGTTGCAGGTTGATGATTGCTTGGCGGTTAAAATGGTTTTCACAGAAATTTCGGAGCCTTTAAATCCGTATGGTTTTAATTATAAAAAATACTTGCAGCAACAACAAATTCACCATCAAATCTATGGGAACAATCCCCAATTTTTAGGGTTGAAGAAAACAAATCAAACCATAAAGGGAGTTGCGGCAAAAATTAGAGCCGAAATTAATTTGGCATTAATTCAATACGGATTCAAAAACGATGAATTGGCGGTGGTGAACGCGTTGCTTCTGGGACAGCGGCAAAATCTTACAAGTGAATTGCAGCAAAGTTATATCCGTGCTGGCGCCATCCATATTTTGGCGATTTCCGGATTGCATATCGGAATTATTCTGCTGATTTTAACGGCAGTTTTTAAGCCGTTGCATTATTTTAAACATGGCAAAGTTACTGCGACAATCATCATTATCACTATTTTGTGGATGTACGCCATCATTGCCGGCCTTTCTCCTTCGGTGGTTAGGGCGGTGACCATGTTTACCGCAATTGCAATTGCGATGCAGGTAAACCGACCTTCGAGCACTTACAAAATTTTGGTTATTTCTATGTTTTTCTTGCTGCTGTTCAATCCGTATTATTTGTTTGAGGTCGGATTTCAACTGAGTTACCTGGCGGTTTTCTCCATTGTGTGGATTCAGCCAAAATTGTATCATTTATGGAAACCGAAATTTTGGTTCTTGGATAAAACATGGCAATTGTTAACGGTTTCAGCAGCTGCGCAAATCGGCGTTTTTCCTTTGAGTTTATATTATTTTCATCAATTTCCCGGGTTGTTTTTTGTTTCGAATTTGGTGATCATTCCTGTATTGGGAATTATTTTAACTGCCGGAATTGTTATTATCATCTTGTCTGTTCTAAAAATTGCACCGCAATTCTTGGTTGATGCTTTCATTTTCGTCATTCGGCAAATGAATCATTTTGTGGCTTGGGTTGCAAATCAGGAATATTTCATCATACAACAAATTTCGATGTCGCTTCTAATGATGGTGGCGTTTTATGCACTGTTACTTTTTGGATTAAAATGGACAGAGAAAAAAGTTTTTTACCGATTTGCATTGGTTTTAATTTCAATCGTAATGCTTCAAATGGTCTTTATTTATGAAAAATATAAAGCGCAGTCGGCCAATGAATTTATTGTTTTTAACCAAAGCAAGGCGTCTACTTTAGGGAAAAGAACAGGAAATACGATTCGTTTCGATACTTCTGCAGATTCCTTAAAAATCAATACTAATTTTAAAACAGCTTATTTGGTTGGTGCTGGAATGGACGAAATACACCCATCAGAAAAAATAAAAAATCTGTATTATTTTAACGACGAAACTATTTTAATTGTGGACAGTTTGGGGATTTACAGGCTAAATTCTGTAAAACCAACGATTGTGATTTTGCGGCAATCTCCAAAATTAAATCTGGAAAGGTTATTGAAATATTTAAATCCGAAATTAATTATTGCAGATGGTTCAAACTATAAAAGTTACTTGAAAGATTGGGAACAAACCTGCCTTAAAAACAAAACTCCTTTTCACAACACGTTGCAAAAAGGAGCTTTTGTTCTCGATAAATAATTAAAAAAAAGTACTTAAAGTGCCTATAGTTTGAAGTACTTAAAGTTAAAAATAACAAAAAAACACCTTGACGAGTATCAATCATAAGAATGAGAAATATTTAACTTTAGGCATTTTAGGCACTCAAAACTTTAGGCACTTATTTATTCTTTGAATTCATATTTAAAATTGGAAGAATAGGCATTGAATTCTTCTTGGGTTTTTAAATTTTTATAATCGTCGTTTTTAAACATCTTTAAGTAAAGTTCCAGTTGCGTTGGTGTTCTGTAGCCTGTTAATGGGGTAATAAAATTAGCCTGTTCATCTAAAAACAATAAGGTTGGGTAGGCTCTTATTCCAAAAAATCCAGATAATTCGTGCGCGCTGTTTCTGCCTTTAGCTTTGGCATTAAAACCAGGGTTTGTGTATTTTTTTCCTTTAAAATTTACTGTTTCATTGCCTTCAGCATTAAATTTAACCGCATAATAGTTTTTGTTCATATAGGCGATTAAATCAGGATTGGAAAAAGTGTTTTTATCCAACATTTTACATGGGCCACACCAAACAGTATACGCATCAATAAATATTTTTTTGGGTGTAATTTTTTGTGCATTAACGGCTTCCTCAAAACTCATCCAATTAATTTCTTGTGCCGAAATTGAAAGGCTAAATATAGTAATTGTTAAAAAAAGTATTTTTTTCATCTTCTTATTTGATTTTATTTCTTTTGAATGTTTGACGCAATAATTTTGCCAAAATTACATGTTTCAATTTAATTTTTGAAACACCAACACGAAATTTATTTTACGCCGTGCATTAATTTTTTCAAAACCGGATTTAACGATAACGCAATAAGACCAATTATAATTGGCACAAACGTAAATATCAAGAAGAAAGTTGAAATGTTATATTTCTCTGTGATAACGTCAATCATCGCACCCATTTGTCCGGATGTTTTGTTTCCTATGGCCAATGCCAAATACCAAACACCAAACATAAAAGCGATCATTCTCGCCGGCACCAATTTACTTACGTATGAAAGTCCGACCGGTGATACGCAAAGTTCTCCCAGCGTATGAAAAAGGTAAGCGAGTATCAACCAAAGGATGCTTACCGAAGCTGTTTTGGCACCTTGTGGAATCCCTGCTGCACCATAAGCCAAAAAGGCAAAACCGATTCCCAGAAAAAATAAACCGATTGCATATTTATTGGCCGGTTTCGGATTGTATTTGCTTTCCCACCATTTTGAAAATAAGGGCGCAAAAGCGATTATAAACAAAGAGTTTAAAATTAAAAACCACGTGGCGGGAATCTGAATTTCATTGTCTTTTTTTGCTACAACGGTCGCGGCAATGTTTGTATTAATTAATTCAGCCTGTTCAGTGGTTAAATACTTATAGTTTGCGCCTTTTTTATCAATATCGATAATCGCTATTTTATCATTTGGAACAAAATCATTGGCAGATCTGATGACGGTTGTATTGTTGACCAAAACCGCGTTATCAGGAATGACAGTTCCGGCAGTGATTGGAAAATCTTTAACTACTTCCTCGCCCTTTTCGTTTGTTTCGGTAACCTGATAGGTTTTATAACTTATTTCATAAGAGTAGGTGCTAAAATTGGTATTGACTTTCCAAATAATCAATCCCCAGATTAGGATAAAACTGAATCCCAACACAAGATTGGCCAATAAATACTTTTTAAAAGTTTGTTTAAAAAATAAAAAGAGCACCCAGGTAATAATTGCCACAGGTACAACAGTGATAATAACATCGACGAAGTTAAAAATCATGGCTGAATTCCCCGACAAGATTCTGCTGGTGTAATCTTTTGCGAAAATACTCATAGAACCGCCTGCCTGTTCAAAAGAAGCCCAGAAGAAAATAATGAAAAAAGCAAAAATTACCACGGCAAACATTTTGTCTCTGGTAATGGGGCTGTATCTTAAAATTCTGGAACCCAACAGGTATAAAAATAAAATGAGCGTAATAATGATGGTGGTACTTGAATAATCGGTACCGCCAAATTCCAAAAAGTTAACCACCCCAATTTTGGACAAAGGATCGTTAATAACCCAGGTTAAGCCTGCTACGGCAACAATAATGATTAGAATCCTGTCTATTAAAGTAAAAGGATTTAATTGATCCTCAACTTCTGTTTTTTCATCAATTTTAATGGTTTTATCTTCTTTGTTCGGTTTTTTTCCAACATCACCAAAAATGCTTTGAGACAATGTAAATTGAAGTAAGCCCAAAAGCATAAAAATCCCTGCCAAACCAAATCCCCAACTCCAGCCAAGAATTTCACCAGTATATCCGCAAAGCATAATACCTAAAAATGCCCCGGCATTTACGCCCATATAAAAAATGGTGTAGGCACCGTCTTTTTTCTCCGGAAAATCTTTGTACAGCACAGAAATGAAAGAAGTCATATTAGGCTTAAAAAAACCTGTTCCAATAACCAATAAGCCCAAACCTGTATATAAAAAAAACGGGTTCGATTCAATGGCCATACTTGCGTGGCCTAAGGTCATAATAACTGCACCAATAATAATGGCGCGTCTGTTTCCTAAGTATTTGTCGGCCAAAGTTCCTCCGATGATGGGCGTTAAATATAACAAGGCAAGATAAGTTCCATACAATGCCAACGCATTTTCACGAGGCCAATCCCATCCGCCAATTCCCAAGGCGCTCACTAAAAATAGCACCAATAAGGCGCGCATTCCATAAAATGAAAAGCGTTCCCACATTTCGGTAAAAAATAACACGAAAAGTCCGGCCGGATGCCCTAAAACCTGTGTTTTAAAAAAGTCGTTTCTTGATTTGTCCATAAGTTTATGATGCTTTTGATAAAGTTTGCAATTTAAAAAAAACGCTTCTAAACTAAGAAGCGTTTTTATGTAATTAAAAAATTAGAGTGCTTTGGCCTCTTTTGGTCTAATAACCAAGCGGTCATATACGGTTAATGCGATGATGGTGACAATGCCGATGGCAACGATAACATACCAAATCTTGTTTGGATTGTAAGTGTCCCAAATAAGTTGTGTCATTTCATTTTGCGACATCCCTAATTTTTCCGAAGCTGCTGTGAAATAATCGTTTTTAGAAAATTCTTTTGTTATTTCGGGCATTGCTATGGCTCTTTTTGCCATTTCTGTTTGAAGTAAACTCAATTTATCTGACCAAGCCTGGTATAAATTTCCTGAGATAAAAGTGGTGATGAAATTTCCTAAAAATATAGGCAAAAAATAAGTTCCCATATACAAGGCTTCCTTCCCTTTTGGAGAAATTAGGGCAATAAAGGAAGAAAACGTTGGATTTGTCATCATTTCACCCACAGCAAAAATTACAATCCCTAAAATGGTAAACAATCCGTTTCCTGTGTAAAAAGTGATTCCTATACCGATGGATGCAATAATAAACCCGGTAATCATAGCGCTTACGTGGCGCATTTTCAGCACAAAATAAGAAACAATCAATTGAAAAGCGATAATGGCGCCAGCATCAATGTTGATCAACATTTCTGGGTTCACAGAATCTCCGCCGCCACTCATAAAGCTTGCCAGCCAAGGAGAAACTTGTGCAATGGAATCGTGCAATGCCCTTGTGTTTACCCAATCTTCAATAAAGGTGGGAAGTGTGTAAAAAAGCTGGTTAAACATCGTCCAAAAACCAATCATAATAACCAATAAAACGGAAAGTCGCGTGTCTTTAACGGCTTCCCAAATATTTTTTACAGAACTCAAAACGGCTTCCCCGATAGTTTCCTGTTTTTTTATCCTTTCACCTTCTTTGAAAAACAGCAATAAAATAATCAGATTTAAACCAATTACAATGGCCGCTTGAAGAAAAACAATTTTCCATCCGAATTGCGTTCTTAAGGTTGAAGAAAATGCCGGACCTACAAATCCGCCGATATTTACCATCATATAAAAAATCCCAAAACCTAAAGTAGAATTTGATTGGTCGGTGTTTTTGGTAATCACTGCCGATGCCACAGGTTTAAACATCGCCGCACCAAGTGCAACCCATAAAAACACCAGGAATACAGCGGTGAAACTGGTGACTTCACCCATAATATAATAGCCGGTGCCCAATAAAATATAAGCTATTGTAAGGGAAAGTTTGTACCCAATTTTGTCGGCGATTACGCCTGTAATTATTGGCAGAAAATATAAAATTGCGGTAACAACACCCATTATCTGTCCTTTTTCAATATGGGAAAATCCCAAAGCGCCTTCATCAGTAGATCCGGTTAAATAAAGTGCCAAAACGGCAAACATTCCATACCAGGCCCAGCGTTCAAATAGTTCCATCAAACTGGCTATCCAAAAGTTGCTGTTATAGGATTTCATAACGCCGAAAAACGATTTTTTTTCTGTACTCATTTTAGAAATTTTAAATGATTATTGTTAAACACAAAAAAGCCCAGACAATAAATTATCTGAGCTTTTTTTATTAAAATAATTGATTTGTAATCATATTTTAGTGAATTCCTTTCATCGCTTTATTTAAGAACGGAGACAATACCAACAGGCAAACTCCTGAAGCTAACATTAATCCGGTAATAAAAGGATACAAAGGGAAATCATATTTATGTAAAATACTTTCCAGCATCCCAGCCAAATAGTTACCTGCGGCAAAACTCGCCATCCACAATCCCATCACCACCGAAACCAATTTTTTCGGAGCCAGTTTTGTGATCATTGATAGTCCGATAGGCGATAACATCAATTCACCAAAAGTTAAAACAACATAAACAACAACCAACCACCAAGGCGAAACTAAATTTCCTCCATCAGCAGCATTGCTTGCCTGTGTCATAATAAAAAATGCCAAGGCACCTAAAAATAATCCGATAGCAAATTTTAACGGTGTTCTTGGGTTAAATTTCATTGCATCAAGTTTCAGCCACATTACAGAAAAAATTGGGGCGAAAATTAAAATGGCAAGCGGATTGATATTTTGATACCAAGAAGCAGGAACTTCCCATCCAAATAAAAGTCGGTCTGTATTTTCTTTTGCAAATAAGTTCATCGTCCCACCGGCTTGTTCAAATCCTGCCCAAAAAGCGATGTTGAAAAAAGCGAGTACCAAAATTACAATCATACGTGTCCATTCAGCAGAGCCATTTGTGCCCTTTTTTATGGTGTATCCCAATCCAATCACCAAAGCCGCAAAACCAGCATAAGTGATAATGCTTGTCACATTATCAGGCAACATTCTCCAAACAAAAATAATGGCCAAAGTCGCCAATACCAAAGCGATGGAATAGATAATTATATCGCGCCAGTCTTTACCGTCCAATATAAATTTATCTTCTGGTGAATTAGGCGGAAGTCCTTTTTGTTCAAGATCACGTTCATTGAATTTTAACCAAAGCACGCCGACAATCATACCTACTGAAGCTGCTAAATAACCGTAACCCCAAGAAACATTTTCACCTAAAGCACCTGCGATAAATGGCCCTAAAATTGCGCCAAGGTTTATTCCCATATAGAAAATATTGAAAGCAGAGTCTTTTCTTGGATCGTTATCGTCATAAAATTCACCTACAATGGTTGAAATATTTGGTTTAAAAAATCCGTTACCGATAATAAGTACGCCCAAACCAAAGTTAAACATAAAAAGGCGCGTTTCAGCATCTACAGAACTTACCAAAAAGGCACTGGCTGCCAATAAAGACTGTCCAACAGCCATCACCAAACCTCCAATGTACACTGTTTTTCGTTTTCCTAAAAAACTATCGGCAACCCAACCGCCTAAAATTGGCGTTAAGTAAACCAAACCGGTAAAGATGGCATAAATTGCCAATGATTCTTCCCTGTTTAATCCAAATCCTCCGTTTGCAAGTTCTGCGGTTAAATAAAGCGTAAGCAACGCCCGCATTCCATAATAACTGAAACGTTCCCACATTTCAGTGGCAAACAGCGTATACAGCGCCTTAGGATGTCCTTCTTTTATTGTTTTGTCAGCCATAATAATTGTTTTAGGATAAAATGTTTAAAAATAGTTTTGGTTAATTAAAGTTGAATATTTGTTGTTTTTCTGATTAAATTTTCTTCGATAAATCTAGTCATTTTTTCGTATAAATGAAGCCTTGTGTTTTTACCGCGATAAATTCCGTGGGTTCTGTCTGGATAAATGGCCATATCAAAGGGGTTGTTTGCTTCAATTAAGGCATTTGAAAGCCTCATGGTGTTTTGGACATGAACATTGTCGTCTCCGCTTCCGTGCACCAACAGGAAATTTCCTTTTAAAAAGTGGGCGAAATTAAGCGGTGAATTTTCATCGTAACCGCTTGCGTTTTCCTGTGGCGTTTGCATATAACGTTCCGTGTAAATGGAATCATAAAATCGCCAGCTTGTTACCGGAGCAACAGCAATCGCCATTTTAAAAACGTCATTTCCTTTAAACAAACAGTTTGCCGACATAAATCCGCCGTAACTCCATCCCCAAATTCCGATTTCGTTTGCATCAACATAAGATCGTTTTCCAAGTTCTTTGGCCGATTCAATCTGGTCTTCAACTTCGTATTTCCCTAATTCCTTGTAGGTAACTTTTTTGAAATCTGCTCCTTTAAAACCGGTTCCTCTTCCGTCAACACAAACAACGATATAGCCTTTTTCTGCCAAATGCTGATACCAATAATCGTTGGCAGCATTCCAGGTATTGCTGACCGATTGTGATCCCGGACCGGAATATTGTGTCATAAAAACCGGGTATTTTTTGGCAGCGTCGAAATTGCTTGGTTTGATTATCCAAGCATTGAAATTACCATTTTTGGTGTTCAACACAAAAAATTCTTTTTTGGAAGTGTTATAGTTGGCTAATTTTTGAGAAAGTTTGTTGTTGTTTAAAATTTCTTTCAGTTGATTCCCGGAATCCTTATGAAGTGTATAAACAGGTGGCGTATTGGCATCAGAAAAAGTATTGATAAAGTAATTTAAATTTTTGCTAAAGGAAGCCTGATTTGTACCCGAAGCATTTGTCAATCGCTTTTTGGCTGTACCGTTTAATTTGATGGAATAAATAGTTCTGTTGATGGATCCATCTTCAACCGATTGATAATAAACAATATTGCTTTTTTCATTGATTCCGAAGAAATTGGTCACATCCCAGTTTCCTTTGGTAACCTGATTGATCAATTTTCCTTCTTTTGAATAATGATAAATATGGTTAAATCCATCTTTTTCACTTGTCCAGATAAAACTATTATCGGTTAAAAAAGTCAGATTATCATGAATATCCACATAAGCTTTGTCAGTTTCATTTAAAATCACTTTTGAAGTAAAATTCACAGCATTTACCGCAACTAATTTCAAATCATTTTGATGCCTGTTTAAGGTGATAACGGATAAAATTTCAGGGTTGTTGGTCCATTTAATTCTTGGAATGTATTCATAATTGCCAAGATCCATTTTTGTGGTTTTGGCAGCGGCCACATTGTAAATATTTAGTGTTACAATAGAGTTTTTTTCACCGGCTTTCGGATATTTGAAAACTTGCTTGGTTGGATATAAATCGCTGCCCACAATATCCATGGAGAAGGTTGGCACTTCGGTTTCATCAAACCTTAAAAACGCGATATTTTTGCTGTCCCCGCTCCATTCAAAAGCCCTGACGAACGAAAACTCTTCTTCATAAACCCAGTCGCAAATACCGTTGATAATTTCATTCTTTTTTCCGTCGGAAGTGACCTGGATAACTTCGTTGGTTTCTAAATTTTTAATAAAAATATTGTTATTTTTGGCGTAAGCCACCTTTTTGCTATCCGGAGAAAAAGTTGGTTCCTGAATTTTATCTGTGTCGATTAATTGCAGTGATTTTGAAGCCAGATCGTACACATAAAAATGGCCCAAACTCGAATGTCGGTAAATCGATTCCTCATCAACGCCCAATAATAACTTGGTTTCGTCATTGTTAAAAGCGTAGCTTTCAAAATAGTTGATTTCACCTAAATCTTTGCTGTTTACAATGGTTTCAACCTTTTCCAAGGTGGCGTAACTGTATTTATCAACCGTGGTGCTTCTGGTGTTTTTGTCAAAATTCAGCAAGGAATAAAAGTCGCCATTCATGGAGTTTAGCGAATTCATGCGCTCGGTTGAAAACGAGCCGTTCCAAATTTCTTCTAATGTGATGTCTTTTTTTTGTGCTGTTGCCAATGTGGTGATGGCAATAAAAATAATAAGGAGTTTTTTCATTTAATTATGAGTTCTTGAAATAATTGTCAAGTTTAAGAAAATTTTAGCAAATCACGTATGAAATATGTCATTAAAATTAACAATAT
>JAVVEF010000055.1:16164-17297 GCA_032251275.1 Lutibacter sp.
ACCACAAAAATCGGGCAGGTACATTTTATGTATGAAGGCGATAAAACGGTGCTTGAAAATTATTTCAATGAAAAAAAATCGCAATTTTTTGAAGTTACCAAAGCCATCACCAAAAATATGCGAAAGCGCGGCGGCGGTATTTTAGCTATTGAGTTGCGCGATAAAACTGCGGAACTTAAAAATTATTATCAGTTGCATGTCACTTTTGAAACTGCCGACAGTATGGGCGCCAATTTTATAAATTCTTGTTTGGAAGTGATTGCAAAGGAATTTCAAAAAGAAGACATTCAAATTGTGATGAGCATTTTGTCCAATTACGTTCCTGAATGTTTGGTTCACGCAGAAGTGAGTTGTAATGTGGACGATTTATATGCTGAAAATTCAGCCGCTTTGGCGCAAAAGTTTGTGCAGGCCATACAAATTGCCAATGCGGAACCTCACAGGGCAGTTACCCATAATAAAGGAATTATGAATGGTGTTGACGCTGTTGTGATTGCCACAGGAAATGATTTTAGGGCCATTGAAGCCGGAGTTCATGCTTTTGCAGCACGATCTAGAAAATATAAAAGCCTGACAAATGCCAGTATTGAAAATGGAATTTTTAAATTTTGGATTGATATTCCTTTGGCAGTGGGAACTGTGGGCGGATTAACGTCTTTGCATCCATTGTCGAAATTCTCCTTGCAATTGTTGGGGAATCCTTCCGCAAAAGAATTGATGGAAATTATTGCAGTGGCCGGTTTGGCGCAGAATTTTGCCGCTTTACGGGCATTGACAACCGCCGGAATCCAAAAAGGGCACATGAAAATGCACCTGACTAATATTATTAAGCAATTGGGCGCCAGCAATAAGGAAAAGGCCTTTTTAATCGATTATTTTGAGCACAAAACCATTACGCACAATGCCGTGGTTGAGGCTTATAATAAACTGGTGCAGGACAATGACAAATAATTACTTCAGCAATGGGAAATTATTGCTTACAGGCGAATATTTTGTGCTGGACGGCGCAAAATCTTTGGCGGTTCCAACCAAATATGGACAAGATTTAAGTATTGAATCCATTCAGGAACCGCAATTAATTTGGCAAAGTTTTGCTGAAAATGAAGAATGCTGGCTCGAAGCAATTTTCGATT
>JAVVEF010000056.1:0-10574 GCA_032251275.1 Lutibacter sp.
AAGAAAAATTAAAAGAAAATTTAGAAAACCATATGAATATGTTGGTACAAAATCCTGAAAGAGTAAAAAAATACTTTAACCATAATGATATCAAATATGCAGCTTGATTTATTTACGATATACCCGTCAGGTTAATAGCTTCACAGCTCATACTTTCCTCAATTGTTTTAATCGATCCTGATAAGATTGCCAATAATTTCTTTTCATAGCATCGTTGAGGAAAGAAGCAACCACTAATTTTTCTACTTTTTCTGATTGTGATAACAGCAACGACATTATATCATTAAAATTCTTTTCACTGATTCCAGTCTGCGCTGCAAGTAGGGCAAATTGTTGGCTAATTTTTCCATGGGCCAAGTTTCTGGGCAATAGTCCGTCATCCAATGCAAAGTCTTTGTCTTCTATGTGAATGCGGCTATTCAACAAATCGTAAGCAGGGCTTAATCGATAATCTCCCATTGGGGTTTCAAGCAAAGAAAAGTTTTTAAAATGTGCATCTCCATTTGAAAACAGATAATTGAATACAAGTATTTTCAATAGTTTAGGCGCTTCTAATTTGTAAGCGGGTAAATATTGCAGCATTAATTGAAATAATTCTAAATAGTTTCCTAAATACTTGTAATTCGCTCCATGGGTTTGCGGTGTTCTGCCGGCTAAGGATGCAAAATCATCCTGAGCCAGTTTTGTGCCGTTTTCATTTATGTCAAAACGCTTAGTAATGTATGCCGGGGTACCATTTTTAAAGAATATTAGTGCATTTTCGGCGGTTTCTATTCCATAGGCCTGACGGGCAATTTGCATGGTTAGGTGTTCATTAGCCGGCATTTGGTCAGGTTTTTTACCCGCATCTGGAATTGGTTTCAAAATATAGGTTCCTCGTTCACCTTCATTGATAAGCCTTAACTTGTTTTTTTTAAACAATACTGAGAATTTTTCCTGTACTCCTGAAATAGACATGCTTTTTCGGTTTTCATCGAAAAGTTCATCTGTTTCAGGATTGGATGTAGGGGAATCGTAAGGTAATATATGAGACACCTTTTTACCATGAAATACTTTTTTCAAACAGGTTCTGCTATAAGTATCAAATCCTTCAGAGAGTGTGCCGGGACAATATTTTATTATGGGTAAACTCATGGTTTTTCTGTTTTAACAACCCTAACGGCACCGACAGCATCATGTTTTGCGGTTGTCATCAACAATCCGAAATAATCATCTTGATCAATTCTGTTAAGTTTACACACTACTTGTTTATTTGATCCTTCAGGCAGCATGCTGTAAAAAAACGGAAATAAGAATTTTGAATTATATTCTTGTTCAATTTTTGGTAAAGTAAGACTAATACCGGGCTTATTGCTGTTTGCAATCCAAGTATCATGATAACGGAAGGTAAACGAACCGTCATCATGCTGGGTTAACACGCCTGCTTCCTCATCCTTGTATAATATTTTTGCCGTTCTCATTTGTTAGGTGATACATTTTTAAGTTTTAAACAAACCTCCATTCCCAGCACATCAGTTAACTTTTGTAAGGTCATTAGGGTAGGATTTCCTTTTCCGCTTTCAAACTGTTTTAAGGTTCTTAAGCCAACTCCCGATAGTTCTGCCAAGGTTTCCTGAGTTACCTTCAACACTTCCCTTCGCTCTTTTATGGTTTTTATTAATTCTTTAAAGTGCATTGTATGGCTCTTTTTTATACAAATATATAACAAATTTTATTAATTGTAATAAAAAGAGCAATAAAAAGCACTATCTTAGGTGTTTTACTATTTTAAGTGTTTTATTTCATTAAATAGTGCTTTATAACGCACTATTTTGTGTTAAGGGTTTGGGCGTTGTCTGTTTTTTAAGTTTTGGCTAACTTATAGTAAGGTTTAACAAAACAATTTCACTCATCTATTCTTGATAATTTCCCCAGTTCATTTTAAAATACAACCGGTAAAACTTAAAAATGAGCTTTGGTTTCCCAAATTATCTTTAAATTTGAATGAAATAAAATCTAATCCATGAAAAAATACACGATACAAAAATCGCCATTTGTAATTCCCACTGCCGACGGAAAATTGATAGAAGAACATTTTGGGCATACCACCCAACAAGGCGAATTAAGTTTGGCGCACATGATAGCGCCTCCGCATTGGAAGGAACCTTTTCAAACACCTCAATTTGATGAGTACACCTATATTATTAGAGGTAAAAAACAATTTAATATTGAAGGTGATCTCATTATTTTGGAAGCGGGGCAATCCATTAAAATAAATAAAGGAGTCCGCGTTCAGTATACAAATCCGTTTGATGTTGAATGTGAATATTTGGCAATTTGTTTGCCAGCTTTTTCTGTTGCGCTGGTAAATAGGGAAGGTGATTGATCTAAAAATTTATTAACCGCAAATTACGCAAGGAAAAATCGCATAGGAAGCAATAAATTGAAATTCATTAGCTTATTTCCTTTTAAAATTCTTTGCGAACTTTGCGCAAACCTTTGCGGAATTAGCGGTTAAACAGTGTAATTATTTTACTTTCTTTCGCAGGCCAACAAGGTGTTTTTCATTAGCATGGCAATGGTCATTGGGCCAACACCGCCAGGAACTGGTGTTATAAATGCCGCTTTTTTGCTCACGCTTTCAAAATGTACGTCACCAGCCAAACGGTAGCCGCTTTTTTTGCTGGCGTCATCAACGCGTGTAATTCCAACATCAATAATGGTTACGCCGTCTTTCACCATATCGCCGGTTAAAAACTCAGGAATCCCGAGTGCGGCAACAATAATATCGGCCTGTAAGGTAAAATCTTTTAAATTTTTTGTGCGGCTGTGCGCTATGGTCACGGTGGCATCGCCGGCTTTGCGTTTTTGGCTCATTAAAATGCTCATTGGACGGCCCACAATATGGCTTCTTCCAATAACAACTACGTGTTTTCCTGAAGTTTCCACTTGGTACCGTTCCAGCAATTCTAAAATTCCGAAAGGTGTTGCGGGTAAAAAACAAGGCATATCCAAGGCCATTCTTCCCACATTTGTTGGGTGAAATCCGTCAACATCTTTATCGGGATTTACGGCATTGAGCACTTTTTGTTCGTTGATATGTTTTGGCAGGGGCAGTTGAACGATAAATCCGTCGATGTCGTTATCGTTGTTTAATTTTTCAATTTCGCGCAATAAGGTTGCTTCGGTTGTTTCGCTTGGAAGTTCAATCAAAGTCGAATTAAATCCCACCAAATGACAGGCTTTTACTTTGCTGCTTACATAAGTCATGCTTGCGCCATCGGTTCCAACCAGGATTGCAGCCAGGTGCGGTGTTTTTTTTTCTTGAGCTTTTAATTGTTTTACCGATTCGGCAATTTCAATTTTTAAGTCATCCGATGTTTTTTTTCCGTCGAGTAAAATCATTCTTTATTAGTTTACTGTATTCAGTTGCAGTTTTTTCTTTTTCAAACTTTATCAACTTCGATACTCTTAATTTATTAAATTTTTTATTGTTTTAGAGCTAAATCAAAACAGTTATAACAGATAACTGAAAATCCTATTTCCCCATTCCTTTCATCATTTGCATCATTTGTTTACCGCCGCCGCCTTGCATCATTTTCATCATTTTGCTCATTTGGGTAAATTGTTTCAACAATTGATTCACTTCTTGTATGGTGGTTCCCGATCCTTTTGCAATGCGTTTTTTTCTGACAGCATCAATAATAATTGGTTCACTTCTTTCGGCCGGAGTCATAGAATGAATCATGGCTTCAATGCCTTTAAAAGCGTCATCATCAATATCAACATCCTTCATCATTTTTCCGGCGCCGGGAATCATTCCCATCAAATCTTTCATATTTCCCATTTTTTTGATTTGCTGAATTTGTTTCAGGAAATCATCAAAACCAAACTGATTTTTTGCAATTTTCTTTTGAATTTTGCGGGCTTCTTCTTCATCATATTGTTCCTGGGCGCGTTCCACCAACGAAACAACATCACCCATTCCCAAAATTCGTTCTGCCATACGGTTTGGATAGAAAACATCAATGGCTTCCATCTTTTCGCCAGTACCAACAAATTTAATGGGTTTATTTACGACCGATTTAATGGACAAGGCTGCACCACCACGCGTATCACCATCTAATTTGGTCAATACAACACCGTCGAAATTTAAGATATCGTTAAATGTTTTTGCAGTATTTACGGCATCCTGACCAGTCATGGAATCCACCACAAACAGTGTTTCCTGCGGACTTACAGCCTTGTGGATGTTCGAAATTTCGGCCATCATCGCTTCATCAACCGCCAAACGACCGGCAGTATCTATAATTACCACATTTTTGCCGGTGGCTTTTGCATGTTTAATGGCATTTTTGGAAATTTCTACCGGATTCTGATTGCCTTCTTCCGCATAAACTTCAACGCCAATTTGCGCTCCAACCACTTTTAACTGGTTGATAGCGGCAGGACGATAAACGTCGCAACCCACCAATAGAACCTGTTTATTTTTTTTGGTTTTTAAATAATTTGCCAGTTTTCCGGAAAAAGTTGTTTTACCAGATCCTTGCAAACCCGACATTAAAATGACCGTTGGTGTGCCGGAAAGGTTGATCCCAACAGTTTCGCCTCCCATCAATTCGGTTAATTCGTCTTTTACGATTTTCACCATCAATTGGCCCGGATTTAACGTTGTTAAAACGTTTTGTCCCAAGGCTTTTACTTTTACGGTGTCGGTAAAGTTTTTGGCTATTTTAAAGTTTACGTCGGCATCCAAAAGCGCTCTTCGAACTTCTTTCATCGTTTCCGCCACATTTATTTCCGTAATTCTGCCGTGTCCTTTCAGGGTGTGAAAGGCCTTATCTAATTTATCGCTTAAATTATTGAACATAGTCGTTTACCTCGTTTTTTTGAATGGCAAATATACTAAAAATGCTTGAAAAAATGAAAGGGAAGTCTTATTGAAATAGATAAATTTGTTAAATTTATTTCGCAGCAAATTTGCAGGTTATTGTTGAATAATTTGCAGTTAATCAGGTTTTATACTGCTCATGCATTTTAATATTTTGCTCTAAATTAG
Source organism: Lutibacter sp. (assembly GCA_032251275.1). Taxonomy (GTDB): domain Bacteria; phylum Bacteroidota; class Bacteroidia; order Flavobacteriales; family Flavobacteriaceae; genus Lutibacter. The sequence continues at coordinate 5,039 of JAVVEF010000056.1, forward strand.
AAATTATCCGCTCAAGCCGTTTCAGTTTTGTGGCTTCCTGTTTTGCGCCTGAGATATGTAAAGCATATTCTTTTCGGTAAGTATAAGCCATATTTTCAAAATTCTTTTTGGCCAATTCATTTTCATCCAAAGCTTTTTGAAGCAATTCGGGAATTTCAATTTCTCTGTTTTCTGTTTTTTGAATGTCTTTTTGACCCAATAAAAAAGCCTCTTTAAAATAGTCGAGAAGTTGATTTTTGTCGATATCGGACACAGCGCTGAATTTAACGGTTCTGGTATGTTTTGCGCTGCAGTCTCCAGAAAACAAATGGTGTTGGTCGCTCATTTTTGCTCCGTTGAAAAAGTGAATTGAGACGTGTTTTTGAAAAGCGCCAAATCCGCATACCAGCTCATTTTTATGAAAAACAGGCGCGTTCCATTTCCAATCTTCAATAACTGAGTTATCAGCCTTATGAATTAATTCTCTGAATAATAACAAAATTTCTTTCGCAAAAGGCGCTCTTGTTGCAATATAAGCATCGATTAAAGAGGAAGCAAGCGGATTAATTTTGGACATTTGTGTTTTATTTGTTATTGAGATTTTCTAAACTTAACTGCACTTCCGACTTCGAACTTCCGTCTTTCACATTTTAGCGAATAATTCCCCCTTCGGGGGTTAGGGGGCTACAAATTTAATGGAAGTCGTATTTACGCAATATCTTTTTCCGGTGGTGTCTTTTGGACCGTCGTCAAAAATATGTCCCAAATGTCCGCCGCAAGAAGCGCAAACAATCTCTGTGCGGATCATTCCATGACTTCTGTCCGAAACATAGTTTACAGTTCCTTCAATGGCATCATCAAAAGAGGGCCATCCGCAATGCGATTCGAATTTGCTGCCCGATTCAAAAAGCTGCAAATCGCAGGCTGCGCAATGGTAAGTTCCTTTATCAAAATGACTTGTATAACCACTTTCGCTTGGCCGGTCGGTGCCTTTTTGTCGCAACACATAATACTGCTCAGGAGATAATTCCTTTTGCCATTCCGCCTCCGTTTTAATTACTTTTTTAACCATAACTTTTTTATTTTTTTCTTGAGAATAACCATTGCATCCAAAGAGCGTCACCAATATGAATGCGAAAGATAAATTTTTCATGTGACTAATTTCTGTTAATAAATTCCACAATTCGATGGATTACTTTGGCGTCCTTCAAAATACGGCTATGTCCCAAGCCATTTGTAATTAAAATTTCGCCTTGTTCCAGATGTTGGCGAATGTGGTGCGCACAACTTACAGGCACTTCAGTATCTTCCGTGTCGTGAATTACCAAGATAGGTATTTTTACTGATTTTGCGGCGATATAAGCCGAATAATTATCAATGTCTTCACCGAAATTCTTGTAAAACCGTTGTTTTATTTTATCAGCCATTTTAGGTTTTAATTGAATTTTTGCCACAAATCCCTTGATAATATCCGAAATCACATCTCCTGAACCAATAACGATGCCTTTTTTCGCGTTTAATCCTTGTTTAATAGCGTTTAAAACGGTCATTCCGCCTAATGAATGCCCGAGTGCAATTTCAAAAGGACCAAATTCTTTTTCTAAAAACTGGGCAGTTTTAACAAATTCATTCATCATCGTTGTTTTTCCTGTCGATTTTCCGTGTGCCGGGGCATCAAAACTTATCGTCATAAAACCATTTTCCAGCAACTTGTCGGCAATCTTAAAAAGCTGTGTTCCCCGTCCCGACCAACCATGAATCAGCAATACTTTTCTTTTTGAATAGCCATAGGAGTACACCATTACTTCCTTATTTAATTCAGGAATCAAAACCATTTTCTTTTGTGTGCTTTCGGCCATCATATTTTCACGTGCGGGAGTTTTGAAACGGATGGGTGTTCTAAAAAGTTTTATTGCGAACAAAACAGCCAATGGTGGCGCAATAAATTGCAGTATTTTTCCTGTTAAAATAATTGATATGGGAATTTTTGGTACAGTATTTGGCTGTATTGAGATATTATTGGCAAGTGTATCCATAAATGGTTTAATTTTGCCGGTAAAGATAGAATTTGTAATTTTATGTATAAAGGATGTTTTAACTAAAAAACTTATAAAAATGAAAAAATTTATTTCCCTCTCCTTGCTTATGTTATTTATGATAAGCTGCAGTACCGTTCCGATTACTGGTAGACAACGTATTAATTTAGTGAGTGATGCAGAAATATTGCCAGCCAGTTTTGCGCAATATGAAGGCTTTTTGAAAGAAAATAAACTTTCCAATGATGCAAAAATGACAAATGAAATTAAAACTGTTGGGAAGGATATTTCTCAGGCTGTTGATAAATTTATGCGAGCAAACGGAATGGTTTCTGAAGCAAATGCTTACCGTTGGGAGTTTAATTTAATTGAAGATAAAGCATTGAATGCCTGGTGTATGCCCGGTGGAAAAGTGGTCTTTTACACTGGAATTTTGCCAATTACCCAAAATAGAGACGGTATAGCAGCTGTGATGGGTCATGAGGTGGCACACGCATTTGCGAAACACGGTCAAGAACGTATGACCAGCGCTTACGGACAACAATTGGGGGGTGTTGCAGTGGCAATTAGCACAAACAATAAAGATCCTAAAACACAAAATTTATGGAATACCATTTACGGTATTGGATCTCAGGTTGGGATGTTGTCTTACAGCAGAACCCACGAAACTGAGGCTGATAAACTGGGATTGGTTTTTATGACCATGGCAGGATACAACCCACAGGAAGCAATCAATGTATGGATTCGTATGAGTCAAATTTCGACTGGAGGCGCGCCACCAGAATTTTTAAGTACGCACCCATCTAATGAAACAAGAATAAAAAATTTAAAAGCCTTTTTACCAACGGCTGTGAAGTTGGCAAATAAATACAATGCCCAATAGTTAAAACAGTTTTATTTTAGCTTGGAAAAAATAATTATAGTATATTGTCAGCCGTTCTGAATTTTCAGGACGGTTTTTTATTCATACCACGATGTTAAAAAAAGGAGACAAGAAACTTATCAATGCCTGGTCTTTTTACGATTGGGCAAATTCAGCTTATTCTTTGGTCATAGCTACCGCGGTTTTCCCCATATATTATAGTAGTTTAACAGAATCATTCGCATCAACTGAAGGAAAAATAAATTTTTTGGGAACACATTGGGATTCCACGACTTTATACGATTATACGCTCGCATTCTCTTTTTTGGTTGTCGCATTTATGTCACCAATACTCTCCGGAATTGCAGATTATACAGGAAATAAACTAAAATTTTTGAAGGCCTTTTGTTACCTAGGATCTTTTTCGGTTATGAGCCTGTTCTTTTTTGAAGGAGAACATACGCTTTGGGTTGGCTTGGTTTTTACCGTTTTAGCCAGCATCGGATTTTGGGGAAGCATTGTTTTTTACAACGCCTATTTACCCGAAATTGCGCATCATGAACAACAGGATAAAGTAAGTGCCAAAGGTTTTATGTTTGGCTATACAGGCTCTGTATTGTTGCTTTTGTTTAGCTTGGTGATGGTCAATAAGCCGGAAATGTTCGGGTTGCCAAATGCAGCTGCTGCGTCTCGTTTAACCTTCTTGCTGGTTGGGATTTGGTGGTTGGGATTTGCGCAAATCACGTATAGCTATTTGCCCAACAACGTTTACGACCGAAAACCACAAAAAGATTTTATATGGAAAGGGTTGCGGGAATTAAAAGTGGTTTATGATGAAATGAAACAGCATGCTGAGCTGAAATTCTTTTTGTTGTCCTTTTTTATGTTTAGCGTGGGTGTGCAAACCATTATTTTAATGGCGGGCATATTTGGCAGCAAAGAACTGGGTTTGCCAACAATGGATTTAATTGCAGTTATTTTGCTGGTGCAAATTGTCGCAATTTTTGGCGCCTATTTATTTTCAAGAATTTCAGCCCGAATCGGCAATATCTCGTCCTTAAAAATTACAATCAGTATTTGGGCATTGGTTTGTGGCATCGCCTTTTTATTGGATAAATCACAGCCTAATGTTTCTTATTATTTTTATGGTTTGGGCGGACTTATAGGGTTGGTGATGGGCTCCATTCAATCTTTGTCGCGGTCAACCTATTCTAAATTGTTACCCGAAACAAAAGACCACGCAACCTATTTCAGTTTTTATGATGTTACCGAAAAACTTGCCATTGTATTTGGTATGATTGTTTTTGGTTTGTTAATATCCTTAACAGGTTCTATGCAAATGAGTGTATTGTTTTTGGCGGTTTTCTTTATCATATCCTTTGTTTTGCTGAACTTTGTGGGAAAAACAAAATATGTCCAATAAATTTGATTTTATTGTTGTTGGCGCAGGAATCGTCGGACTCGCGACAGCTTATAAATTGCAGTTAAAATTCCCCGATAAATCCATACTTATATTAGAAAAAGAGCCTAAAATAGGGTTGCACCAAACGGGTCGCAATTCGGGTGTCATGCATTCTGGAATTTACTATAAACCAGGTTCTTATAAGGCAAAAAATTGTAAAATAGGCAGTGCGCAACTCATAAAATTTGCCATTGACAATAACATCAAACACGATGTTTGCGGAAAGGTCATTGTAGCTTCTTTAAAAGAGGAATTGCCGGTTTTAGATGATATTTATAACAGAGGAATTCAAAATGAAACACCGGGAATCTGCTATTTAACTTCCGAAGAAATAAAACAAAAAGAACCTTTTATTGAAGGAATTAAAGGTATTTGGGTGCCAACTGCCGGAATCATAGATTATGTGGCGGTTTGTAAAGCCTTTGTTAATCAAATTACAACCATCAACGCCGAAAGCAAATTACTAAAATCCTGCGAAGTAATAGAAGTTATTGCTGAAACTGATTCCACCACCTTAAAAACAAATCAGGGAATCTTTATGGCCGATAAAGTGATTTTTTGCACCGGATTGCAATCCGACAGAATTGCCGCAAAAGATGATTTAAAACTCGATTTGCATATTGTGGGTTTTAGGGGCGACTATTTTGAATTGAAACCCGAAGCAGCGCATAAAATCAACAATTTGGTGTATCCCGTTCCAGATCCTAAATTTCCTTTTTTGGGCGTGCATTTTACGCGGATGATTCACGGCGGCATTGAGTGCGGTCCGAATGCTGTTTTTACGTTCAAAAGGGAAGGTTATAACCGGACAAGTTTTAGTTTCCAAGATACTTTTGAAGCGTTAACTTTTAAAGGAACCTGGAAATTGTTCGGAAAACATTGGCGCAAAGGAATCGATGAATACAAACGCGCTTTTTCAAAACGGTTGTTTGTTCGTGCTTTGCAAAAAATGATGCCAACAATTACGGTAAATGATGTACAACCTGCAAGAGCTGGCGTAAGGGCGCAGGCCATTGATTTTGACGGCAATATGATCGACGATTTTAAAATTATGAAACACAACGGCAATATTCACGTGCTTAACGCCCCTTCGCCGGCAGCAACTTCCTGTTTGGCAATCGCCGATGAAATTGTGAATGTGGTTTTGAGCTAAACAAGAATATTACATCAATAAAGTCTTTTCTCTTTGTGCACTTC
>JAVVEF010000056.1:10674-17213 GCA_032251275.1 Lutibacter sp.
ACTTCCGACTTCGGACTTCCGTCTTCAGACTTTATTTATACCAATTATAAATAGTTAATTACCTGTTAATAATTGAATTTAAAGAACACTTAGGTACGCTTATATTTGTGGTATTTTTAACATTAATTTTAGAATTTTAAAAACCATGAAAAAAATCATCACCATCATCACTTTTTTTATTGCAATCACAGCAAATTCCCAAAACTTTCAATTGCACAGAGATTTGGAAAGAGGCCATTTTACCACAACTTTTGAGCTTTTTAAGCCAGATAAATACGGGAATACCTTCACGTTCGTCGATTTTGACTACAATGCGAGTTCTGGTATAAGCGGAGGCTATTACGAAATTGCGCGTGTATTAAAAACAGAAAAAATGCCGGTCGGATTGCATGTGGAATACAATGGCGGATTGGGAACTTTTAAAACACCTGAAGGAATGGGTGGTTTTACCATCAATGATGCTTGGATTTTTGGCGCCAATTATGCAAAAGGAAATGCAAAAATGGGATTTTCAGCCTATGCGGGTTATAAAGCAATTAAAAATGCCGGTGAAGCCAACTACCAAATTACAGGAACTTGGTATGTGAATTTACTAGAAAACAAATTGACATTTTCAGGTTTTGCCGATTTATGGTCAGAAAACGGACTTACAGACAAAACCGTATTTTTAGCTGAACCTCAACTATGGTATAATCTAAATAAAACCTTTTCAGTAGGAGGAGAAGTTGAAATTTCATCAAATTTTGCTGGCGGAAACGATGCAATTAAAGGAAGGCCAACTTTGGCCATAAAATGGAATATATAAAAGTTAAAAGTTAAAGGTTCAAAGTTAAAAGTTCAGTTGATTTTAAAATTGGGTCAATCAAATTTTACAAACATATTAATAGAAAACAAACACCAAATTATGTTAGACAAGTTTTTTAAAATAACAGAAAATAAATCGACGTTAAGAACGGAGATTATTGCGGGGATTACCACTTTTATGACGATGGTTTACATTTTAGCCGTAAATCCGAGCATATTAAGTGCCACAGGAATGGATAAAGACGCCGTATTTACGGCAACAGCCTTATCTGCTATTGTTGCAACTTTGGTGATGGCTTTGGTGGCAAAACTGCCATTTGCATTGGCTCCGGGTATGGGGCTGAATGCGTTTTTTGCTTTTACGGTGGTGTTAGGAATGGGCTATTCCTGGCAGTTTGCCTTAACGGCTGTTTTTTTGGAAGGAATCATTTTTATTCTTTTAACGGCATTTAATATCAGGGAATTAATCGTAAACTCCATTCCTATAAACCTGAAACACGCAGTTTCTGTGGGCATTGGTTTGTTCATTGCTTTTATTGGATTGAAGGGAACCGGATTAATTGTTGACAATCCGGCAACTTTGGTCGGATTAGGAGATATGCGGAATCCTGCCGTTTTGGTGGGTTTGGCAGGCGTGATCATTATTGGTGTTTTATTCGCTAAAAAAGTAAAAGGCGCCATTTTAATCGGGATTTTGGTTTCTACAATCATAGGAATATTTGTAGATGTCACGATAATTCCGGAAAACTTCAGTTTGGTGAGTTTGCCGCCGTCCATTGAGCCAATTTTTTTCAAGTTCGATTTTTCTCAAGTATTTACCTTGGATATGTTAATCGTTTTATTCACCTTTTTATTTGTTGATATGTTTGACACGGTGGGGACCCTGGTTGGCGTATCTTCAAAAGCGAATATGCTCGATAAAGACGGAAACGTTCCAAGAGCGAAACAAGCGTTGTTTGCTGATGCCATTGGAACAACTGTTGGCGCGATGCTGGGAACTTCAACGGTAACTACGTATGTGGAAAGTGCTGCAGGTGTGGCTGAAGGCGGAAAAACAGGAATGACTGCCTTAACTGTTGCCGTAATGTTTGTTTTGGCGCTGTTTTTTGCGCCTGTATTTATGATCATTCCGGCGGCGGCAACTGCCCCGGCGTTGATTATCGTCGGATTGTTTATGATCTCGCCAATTATGAAAATTGATCTGGATGATTTTACGGAAGCCATTCCGGCTTTTTTCACCATCATTATGATGCCGTTAACCTACAGCATTGCGGAAGGAATTGTATTTGGAATGCTCTCTTTTGTCATCTTAAAACTGCTGACAGGCAGGTATAAAGAAATAAAACCGATTATGTACATTATCGCAATTCTGTTCCTGATCAAGTTTTATGTGTGATAAAAAGAAATATTGACGTTAAAAAGGAAGCGCTCTAAAAGATTGTTTAACCGCAATGCCCGCAAAGAAGGCGCAAAGTTTTGAAGTATTTGGTTTTTAAAACCATACTTTGCGTTCCTTGCGAAAAAAAACTTGCATTCTTGGCGTTTAAAAAATAAGGACTTTTTAGAGTGCCTCTTTTTATTGATGAATTGGATAATTTAATCCTTCAATACTTTCTTTAGAGGAATTGTTGTTTTGGGCAAAATCAAGTTTAAAACAACCCCAATAACCGAAGCCAATCCTATTCCTGCCAAAGAGAAATTGCCATAACTCATTTGTGCGCCACCAATGCCTATGGTTAAAATAACAGAAACGATCACCTGGTTTCTGGTTATGGAAAAATCGGTTTTTGAGTCAATCAGGGTTTTTATCCCGATACTTGCAATCATTCCAAAAAGCAGCAACATAATGCCGCCCAAAACTGCTGGCGGAATGGTTTTTAAAATGGCGCTAATTTTTCCCACCAATGAAAACACAATTGCCGTAACAGCAGCAATTCTCAACACTCTGGGATCGGTAATTTTGGTTAAAGCAACGGCACCGGTAACTTCAGAATACGTTGTGTTTGGCGGTCCGCCCAAAAATCCGGCAAAGGCTGTCGCAACACCGTCTCCCAACAAGGTGCGGTGCAAGCCGGGATCTTTTACAAATTCCTTTTCTGCAACGCCGCCAATCGCATAAATGTCACCAATATGTTCAATAATCGGCGCAATGGCCACCGGAATCATATACAAAATCGCCGCCCAGTTAAATACAGGCGTCGTAAATTTTGGAAGTGCAAACCAGGCCGCTTCACTTACCGAAGAAAAATCCACCAATCCGGCAAAAATTGAGATGAGATAGCCAACCAGAATTCCGATAAAAATAGGAATCAATTTTATCAAACCTTTGGTGTAAATTACAATGAAAATCGCGGTAATTAAAACAGCAAAAGCAATCGGCCAGTTTGATTTTGCCATATCAACGCCAACGGAGGCCAACGACAAACCAATTACCATAATAACAGGTCCAACCACCACCGAAGGAAATATTTTTTCAATTACTTTTAAACCCCATAATTTCACCACAAAAGACACAATTCCATACACCAAACCAACGGCAATAAGGCCTCCCAAGGTGCCGGGATAACCATACAATTCAGTCGCAGCCACAATCGGCGCAATAAAAGCAAAACTGCTCCCCAAAAAAACAGGGACTTTCCCTTTGGTAATTATATGAAAAATAAGTGTGCCAACGCCCGCGGTAAATAACGCCACAGCTGGGTCAATGCCTATCAACAAAGGCACCAAAACCGTCGCGCCAAAAGCGACAAATAAAAATTGGATACCAACTAAAATGCGTTTTGGCGTGTTTGAAATGATGGCTAAGTTTGGACTTTTAGAAGAATTTGTAGTCATGTTGAAAATTTTTGGTCGCGCTAATTTAAGTATTTAAACAAAACAACCTTAAATTTAAAGGTTAGAATCATTTTAAATTAGCGGCTTTTTTATGTGAAACATTCCTTTTTAAATTTTGGGCGTTCCCCTGCGGGTCGGGCCTTTTGTTCCAAACTTTTTTCGCTGAAAAAGCGCAAAAAGGTTTTCACTTCAGTCCCTAACGCGAATCGAATTACGTCCCGAGCTATCGGTATTACGATTTGTGAATTGCGATTTTAAAAATGGGCTTAATCAAATGTTAACCAAAAATAAAATTGCGCTCTTTGCCTTTTTTCTTTGCGTTTTTTTTTCGGTTAAATGCAAATTTCAATTCAATTGAATTGATTTTTATAATTTTTTGCTTGGTTTTTATCATAAAAATACGCGGATCCAATTACGACTTACGTCCCGAGAGCTCTATCGGGACGGAAGTTAAACAAATCAAATTCTCCTTTAGAGAAGCCTGTCCCGTTTTTAGAACGGGAGGGCTAGGGGTGTGTAAGACTGGAATTTTTGGAGTTTTATTAATAGGGTTTATAGAAAATACTGCCAACTATTTCCGCACGCAAACTGGCTCCATCACTAAAAACAGCCACCGTTTGTTTTCTATACGTTCGGTTCTCCTCATTTCACTCTTCACCCAAAATCACTATCTTTGTCCCTACAAACAAAAAAATGAAACGAGCATTACAAATTTTGATATGCAATCGAATTATTAATAGCAAACCTGCTTGTCCGGCAGGCAGGCAGCAGTTGTTACCGCTAAAAAAATAAAATTTAAACAGATGAACTACGCTAAAAATATACTGGAAACCATTGGCAATACCCCATTGGTTCAACTCAATAAAATCGTTAAAGAAATTGATGCCTTGGTTTTGGCCAAAGTGGAAACCTTCAATCCCGGAAATTCCGTAAAAGACCGGATGGCGGTTAAAATGATTGAAGATGCCGAAAAGCAGGGCGTATTAAAGCCGGGAGGCACCATTATTGAAGGTACCTCAGGAAATACGGGGATGGGACTCGCTTTGGTGGCCATTATCAAAGGCTATAAATTGATCTGTGTTATCAGCGACAAGCAGTCCAAAGAAAAAATGGATATTTTAAGGGCTGTGGGCGCTGTGGTGGTGGTATGTCCTACGAATGTGGGGCCCGATGATCCGCGTTCTTATTATTCTGTTTCAAAACGCCTGGCAGCAGAAACGCCAAATTCCTGGTACGTAAACCAATACGACAATCCGTCCAATGCCCTGGCACATTATGAACAGACCGGACCTGAAATATGGGAGCAGACCGATGGGAAAATCACCCATTTCGTTTCGGGCGTAGGCACCGGAGGCACCATTTCGGGCGTGGGAAAATACCTAAAAGAAAAAAATCCGGCGATTAAAATATGGGGAATAGACACCTATGGCTCGGTTTTTAAAAAATACCACGAAACGGGCATTTTCGACGAGAATGAAATTTATCCGTACATCACCGAAGGTATCGGGGAAGATATTTTGCCAAAAAACGTGGATTTCAGCGTAATCGACGGATTTACCAAAGTGACGGACAAGGATGCGGCAGTTTATACCCGTAAAATTGCGAAGGAAGAAGGCATATTTGTGGGGAATTCTGCAGGTTCCGCAGTAAAAGGCCTGTTGCAGCTCAAAGAACATTTTACCAAAGACGATGTGGTGGTGGTGCTTTTTCACGATCACGGCAGCCGCTATGTGGCCAAAATCTTTAACGACGACTGGATGCGGGAACGCGGATTTCTGGACGATGAAAAAAAGGTGGCCATCGATTTGATCAGAGACCGGATTGATACCCCAATGATTACCGTAAAAACAGAAGAACTGGTGTCGCACGCCATTGAGCGCATGCGAAACCACGATATCTCCCAGATTCCGGTGACCGATGTGGACGGATTTGTGGGCTCTGTGGATGAAAGTGATTTGTTTCGTTTGTATTTCGCCGACAAAGACATCGCCAGCAAACCCATTAAAGAAGTGATGCGGGCACCATTTCCCATTGTAAAAAGCGACACCTCCATCGACCAGATTTCAAAACTCATCAACCGCGACAATGGTGCCGTGCTGGTAGATTTAGGCAACGATAAATTCCACATCATCACCAAACACGATGTAGTCAGGGCGATTCAGTAGAAAAGTTGTCAGTTCTCAGTTTTCAGTTTTCAGTTGTGAGTTGAGAGTTGAAAAATGTTCCGAATACAGAACCAACAACCGGCAGACGGAAGTCAAAAGTCAAAAGTAAAAAGTAAAAAGTAAAAAGTAGAAAGTAAAAAGTTCACCACGATTAACTCCCCTCTTGAGACCTGTGCTGAGCGATAGCCGAAGCAGGGGCTGGGGGTGTGTAAGACTGGAATCGATTTGAAAAGTAAAAAGTAAAAAGTAAAAAGTAAGTTCATTCACAATTAGAACCCAAATCAAAAAAGAACCGTCATATGATTTTTTTCGTAGTAAAATATTGAAATTTTTAGCGTTGGCTGACGCTGCAATCCAAAGAGCCTCGCGGCAGGAGAAGAGGGGTTAAGGCGGTCTGGATGCTGAGGGTTAAAAAAATTCAATTAATTTTACAGAAAAAGATCATCAGACTAGACTTTTTTGTTACTTTTTTGGGCGATGCAAAAAAGTAAAGAACAAAATGGATAAAGTTTAAAACATTGTTATTACATATAATTTGATTTAACTAAAAAATTCATTTTACAGAAAATGATCATCAGACTAGACTTTTTTGTTTAGCTCACCATTTTTATTGTTTTTTGGAGTTCGTGAATCTCCTAAAGTCGATTTCTTTTTTGGGCGATGCAAAAAAGTAAAAGAGAGAATAAACATAAATTGAATTACCAATTACTTAAAAAATTTGATATTAATTTTATT
>JAVVEF010000057.1:0-16871 GCA_032251275.1 Lutibacter sp.
CAAATGTTAAAATTATAAAAATTTATGTTATTTTTGCGTAAGGTGAGTAAATAAGCGAATTGATGATTACAAATTCATTATTTAGGAGCCAATTATACCATTAAATTTGAACGTTTCCCCAAAAGTTTAAAACTTAAACCGATAATTAACAAAACAACACATCCAAAAGCAAACATAATGGCATTGAATGAGAAATTATAATCAATCAAAAAACCAAATACCGGAGGGCCCAAAGCAGTACTTAACACCAGTAAAGTGCTAAAATAACTGCGTATTTTTCCTAAGTTATCTGTACCGTATATTTCTACCTGCATCGCAGTTTTAACAGTGTTTCCAAGACCTGCCGACAAACCCATTAAAGCATAAAACAACGGAAAAATAAATTTGTGCCCGGAAATAGAGAATAATAAAAGTGCCAATAAAGCTGGGATGAGGTAAAGAGGAAATAACTTAAGACCCGTGTAACGGTCAACAACACTTCCCGAAAACAAAAGAGAAATGGCGCTGGATATGGCAAAAAAGGAAAATGAGAAAGCAATCCAAGAAGCGGGCCAACCCTTCATTTGTCCGATAGTGTATTGATAAAGAAAAACGGCTGTGCAGATAAAAGGAACCACAAAAATATTGGCTGAAATAATCCAAAATTTTGCGCTTTTGAAATAATTAATGTTGTTACTGTTTGTTTTACTTTTTGTGTCAATGGTTTTCGATTCAAATTTCGCAACTGGTTTTATTGCCCATAATGAGGGGACAACCAATACAATTGCTGCGGCTGCAATATACAAAAGGCTATTACGCCAACCAGAAAAAGCGATAAACGGCACAATCAAAAGTGGTAAAATAAATTGCCCTGCCGGATGTCCAAGCGCCGTGAAACCTAGTGCTTTTCCTCTTTGATCGGTAAAATATTTTGCAATTCCCGTTGATGAGGTATGGGTCATTAAGCCTTGTCCAAACAAACGCACCAAAAAAAGTCCGATCATTAAAACGACTAAGTTATAGGCCTGTGACAATATAATTACAGAAATCATGAGGCCAGAGAAAATAAATTGACCAAACTTGGATAATGGCATTTTATCAATAAACCGACCAAAAAATGAAATCAAAAACGCTGAAATAATAGTTAAAATGGCATAAATAGAGCCAAAAGAAGCATTGGTTATTTTAAATGTTTCAATCCAATAAGGAACAAATAAAGAGATAAAAAATGTTTGCCCCAAGGCTGAAAAGAAATTAAATAAAAAACCAAAATTTAGTAAACGTTTATTATTGTTAACAAATTTTAGCCAATTTCTCATATCTTATATCGCGGTTGTTTGTAAATTTGATTTGCAAAAGTACTCAAAATGAATGTTTATTGCTTTATTAAATGAAGCTATAATTTTAGGGAAGATTCAATTTTTGCTGCAGAAAATTAGTGATTGGTTTTTTATAAATTTTTACCTTATTTTTTCAATTCATATTCAATTTCATCATCCGACAAGACGGTAAATTTGATAAAGTTAAGCCTTTTTAGAAGTTTTATGGCTTGGGTATTTTGTTTGGAGGTAATAGCCCAGATTCGTTTGAGCTCCATATTTTTCAATCCGAAGTCAATGGCTAATTGCATCGCATTTGTCATAAAACCTTGTCCTCTAAATTGCGGAAGCAAAACACCACCCAATTCTCCTTCACCTTTGTTGAGTCCGCGATAATAACCGCAAGTTCCCACAATTTTATTTGTTGAAATATCTTCGATACCCCAATGAATCGAATTTCCTTCATCATAATCCGTGTCTATTTTCGCCTGCATTTCAATCGCTTGCGCTACGTTTTTTGCCTGTTTGGCATCATAGTATGAAATTTCAAGAAGTTCATTCATGTCTGAGGCAATAATTTGTCGCAGCCTAATTTTATCATCAGAAAGTAGTGGAAAAATATTAAAAGGCGGTAGGTTCATTTTGAAGTTTTAATGGTTTTTCAACCCTTGAAATATTAATTAAACAGCCTTCTAAAAAAGCCTGTAATTCCTTTTTGGTGGTAAGGATCGCATTGCATGTCATCATAAATATAATTCGGAATTGAAAACGGGGTAAGGAATTGTTTCCTCAATTTTGCGTCGTTTTCAATGCCACGAAGTACATTACCGGCAATTGGCAGCGCCAGTGAAGATCCCGACCCCTGTCCGCTGTAAAAATGAACGTCGGGTGTACTGGCGCCAACCCAGATTCCTATCACCAAATCGGGCGTGTAGGCAATAAACCAGGCGTCTGAATAGTTTTGGGCAGTACCCGTTTTTCCGGCAATATCTGCACTAATGCCATATTGGTTTCGTATTCTGGTTCCCGTTCCATTATTGATCGCATTTTCTAGGATGGCGGTAATCATCTGACTGGTTTTTACACTAAAAACTCTGTCAAATTCTGAGGCTTCTCTTTCATATAATATTTTTCCGTTGGCATCGGTAATTTTATCAATCATCACTGGCTTAGTTGTTTGTCCTTTATTGGCAAAAGCACCATAAGCGCTCACAATTTCAACAAGCGATAAATCGAGTGTTCCTAAAGCCATTGACGGCGCAACATCCTTTATTTTGGGAAAATTCAGTTTATTGCAGGTGTTCAGCAACTTTTGTCTGCCAACTTTAAAATACAAATCAACCGTTGGCAGGTTCATGGAATGGGTTAGTGAATACCACATTGCAACCGTGCTGTCCCGAGTAAATTTATGGTCAAAATTTTTGGGCGACCAATCATCATATTCTGAATAGGTTTTTTCCTCATTCTCCATATAGTTGCAGGGTTCAAAATCGTTTTCAAAAGCCGTTGCGTATAAAATGGGTTTAAAAGCCGAGGCAATTTGCCTGTGCGACTGCACCATATCAAAAGGAAGTTTTCTGAAATCGTTGCCGCCAATCCAGGTAATGACAGCTCCGTTTTTTGGATTGGTGATGAGCACCGCGGCATTCAGCATTTTATAATAATGCCACAAACTGTCTATGTTGCTCATATTTTTAGTGGTTAATCCTTTCCAGTCAAATACTTCAATATTTCTTTTTTCTTTGTCCTTATCTGTTAGCTTGCCCTCGGTTTTAAGTTTTGAGAGCCAGACTTTTTTAAAATTGTGGTTTTCAAGTTCTTTGTCCAACACTTTTTGCATTGCGGCCATATGTTTTTTGATGCCATCCGTGGCCATTTTCTGAACCTGCATATTCAGGGTGGTGTATATTTTAAGTCCGTCTTTTTCAAGGTCATATTTCTTGCCGTTTTCGTCTTTAAGATCTTCCAGCAATTCCAGACTTTTTTTCTTTACCTGATGAACAAAATAACCTGCGGGCGCATTTAAAGTCACGTTTTCATAGTTCAATTTTAGGGGTAATGTTTGCAGATTCTCAGCTTCTTCAGTGGTTAAATAACCTTGCTTTCCCATTAAATCCAACACCATATTCCTGCGTTCAAGAGAATTTTTGGGATTCAAACGCGGATTGAAATAGGTATTTGCCTTTAACAATCCTACCAAAACAGCCGATTCTTCAACCAGTAACTTGCTGGCCGATTTGTTAAAATACCTGTGGGAAGCAGTTTCCACGCCGTAAAGGTTTTCGCCAAAAGGCACGGAATTTAGATAGAGCAATAAAAGTTCTTCTTTGGTGTACATATCCTCCAGACGGGCGGCGATAATAATTTCTTTTATTTTGTTTACCGGCATACTTAAGACACTGAAATTGCTGCGGCCGTATAAATTTTTAACCAATTGCTGGGTCAGTGTGCTTCCGCCACCTTTATTGTCGCCCATCAAAATACTTTTGAAAAAAACACGAAAATAACTTTGAAGATCGTACCCGTTATGCGTAAAAAATCGCTTGTCTTCCGTAGCAATTAAGGCGTTCTTCAAATGATCGGGCACTTGATCCCAGGCAATATTGGTGCGGTTCTCCGCAAAATATTTTCCTATGATTTTATGGTCGGAAGAAATGACTTGTGATGCTTCCTGATTGCTGATGGCAGCCAATTCCGCTTTGTTGGGCAAGGATCCAAAAATTCCGGAATAAACGGCAAAAAAGAACAGGATACTTAACAAGATGATAGATGAAATTGTTATTAAAAAGTATTTCAGGTATTTTTTAAAACGGGCGTTTTTTAGGAGTTGCATACGTTGAATTCTATAATGTCGGTGAATTTAGGCTAAAGATATTACAAATGGTAACATATTATTGTTTGGGTATTTTTATTGCCGTATTAATTTTTAAAACTATGTGGAAAAGGGGCAAGAATCTTGCCAAACGATGCCACCAGCATTTTTTGGTTTTAACAATAAGGGAAGTAAATAATAATTGTTATGAGATTAAACTGATTTTGAATTATAAATTGAAGCTGCGTAAGGGATTAAAGTGGAAAGCCCGCAGGCACGCTTTTGGGCGTGGCGAGGACTTGCAACGAAAAGCCCGACCCAAAGGGGTACGTCCAAAATTTTATAATAAATTGAAAAGCAGTTTTAAATAATATTCTTGTTTGAAATTTCGTCGGATTTCAATGCTTCAAATCCGGCAATGACATCGAACAATTCCTCATTAATTGATTTTTGCCTTTCCTGATGGTATTTAAGCTTAAGGGCGTGTAATAGCTCTTCTATATTTTTATTGGCCCGCTCCATGGCGCTTAAACGGCTACTGTTTTCGCTCACCAAAGATGCTGCGATAGCGTTAAATAAGGATACAAAAAGATATTCACGAATGAGCGATTTTAAGGTAGGTTGTGCTTCACCAGCAATTTGCGGAATTTTATTTGTTGGCCATTGAAATTTGTCGAAGGAACGTTTCCATCTCTTGTCTAATGACAGCAATTGTCTCATAATAGGCTTGTATCCATCAGGATCTTTTGGTTTGTTGTAAAAGATATAGAACTCATTTAAGATTCCGGCTTCAATGTTTTCCTGACTTTGGACCAGAATATCACCAACCAGCGGCGTAATGGCATTAACTGAATTTGGAACGGTAAATAGTTTGGCTACATTTAAACCGATATCTGAGAGCAGTAACTGAACGCGTTCACCCACAGCCCATATTTCTTTTTTACCCGATAAATTTTGCAGGGAATGGGATACAAAAGAAGTAAGCGAATCGTTAAACTGCCCCACAAGTCCTTGATCTGACCCAAAAACAATCGCGCAAATTAACTTTTTGTTTTCTGTATCTGGTTCTTCTTTTTTATCTGACAGTATTTCCTTTCGTTTATCAAAATGGACTAAAAATCCCAATGCCACCGTTTTGTAATAATCTTCAAGCGCGTTAACCGCCAACTCATATTGATTGATGTTTGCCGCAGAAATTGCTTTCATGGTTCGTACTACCGTTTTCAAATCTTCGGCGCCTGCAAGTTTTCTGCGTAGGCCTTCTAAGGTGTCCATTTATCAATTTTTAAGGTTTATTTTCTTCTGATGTTATTTCAAATTCAGCAAGTGCTTCTGCTGCAATAGCCAAAATAGTTTCCCTTTCTGTTTCGTTTAAATTCTTCTTGGAAAATATGTTCTGTAAAATCTCATCTGGTAAATCTTTGCTTTTTTTTAGCAAAGCAGTTTCCGCGCTTCCCATCTTTTCAATGGCGATATGATCAAAAAGGCCTTCTGTTAAAGCTAGAAGAACGATAATTTGTTCAGAAACCGACAATGGGTGAAGCTCGAGTTGTTTAAGCCAGGAGCGAATTCTATTGCCATGTTCAATAATTTTTTTGGAATGATCGTCAATTCGCGTTCCGAAACGCGCGTAACTTTCCAATTCTTCAAATTGGGCGTAAGCAAGTTTTATGCTGCCGGTAATGGAGCTGAATGCCGGTAACTGCGCTTTTCCTCCAATACGTGAAACGGATTTTCCTACATCAACTGCGGGTAAAATTCCAAGCTCAAACAGATTGGGAGAGAGGTAAATTTGTCCGTCGGTGATTGAAATGAGGTTGGTGGGAATATAGGCAGAGATATTTTGGGCTTCGGTTTCTATAATCGGTAATGCCGTAAGCGAACCGCTTCCCAGTTTTTCATTTAATTGTGTGGCTCTTTCCAGCAATCTTGAGTGGATATAAAAAATATCACCTGGAAATGCTTCACGGCCCGGAGGTCTTCTCAGTAGCAACGAAAGTTCGCGATAAGCGCGGGCATGGTGGGTAAGATCGTCATAAACAATCAGCACATCTTTTCCCTGTTCCATAAAATATTCAGCCATACTGGTGGCGGCATACGGAGCGATATACTTTAATCCGGGTGCATTGTTTCCTTCTGTTACCATTACAATGGTAAATTCCATCGCTCCTTTTTCTATCAGATTGGCAATTACTTTTGAAACGGATGCGATACGCTGGCCAATGGCACAGTAAATACAAATGACATTTTTATCTTTTTGATTGATGATTGTGTCAACGGCGATGGAGGTTTTACCTGTTTGTCGGTCGCCTAAAATCAGTTCTCGTTGTCCTCGCCCGACAGGAATAAGTGCGTCAATTACTTTTATTCCGGTTTGTAAAGGAACGGAAACTGCGTTGCGGTCCATAATTGCAGCAGCCTTGCGTTCAATGGGGAGGCGTTCGCTGTAGGGAATAAATCCTTTGTTGTCCAAAGGTTCTCCCAGAGGATTAATCACTCTTCCAATAAAAGCTGCCCCAACCGGAATGTCCATCACACGGCCTGTTCTTTCAACCTCGTCTCCAACCTGCAACAAAGGATATTCTCCAAGAAGAATAACACCAATTTCATCTTCATCAATATTATAGGCGATGCCAAATAAATTTGCGGGGAATTTCAGTAATTCTTCAAATCCAACATTTGGCAAGCCGGAAACCATGACCACTCCGGGTGAAATACTCTTAATGGTTCCCACTTCCCGAGGCCTAAAAGAGAACACATGATTTTCAATTTTTGCATCCAGATCCCGAAAGGTTTTTTGAATATTTTTTTTGAGTTCATTTTTTGGCATGTGATTCCTTTTTAATGGTGGATTTCAATTTTCTTCCCCGCTTTCAACCATATTTTTTTTAAGTGAGTTTAGATATTCTGAAATGCTCCAAGCCAGTTTATAACCGTTTGCGGTCATTTCAATGCCGGCAATTAAGTTAGGTTTTACTTCGAACTCAAAAGTTGTTTCTGATTCCAGAATTTTATTGACGGCGATTTTGATTTTGTTTTGCAGTTCTGTAGGCAGACTGAAAGCACTTTTTACCAGCACGGGATTTGTGTCTGATTTAAAGGATTGCATGAAATGATTTCTTTCGTCATCTTTTAAATCATCCAGTTGTTTAATGAAAATACTAACCACTTGCGCTTCCAAATTTTCTGAGGCGAGATCGGACAATGTTTTTTTTGAGATAGAAAGAATATCCTCTTTCATGTTTTGGCCATATTTCTTAATAAGATTGTTCTGCATTTCTTTTATTGCAGCGGAATGTTTGGCCTTCATGGCATCGACATCCTGTCTTGCTTCTTTCAAAAGCCGCTCGCGTTCCTCTTTTGTTTCCGCAATGGCTTTTTCCGTCAGCTCTTGTTTTTCTTTGTCAAAATTTTCGTTTTTTTCAATATATTCATCCCGTTCCAATTTGGCTTCCAGTTTTTTATTTTCTGCTTCGGCCAATTGGGAATTTACTTTTTGCTCGCGATCGTCTATGGCATTTAGTATTGGCTTATAAAGAAAACGTTTCAGAAGCCATACCAAAATGACAAAATTTATGACCTGTGCAATTACTGTAAACCAATCTATTTTCATGTGTAAAAATTTTAACTTCCTATAAAATGATTCCAAAACGGATTGGCGAAAATAAGAATCATGGCAAGCACAAAGCAATAAATGGCGGTAGACTCAATCATCGCCAGCCCAACAAATAAAGTTCTGGTGATGGTTGGCGCCGCATCCGGCTGTTGTGCCAATGAACTTAATGCGGTTGCCACCGCTTTTCCTTCGCTTATTGCAGGAAAAATACTTCCGACTATCATAATTACACCGGCAGTAATAATTGATACAAGTGCTATGAGTGTTGAATTTTCCATATTCTTTTATTTTAAAGTGATTGTTACATTAATTTTATTTGATTGATTCTATATTTTTAACGGCAGCAGCGATATACACTGTTGCCAGAATACTGAATATATAGGCTTGAACCATGCCCGTTATAAGCCCGAGTGCATTCATGATTGCCGGAAATATAAGAGGCGCTACACTTAACATGATGGCTACAATTACACCGCCACTCATAATGTTACCAAACAATCTGACAGCCAAGGCCAAAGTGCGCGATACTTCACCGATGAGGTTAAACGGCAACATAATAAAAGTTGGCTGAACATATGATTTTAAATAATCCTTGAAGCCTTTTTCGGTTATTCCGAAAAACGGCACTGCCAAAAAAACACATAAAGCAAGCGCCGCAGTTGTAGAAATTGAAGCCGTTGGGGCTTGATACCACGGAAGAATGACAAATAAATTGGCGGTGGCGATAAATAAAAACAATGTGCCTATAAATCCAATATATTTTTTGGGATTGTCTATGCCAATTTCTTCAATTTGACTGTTTATGTTGATTACAATTATTTCAAGCAGGCTTTGCCAACTAGAAATTTGCAAGTCTTTTTTGAGATTTCGCGTTATTAATCCGGCAGCAATTGTAAGCACAAGCATAATTGCCCAGGTAGTCACTATGGTCAGATTTAAGTTTATAAAGCCATATTCCCAAAACACGATTTCATCCGGACTAAATTTCATAATTCTCTTTTTTATTTTGATAAATGTTGTTTGGCATCATACTTTTTGATAAAATACATGGTAATAATGCGTGCCATAATAAGTCCAAGCAACCCCAAAAACATTGCCCGCCAGCCAAATTGGGCCATATAATAGAATCCTAGCAGCACACTTCCCATGCGAACAATAAAACTCCCTACAATCCATACAACAGGATTTTTAGCCGAAACCGATTTCTTTACCGTAAACCAAAGTCCGCCAAAAAACAGCATGCCTAACACAAAACCTGTCGTGAGCATAAGAATATATTGTATTATTTCATTCATCCTGATTATTTTTGTTCATTCCTTTATCTTCTTTTGATACCCAAAACCAGGCAATAAGACATCCCGTAAACAGTCCGGCCACCAAAAAAGTCAATGTCCATGAAAATGACTGCGGTTTGCTTTTATCAAGCCAAATACCGAGCATCGTTCCCAATAAAGTAGGAACGGCGATTGACCAGCCCACCATACCAAACATGCTCAATCCTGACCAAATACTTTCTTTGTCCTTTCGGAGTGATTTAAGTTTTTGTCTTTCTTTTTCCCCAATTTTTTTTATAAAAAGACCTTCTTCATTTTTATTTATATCTGCCATTATTTCGGAATTTACTCTTTGTGGAATTTTTCTAAACTTTGTATAAACTCACTTTCCATTTTTGCCGTAACCATACGGGCTTTTTGTTCACGTTCCTCCAAATCCAAAAATGTTTTTTTAACTGTTTCTTGAAGTTTTCCAAGATCCACGCCCCCAATGGCATTGCGTACAGAAACTAAAACTTCATGCCCCGCTTTAATTAAGATGCCCTGATCAATGGCTATATAGTTAATTTTATGGTCGTCTGTTTCATAAGTAAAAATTCCGGGCACCAATGCCGCCACGCAATCAAGACGCTGTGGCAATAAACCAAAAGAACCTTTGCTTGTTTCAAAAACAATACGGTTCACATTAACTGATTCAATAAAAATCTTATAAGGCAACAGAATTTTTAATTTCATGATCTTTTTGTTTTAATTCCAATCTTTTCAACCCTATTAAGTATTTAAATCTTCGTAAATCGTAAATTGTAATTCAAAAATCATTTTTCATTCATTTGTATTTCTTTTTTCCTCACTTCATCAATAGCGCCAATCATATAAAAATCGCTCTCCGGATATTCTTTAAACTCATCTGAAAGAATGCGTTCGCAGCCATCCAAAGCTTCATTTAAACTGACCAATTTGCCTTTTATACCAGTAAATTGTTCAGTAGTGAAAAATGGCTGCGTCAAAAAACGTTCAATGCGCCGGGCACGATTTACAATATTGCGGTCGTTAACCGACAATTGTTCCAATCCCAGCATAGCGATAATATCTTTTAGTGCTTCATATTTTGCAAGTGTTTGCCTTATTTGCTGCGCAATGCGATAATGACGTTCGCCAATAGTTATGGGAGTGGCCATTTTAGAATTGGACTGCAGCAAATCAATGGCTGGGTAAAGACCTTCGCTTGCTTTTTTTCTTGAAAGAACGATGGATGCCGAGAGGTGTGAAAAGGTGTGCACTGCTGCAGGATCGGTTAAATCATCTGCCGGTACGTAAACTGCCTGAATAGAAGTGATGGCACCCGATTTTGTGTTTGCAATTCGCTCCTGCAGTTTCGACAGTTCGGTACCTAAAGTTGGCTGATAACCTAAGTGAGATGGCATTTGTCCCATTAAACCGGAAACTTCCATTCCCGCTTGAATAAAACGAAAAATATTGTCAATCAGCAACAGCACATCGCGTTGTTCGTCATTGCGAAAATATTCAGCCATGGTTAAAGCGGCATGGCCAACCCTGAAACGTGCGCCTGGTGGCTCATTCATCTGTCCGAAAATCATAACCATATTGTCGAGAACCCCGGCATTTTTGATATCATAATACAGTTCATGGCCTTCCCTGCAGCGTTCTCCTATTCCGCAAAACATACTTATTCCTTCATTTTTCCCAACCATATGGTGAATCACTTCCGTAAGCAACACTGTTTTTCCAACACCGGCGCCACCAAACAAACCTGCTTTTCCGCCAAGTTCCAAAGGCAATAAAACGTCAATAGCTTTAATGCCGGTTTCAAAAACTTCCGATTTCGATAATCTTTTGTCTAATTGTGGCGGTGATTGGTGAATACTGCGTTTTTCGAGTTTTGGCAATGGCTCAAGATTGTCGATGGTATTGCCAAACACATCAAACATTCTACCCAAAATTTCCCTGCCAACTGGAACTGAAAGTTGCTTGCCTGATGTTTCCGCAACCATTCCTCGCGCCAATCCTCTGGTAGGTGTCAGTGCAATTCCCTTAACATGATTTTTGTCGATTTGCGTCAATACTTCAATAACAATTTCTCTGTTTTTACCTGCATATAACAAGGTGTAAATAGGAGGTAAGTTATTTTCAAAACCGATGCGTACAACACTTCCACGCACAGAGGTAATTTTTCCGTAGATCAATGTGTTGTTGCTATGTTTTGAAATTTTTACCATCTTAGAATTCATAATTCCCTGTTACGCTTGGCTAATAAATTCAGGCATTTTATGATCCATTTAAGATTCCCATTCTTTTATAGGTCACCCTTTTGATGATTTTTTTGAATCATTTTTACAAATTTGTGTTTGTTTTTGCCTTTTTTTGTGCTTTTGTCGGTTATTGATAATGTAGCACAAATGAGTGAAAATATCAATGAAATCAAATGACGACGGTCATTTTACCAATTGATATTCGTCATTTTTTTATTGAAGGAATAGTTGTGCAATCGGATTTGCAGATTGTCGTTTTGTGTTTTTCTGCAAAGTAAAACTGATATTTATGGATAGGAAAAAACCCGCTTATTTTTTAGAAGTAGAAATTTATTTGATAGTATTCCAATCGATTAAATAGACGTTTCCTGAAATTTCTTTCTGAATTGCAATGGTTTTCTGATGTTTGGAAACACTTCTTTTGTGCCGCCGGAACCCACAATACTGATGGTTCCGTAGCCGAGAATTCTCCCTAAAATACTTTGGTCAACATTCACGTTTTCAATTTTTGAGTGGTTCATTTCAAAGGTTTTTCTGCTGATTAATCCTGTTTTGATAATGACGCGTTTGTTGGTGATGGCAAATTCATCGGTATATCGGTCAATAAGCGGTGTGATAAACAAGGTAAAAAGCGCTTTTAAACTAAAAAATATGATCTAGTGATAAGAGGTTTCCAATTCAACGCGTTCATCATTGATTAAATTATCGTTTACGTATTTTCCCATTTTAGGTTGTCTTAATTTTTTTTGAAATTATTTCAAACAAATAAACGCTTCCCGTTTTATTGGTTAAATAGGTGATATAATGTTTTTCAGCTTTCAGAATGGCTTATTTTTTTAAAAAAGTCCGTTAATTTGGGCGTCTATTTTGTTGATTACAGCATACAAATCTTCAGGATTGTCCACAAAATTTAGTTTGTCTACATCAATAATCAGTAAATTCCCTTTCGTGTATTTTGTGATCCAGGCTTCGTAGCGCTCATTTAATCGGCTTAAATAATCGATGCTGATGGAGTTTTCGTATTCGCGGCCTCTTTTATGAATTTGTCCCACCAGCGTTGGGATGGTAGCTCTTAAATAAATTAGCAAATCGGGCGGAGAAACCAAACGTTCCATCAATTCAAACAGCGATTCGTAATTCACAAAATCGCGGTTGGTCATCAAGCCCATTGCGTGAAGATTGGGGGCAAAAATTCGGGCATCTTCATAAATGGTTCTGTCCTGAATCAGGTTTTTGCCGCTTTCCCGTATTTCCAAAATTTGGCGGAAACGGCTGTTTAAAAAATAAACCTGCAAGTTAAACGACCAGCGTTCCATTTCACCGTAAAAATCATCTAAATAGGGATTCTCTTCAACAGATTCGTAATGGGGTTCCCATTTGTAATGTTTGGCTAACAGTTTGGTCAGGGTGGTTTTACCTGCGCCAATATTACCGGCAATTGCTACGTGCATAGTTAAATTTTAAATGAATTTGAAAAAAGCTAATTTACTTAAAATTTTTATGTTTTACCAACACAAAAGTGGGCACTTTAAAAAATTAACTTATAACCGTAGCCGCGAACGTTAATAATTTGGATGGAAGAATCGTCTTTTAGTTTTTTTCGAAGCTTGGTGATAAAAACGTCCATGCTGCGGGCATTGAAGAAATCATCGTCTCCCCACAATTTTTTGAGGATAAAAGAACGTTCCAGCACCTTATTTTTATACTGAATTAAATGATGCAACAATTCCGATTCCCGGTGTGTCAGGGTTTCAATATTGCCATTCAAAACAAGCGTCTGATTTTTAACATTGAAAAGATAATCGCCTATTTTAATGATTTCAGTGCCGTTTTCGTAATCGCCTCTTTTTAAAAGCGCGTTGATGCGCACAATCAATTCTTCCATGCTGAAAGGTTTTCTTAAATAGTCGTTTCCGCCCAAATTAAAGCCTTGCACCACGTCTTCGGTTTGCGATCTTGCCGTTAAAAATATGATGGGAATATCGGGATTTTCCTGTCTGATTTCTTTGGCGAGCGTAAATCCGTCCTTTTTCGGCATCATCACATCCAAAACCAATAATAGCGGATTTTCCCGTTTGTAAGTGGTATAAGCCAATTCACCATCGGCGCAAAGAAGCACTTCAAAATTCCGGGTTTCCAAACTTTCCTTAATTATTTGTCCCAAAGAAGGTTCATCTTCCGCCAGCAATATTTTTACGGGATTAGGCATTTGGCAATATAATTTTAAACAAGGTAGCGTTTTTTGCATCGTAAACAATGGAAATGCTGCCACCGTGTTTTTCAATAATATTTTTGGTGTAGTACAAACCAATGCCAAAACCTTTTACGTTGTGCGTATTGCCTGTCG
Organism: Lutibacter sp.; assembly: GCA_032251275.1. Lineage (GTDB taxonomy): Bacteria > Bacteroidota > Bacteroidia > Flavobacteriales > Flavobacteriaceae > Lutibacter. The sequence goes on from JAVVEF010000057.1 coordinate 13,618, forward strand.
GAATTCTGTAAAACTGCTCAAAAACCTTGTCTTTCTGATTTCTTGGAATGCCGTTTCCACTGTCTTTAATCACAATTTCAACCGTGTTTTTGATGGATGACAATTGAACATCAATTGTTTTTCCGCCGTATTTCAGTGCATTGTCTATGATATTTCCGAACGCGTTTCCGAAGTGGAATTTATCAACGTTTAAAACAGCATTTCCAATATTATTTTTAAAGTTGATTGTTTTTTCAGGAGCGGTTATTTTATAGTTTGCAATCACAAGTTCCAGAAGTTTGGCAATTACAATAGGTTGTTTGTTCAGCGCCAGTTGTTGGTGCGTTAAGGCGGCGGTTTCCAATATTTTTTCGACCATCACATTTAAATTGGCCACTTGTGAATTGGCGATGGAAATGTATTTTTCGGTTTTTGCCTTATCTTCCAGCGCATTGAAGTTTTTCATGGCTTCCAGCGCGGTTGAAATGGTGGCGATAGGCGTTTTAAATTCGTGCGTGATGTTGTTGATTAAATCGTTTTTTACTTCAGCAAGTTGTTTTTGCTTGTAAATGGTTTTTAACAAATACACCAAACTTGCGATAATGCTGATTGACAAAATAAGCGAAAGCAAAATGCTGATGAAGGAATTTTTCAGCAAAATGGCGGTTTCATTGGTAAACTGAAGTTCCAAATGGCTTCTGTGCGGCAAATAAGTGGATTTTGAAACGACCGTCAAATGCTTTTCAGGGAAATTTTCAAGTTTGTGGTCGATGGTTTTTTTATCGAAATTGTCATCTGAAATCCACTGAAAATAGTCATATTTTAAGGCGTAATCAATTCCAATATGCGTGCGTTTAAACTCTTCAAACAAATATTTATCCAATTTTGCAAGGTCTAAAGTATCTCTGGAAATGGAAATAAAAACCTTTGAAATTAAACTGTCAATATTTTTTGGAATAACATCATCCGGCGTAAAAAACGCGTGATTTCTTTGGCTGTTGATGAATAAAGGTTTCTGATTTTTTTGTTTGGCGATATTTTGAAGGGTGCTGTCCACTTTTTTTCGCAAACCCCATTTGGAATTGGTGCTCACCACAATGGTATCCGTCTGGTCTTTTGAATTTTTTGGATTGGGTGAAGTGAAAGTAATAATCCCTGATTTGGTTAAATTGGCAAAATACGTTTCCACAGAATTGTCCAAACTTTGTTGAACTTTACTGATTAAATTCTGTTTGTTTATCTGATACTCCCTATAATTCCAATACACCTGAACCGCAATGGTGGTAAATATGGTTACCCCAATAAAATACACCACCCATTTGTAATTCTTTTTATTCATAATCACAAAGTTAAGCACATAAATTGGCATAAAATAATCGCTTAACAATCGTTAACACTAATTAACGATATTGAAATTTTTTTGGAGCTATATTTGTTCGTAAATAATTTTAAAATCAGTAAAATGTTAAATGTTCTTTTAAAATGCATCGTGTTTGTTTTCTTATTCATGCAAACCATTTTAAGCGCACAAAATTTTCAGGGAAGCGCAGTTTATCAGACAAAAACCAAGGTTGAAATGGATTTGGCAGCTTCGGGAATTCCTGCAGACAGGATTAAGCGGATTGAGGAAATGATGAAAAATCAAATGGAAAAAACCTATATATTGACATTCGACAAGACGGCTTCCATCTATAAAGAAGAAGTAAAACTGGATCAAGGAGCAGGTGGTCCGGGAATGCGTTTTGCGATGATGAGCGGTGGCGCATCGGGGAAATACTATAAAAATACGCAAACAAAAACATCAGCAAAAGAAAATGAGTTCAGCGGCAAAAATTTTCTGATTAAAGATTCCTTAAAAACCTATGATTGGAAAATGGAGCAGGAAACTAAAATGATTGGTAATAATTTGTGTTTTAAAGCAACAACTATTATTGAAATGCCAGCGAATGCAGGCACTTTTTCCTTCGGAAGAAGAAATAACGACAACAAAGAAGAAGAAAAAGAAGTAGAACAAAAAATAGAACTGGTTCCGGTAAGCGCTTGGTACAGTATGGACATTCCGGTAAGCCACGGCCCAGTAGATTATTGGGGATTACCGGGCTTAATTTTGGAAATCAATGCCGGAAATACGCAAATTATGTGCACCAAAATTGTGATGAATCCTAAAGAAAAATCCGACATAAGCGAACCTGACAAAGGCAAAGTGATGACCCAAAAAGAATATGACGAGCTATTGAAAGAAAAAATGAAAGAAATGCGGGAAAGATTTCAAAATGAGCGTCAAAAAAGTGGTGGCGCTGGATCAGGAATGCATATGAGAGGCAATTAATAATTCAACATCCAACATTCAACATCCAACATTCAACATCCAACAGATCATTCTTTAAATGAAAAAAGCATTAAGTTTTCTTGTATTCCTAATATTCCCGTTTATCATTTTTTCGCAGTCCGTAAAATTGGAAGGCATCGTTAAAGACAATGCCGACAAGCCTTTGGAAATGGCCAATGTGATTGCTTTTAAAAAAGGCACCAATATTTTGCAATCGTATTCCATCACCGATTCAAAAGGAAATTACAGGTTAAGTCTGAATCAAAATGAAGCATATACTTTAAAGGTGAGTTACTTGGGTTTCAACACCAAAAACGTGGAAATTACTGTTGGAAAATCAGCTGCCGATATTTCCCAAAATATTGTGCTGGAAGAATCCAATGAATCTTTAAATGAAGTGCAAATCACTTATGAAATGCCTGTGAAAATTGTGGGCGACACCATTGTATATAACGCCGATTCATTTACCTCAGGAAAAGAAAAAAAGTTGGAAGATGTCCTAAAAAAATTGCCGGGAATTGATATTGACGACAACGGTGAAGTGGAAGTGGAAGGCAAAAAAGTGCAGAAAGTGTTGGTGGAAGGAAAAGAATTTTTCGACGGCGATTCAAAATTGGCAACACAAAATATTCCTGCAAGCGCCATCGATAAAGTGCAGGTGCTTAAAAATTACAACGAAGTTTCGGGGATGCGCGGCGTTACCAACAATGAAGACAATATTGTGATCAACATCAAATTGAAACAGGGAAAAAAACGATTTTGGTTTGGTGAAGTGAATGCCGGCGCCGGCGATAACGAAAAATATGCCGCAAAACCAAAACTTTTTTATTACAGTCCGGAAAAAAGTATCAACCTGTTGGCCGATTTCAACAATATCGGTAAAGCGCCTTTTACCATGCGCGACTATTTTAGGTTTACCGGCGGTTTGCGGAGTGGCATGGGCGGC